>JAZIHR010000119.1:0-9315 GCA_036678445.1 Alphaproteobacteria bacterium
GTCCCGGTGCCGGCGATGGGGCCGGCCGCGAACACCGCCTCGAACCCGTCCGCGCGCCCGCTTGCCGGCGACCGCAGTTCAAGGGTGCCGCCGCTGCCGTGGGCGATGGCCTGCGTGATGGCAAGCCCAAGCCCGCTGCCCCCGGCGCTGGTCGCGCCGCGCTCGAACGGGCGCAGCAGGCGGGAAAGCTGGTCGGCAGGCACCACCGCCCCGCCGTTGGCGACCCGCAGGATCCCGTCGCCGGACAGCGAGACCCGCACCGGCTCGGGGCTGTCGCCCTCCCCGCCGTTGCCGTGTCGCTGCGCGTTCTCGATCAGGTTGCGGGCAAGAATCGCAAAGGCATCGGGGTCGATCCGTGCCATGACCGGGGCGTCCGGCAGGCTTAGCGCGACGGGATGCGCGGGGTCGCGGCCCATTTCGGCCGCCAGCAGGCGCAGGACCGGAACCAGGTCCGCCGGCGCCCCGGCCTGTAGGCGCCCGCCCTCGGCGCGGGCCAGCTGCATCAGCTTTTCCGACAGCCGCGCCAGCCGTTGCAGCGCGGTTTCAACCTGGCGGGCGCGGGCGCGGGTGGGTTCGTCGGGGGCCTCGATCACCAGCCGCTGCACCTGCGCCAGCGCCGCGGCGATGGGGGTGCGCAGCTCGTGCGCCGAATTGGCGGTAAAGCTGCGCTCGGCCTCCAGCGTGTTGCGCAGCCGTTCCAGCAGGCGATTGACGGCGCGCGCATTGGGCTGGAATTCAGTCGGCAGGCCCTTGGTGGCGATCGGCGACAGGTCGGCCCCGCCGCGCGCCTCGATCCCGGCGCTGAACCGCTGCACCGGCCCCATGGCGGTGCGCACCGCCAGCCACACCCCGGCCAGGCTGAACGGCACGATCAGGATCAGCGGCAGCGCCAGCCGGACCAGCAGCGTGCGCTCAGTCTGGCGGCGATGGGCCAGCGGCTCGGCCACGGAAATGGTGATCGTGCCTTGCAGGGCCGCGTCGGAATAGATGCGGTGGGTCAGAGTGTCGGAAAACCCCATGCCCGTATAGGGCGGAAACACCCCCGGCTCCGCCTGGTGCGAGCGCATGAGCACCTGCCCCGCCGCGTCGCGCACCAGATAGGTGAAATATTCGTCGTGGGCGCGCAGGGTGGCGATGCTTTGCGCACGGGTGCTGCCGCCGGTGTCCCAGGTGTCCGCGTCATCCGCGCTTGCGTTCCCGTCGCTGCCGTCGTCCTCGTCCTCGTCGCGATCGACGATTTCCAGCACGGCAAGCGGCAGCAGGCGCTGTCCGGTTTCTTCCAGTGCGCTGTCGAAGACCGCGCCCATCTCGCGGCGCAGCTGCTGGCCGGCCACCGCCACCGCCAGCCCCCACAGCGCCACCGCGCCCAGCGTCAGCCACAGCGCCAGCCGCCCCTGAAGGCTGGCCGGCATCCTCACCGCCCGTCCCCCAGCCGGTAGCCCAGCCCGCGCATCGTCTCGATCACGCTGGCGCCCAGTTTCTTGCGCAGCCGGCTGACATGAACCTCGATGGTGTTGCTTTCGACCTCGGCGCCAAAGGCGTAAAGCCGGTCTTCAAGCTGCCCCTTGGACAGGATCTGCCCGGGATGCTGCAACAGCGCCTCGAACAGCGCCCATTCACGCGCGGTCAGGTCGATGCGCTTGCCGGCCCGCCAGACGCCGCGCGTCGCCAGGTCGATTTGCAGTTCGCCCAGTTCCACCAGCGGGTTGGGGTTGCCGGCATAGCGCCGCGCGACGGCGGCCAGCCGCGCCGACAGCTCGGCCAGGTCGAAAGGCTTGGTCAGGTAGTCGTCGGCGCCCGCGTTCAGCCCCTCGATCCGGTCCGAGATCTGGTCGAGCGCGGTCAGGATGATGACCGGGGTCGCATCCCCCCGCGCGCGCATCCCGCGCAGAAAGCCGATGCCGCGCCCGTCCGGCAGCATCAGGTCCAGCAGCACCAGGTCATAGGGCACCGCGGCCAGATGTTCGCCCGCCTCGTCCAGCCGGGTCACCCAGTCGGCCGAATGACCGTCCGCGGTGATGTGATCGCGCACCGCGGCGCCCAGGATGGTGTCGTCCTCGACCAGCAGGATCCGCATGTCTCCGCCTTTTGTCCGCCGCCTTCTTGTCCCCCCGCCTGCGCCCGCGGCATGTTTCCCTGCGGTGCGGCTGACGGGATACTGACGTTGCTGCAACCTGCCTGTCAGTGTGCTGTCAGGAACAGGTGCCATTCTCTGGAACAGATGAGCTACGGCAAGGGGAAAGACAATGAGGAAGCGGGTTCTGACGATGGCCGTGATTGCGGGGCTGGCCAGTGCCGGCGCCGCGTTCGCGGATGACGACTGCCAGGTCCCGATGGATCGCTGGCAGCCGCGCGCCGCGGTGCAGCAGATGGCGCAGACGCGGGGCTGGCAGGTCGATCGGATCAAGATCGACGATGGCTGCTACGAGGTCAGGGGCGTGAACGCCGAAGGCGTGCGGTTCAAGGCCAAGCTGGACCCCGAGACGCTGGAAATCGTCAAGTGGAAGCGCAAGGGCAGCGACGACGACCGCCGGGACCGGCAAAGGGACCGGCAGCGCGATCCCCGGCAGGACCTTCAGCAGCAGGGCGCTGGCCCCGGGGTGCCTGTTCCGTCCACCCCTCCGGCAGGGGGGATCTTCGGCAACGGCGCGCCGCCGGCGGCGACGGTCAGATGAGCCTGTGGTCCCGGCACCGGCAGGAGAGGGCATCGCAGGGGACGACCGCAGGAACGCAGGCATCGCAGGACCAGGCACCCCGGCCAGGGCCTTTGGGCCCCGGCCGGTTTCGCCTTACAGGCCAGAGGCGGGACGGTCCGGGCGGCGCCCCTCCAGCAGCGCGGCGTCGTCGGCCAGCGCCGCGGCCATGAAATCCATGAAAATGCGGATGCGTGCGGTATGGCGCAGATCGGCGTGGGTCAGCAGCCACAGGTCCAGCGCAAAGTCCTGCGGCAGGGACGCAACCCGGGCCAGCGCGGGGTCGGGGTCGGCAATCGCACAGGGCAGGGCCGCCAGCCCGATCCCCGCCCGCGCCGCCGCATGGGCCGCGTTGATCGAGTTCGTCCGCAGCACCTGCCGCATCCCCGGCCACCAGCGCATGAGATTGCGGCTGAGCGGCCCATGCGCGGTGCCGTATCCAACCCAGTCGTCGCGGGCCGGATCGCCCGGTCTTTGCGCCCCGGCCGGGCCGTAGACCGCAAACCCCAGCCGCCCGACCCGCCGCCCGACCAGCGTTTCCTGCGCCGGGTTGCCGATGCGCAGCGCCACGTCGGCCTCGCGCCGGGTCAGGTCGAATACCGTGTCGGCGATGATGACCTCGATCTCGATTCCCGGCCACCGGGTGCGGAACGCGGCCAGATGCCGGGGCAGCACCCCCACGGCCAGCATGTCGGTGGTGGTGATGCGGATAGTCCCGCCGGGCCGCTGGTCCTGCCCCACGACCTTGCGCGCCAGCGCGGCGACCTCGTCCTCGATCCGCAGGACCGAGGCGCGCATTTCCTCGCCCGCCGCGGTCAGGGCGTAGCCGCCCGGCAGGCGGTCGAACAGCCGCACGCCCAGCCGCTGCTCAAAGGCGCCGATGCGGCGAAAGACGGTCGAGTGCGTCACCCCAAGCGCCCGCGCCGCGCCCGATAGCGACCCCGCCCGCGCCACGGCCAGGAACAGCCGCAGGTCGTCCCAATCCTGCACCTGTGCATTCATGCAATGACTCCTTTCCCGGATCGGGCATTCTGTTCCTTCAGGGACAGCATATCCTGATACGGCAAGCAATGGCCGCCGGGTTTCCGGCGCCTGCCAGTGAAAGGGAACCTGCCATGACCACCACGACCATTCTGCGCAGCGACGAGTTTTCCTGCCCCTCCTGCGTTTCCAAGCTGGAAAAGGCACTGGGGGCCACGCCCGGCGTCGCGCGCGCCAAGGTGCATTTCAGCACCGGCCGGATCGAGATCGAGCACGACCCCGCCACCATCCCGGTCGAGGGGCTGGTCAGGGTGGTGCGCCTGGCCGGCTATGAATCCCGCCCCTCGGCGTTCTGAGACATCATCGCAGCCGGCCCGCCGCCCCGGCCGCCGCGCCGGGCCGCCGAGGCCGCGGAAAGGGGGTTTCCCATGTTGAAGGACCTGGCCGCCGGCCTTGCCCATCCGGCACGGCGCCGGCTGATACTGACCATTGCCAGCGGGGCGCTGATCGTGCTGGCGCTTGTCGCCCGCCATGGCTTCGGCGCCAACGGCGTCTGGTCGGCCGCGATGGTCGCCGCCGCGGTTCTGGCCGGCTCGGACATCGCGCTTCGTGCCCTGCGGGCGCTGTGGCAGCGGCAGATCGGCATCGAGCTGCTGGTCACCGTCGCCGCCGCCGGCGCGCTGGCGATCGGCGAATACTGGGAAGCCGCGGCCGTCACCTTTCTGTTCATCTTCGGCTCGTGGCTTGAGGCGCGGACCCTGCGCCAGACTCGCGGCGCGCTGAAGGCGCTGATCGACGCGGCGCCCGCCACGGCCACCGTGCTGCGGGACGGCCAGCCGGCCGAGATCGCGGCCGCCGCGGTGGTCCCCGGCGACACCGTGCTGGTCCGGGCCGGGCAGCGCATCCCCGTGGACGGAGAGGTGATCCAGGGCAGCGCCGCCGTGTCCGAGGCCGCCATCACCGGCGAGGCGATCCCGGTGGAAAAGACCTCTGGCAGCCCGGTCTATACCGGCACCATCGCCGAAAACGGCGCCCTGCATATCCGCGCCATCCATGTCGGCGCCGACACCACGCTGGCGCGCATCGTGCAGCGGGTCGAGCAGGCGCAGGAAGAAAAGGCCCCCACCCAGCGCCTGATCGAGCGTTTTGCACGGTGGTATACCCCGGCGATCATGGGGCTTGCCGCCGTGGCCGGGGTGGTGACCGGCGACATCCGGCTGGCGCTGACGCTGCTGGTCGTCGGCTGTCCCGGCGCGCTGGTGATCTCGACCCCCGTGTCCATCGTGGCGGGGATCGGCCGGGCGGCGCGCTCGGGGATCCTCATCAAGGGCGGGCAGCACCTGGAACAGGCGGGCCGCATCGACGCGGTGGCGCTGGACAAGACCGGCACCCTGACCGAGGGCAAGCCCCGGCTGATCGAGGTCGTGGCCCTGGCCGGCCACGACCGCGACCGCGTGCTGGTCCGTGCCGCCATCGCCGAGGCCGGCTCGGACCACCCGCTGGGCCGCCCGGTCATCGAGGCCGCGCAGGCGCTTGGCCCGGTGCCCACCGCCGGGCATGTCGAGGAAATCGCCGGCATGGGGATCGTCGCCACCCACGACGGGCACCAGATCGCCGCCGGCAACCGCCGGCTGATCGACCGGCTTGGGGTTCCCGTCGCGCCCGAGGCCGCGGCCGCGCTGGCCGGACTGCTGGCGCGCGGGCAGACCGTGGTGATGGTGGCGGTCGACGGGCAGCTGGCGGGGCTGCTGGGGCTGGCGGACCAGCCCCGCCCCAGCGCCGCGCCGATGATTGCGCGATTGCGCAAGGCGGGGGTCGGCCGCATCGTGATGCTGACCGGCGACCAGCCGCAGGCCGCGCAGGCCGTTGCCGCCCGGGTCGGCATTGACGAGGTGCACGCCGGGTTGCTGCCCGAGCAGAAGCTTGAACTGATCCGCCGGATGCGCGCCGAGGGCTGGCATGTCGCCATGATCGGCGACGGGATCAACGACGCCCCCGCGCTGGCCGCCGCCAGCACCGCCATCGCCATGGGCGCGGCCGGCAGCGACGTGGCGATCGAGACCGCCGACATCGCCCTGATGACCGGCGACCTGGGCAAGATCCCCGAGGCGATCGCCATTTCGCGCGCCACGCTGGCCAACATGCGCCAGAACCTGGTGATCGCGCTGGCGACGGTGGCCGGGCTGATGGCGGGGGTGTTCAGCGGCAACGTGCACATGGCCGAGGGCATGCTGATCCACCAGCTTTCGGTGCTGGTCGTCATCCTGAATGCGATGCGCCTGCTGCGGGCCCCCCGCGGCAGCGACTCCGGGCCGGCGGGGGATGTGACCCTCGCCCAGCCGGGCGCCCAGAGAGCGGGCTCGGGTCCCGTTCCGGGGGCTGTTCCTGCCTCTGGCCCTCTTTCCGGGCCCCGCCCCTGACGGGCGGGCGCCGTTCCTGACGGTTTCCTGAAGCGGAAAATGCGGCGCCGTCAGGAACGGCTCAGCCTGGGTCGCCAGTTTGGCGCCATCAGGCAATGCCCGATCAAGGAAAGGCACAGGAACATGAAACCGCTTATGGCGACATTGGCAGTGACCACGGCGCTGGTGCTGCCCGGGCTGGCGCTGGCGCGCCCGGTCACGCTGACCACCACCATGAAAAACTATGGCGGCGACGGGGCTTACCTGGCGCTTTACGTTACCGACAAGCAGGGCGCCTATGTGGGCAGCCTGTGGATGGCCGGGGGCAAGTCGAAATACTACGAACACCTGTCGGGCTGGTATCGCGCCACCGGCGGCGATACCGCGCAGGTCGCCGGCATCACCGGCGCCAGTGTCGGCGCGGGGCGCACGCTGGAAATCACCCTCGACCTTGCCGATGCGCTGTTCGACGCGGGCTATGTGCTGCACGTCGATGCCGCCGTCGAGGACATGCGCGACAGCCCCGGAGAGATCGCCGTGCCGATCGCCTCGACCGGGGGCAGCGCGGCAGGCACGCGCTACATCGCCAGTTTCTCGTATCGGTAGAAAGTTCTTCCCATGACCCGCGCATTCCATCGCTGGCCGGGGCTGGTCGCCGCGCTGCTGGTGACGCTGCTGGCGCTGTCGGGTGCGGCGCTGTCGGTGTTCCCGGCGGCCGAGCGCCTTGCCGCCCCGCAGGCCGGGGCCGGCCTGTCCGTGGCCGAATTGTCCGGGCGAATCGCCGCCAGCCATCCGGGGCTGGAACAGATCCGCCGCGCGCCCTCGGGGCAGATCACCGCGTGGTGGTTCGCCGACGGCCAGCCGCAATCGGCGGTGATCGACCCGGCCACCGGGCTTGATGTCGCCCCGGCCGATCCCGACCCGCTGCAACGCTGGCTGACCGGGCTGCACCGTTCGTTGTTCATGGGCGATGCCGGGCGGATCGTGGCGGCGGCGGGCGCGGCGGCGATGCTGCTGCTGGCGGGCTCCGGCATCCTGCTGGTCGCGCGCCGCGTCGGCGGCTGGAGGCACTGGTTCTCGCCGTTGCGCGGCCCGCTGGCCGGGCGGCTGCACGTCGAGATCGCCCGCGTCGCCGTGGTGGGGCTGGCGCTGTCCTCGGCCACGGCGCTGTGGATGAGCGCCTCGACCTTCGAGCTGCTGCCGGACGGCCCCGCCATGCCGGAGTTCCCGGCCGAGGTCAGCGGCCGGGCCGGCATGGACCTGGCCGCGATCGCCACCCTGCAACAGTTGCCGGTGGCCGATCTGCGCAGCCTGTCGCTGGCCGACCCGGCGGATGCGGGCGATGCGCATACGCTCAGGACCGCGGCGGGCAGCGGCTATCTGGACCAGGGGGATGGCGCGCTGCTGTCGTGGGCGGCGCTGTCGCCGTGGCAGCGCGCGTCCGACATCATGGTGATGCTGCATACCGGGCGCGGGGCGGCGGTGCTGGGGCTTGCGCTGGGGCTGATGGCGCTGGGCGTGCCGGCGATGGCGTGGACAGGGGTGATGCTGTGGCTGGCCGGGCGACGCGCCCGCCCGCGCATCCGCGGCAATGCGCCGGCCGCGCGGGCGGATACGGTGCTGCTGGTCGGCAGCGAGGGCGGCACCACCCGCGGCTTTGCCGCCACGCTGCACGCGGCGCTGACCGGGGCGGGCCACAACGTCCATGCCGCGCCGATGGCGGGCTTTGACCCGGCGCGCTATCCGCAGGCGCAGCGGTTCATCGTGCTGGCTGCGACTTATGGCGACGGCGTGGCGCCGGCCTCGGCCAAGGGGTTTCTTGACCGGCTGGCCCGCCTGCCGCAGGCGCCGGACGCGCCGCTGGCGGTGCTGGGGTTCGGCGACCGCGGCTTTCCGGCCTATTGCGCCTATGCCGAGGCGGTGGCCGAGGCTGCCCGCGCCAAGGGCTGGCCGCAGCTTCTGCCCATGGCCACGGTGGACCGCCAGTCGCCGCAGGACTTTGCCTGCTGGGGCCGCGATCTTGGCCAGGTGCTGGGGATCGAACTTGATCTGGTCCACCAGCCGGCGGTGCCGCCGACCGAAAGCCTGCAACTGGTGTCGCGCCGGGACTACGGGGCCGAGGTGCAGGCGCCGACCGCGATCCTGCGCTTTGCCCGCCCGCGCCCGACCGTGTGGCAATGGCTGACCGGGCACGGCTTTGCCCGCTATCGCGCCGGCGACCTGCTGGGGATCCTGCCCGAGGGCTCGCCCGTGCCGCGGTTCTATTCGCTGGCCTCGGGGGCGTCCGACGGCTTCGTCGAGATCGTGGTCCGCAAGCAGCCGGGCGGGCTGTGCTCGGGGCAGTTGTGGGAACTGGCGCCGGGGGATCGGGTCGCGGCGTTCCTGCGCCCGAACCCGGGCTTTCACGCCCCCCGCGGCCGCGCGCCGCTGATCCTGGTCGGCGCGGGCACCGGCATCGGGCCGCTGGCCGGTTTCATCCGCGCCAACCGCCGGCGCCGTCCCGTGCACCTGTTCTTCGGGATGCGCCAGGTGGACAGCGACTTCCTGTATCGCGAAGAGCTTGGGCTCTGGCGCGACCAGCGGCGGCTGGCCGGGCTGACCACGGCGCAGTCGCGCGGCCCGCATCCGCATTACGTCCAGGATGCGCTGCGCGGCGACGCGGCCCAGATCGCCGCTCTGATCCGCGAGGGCGCGCAGGTGATGGTCTGCGGCGGTCGCGACATGGCCGCCGGGGTCCGCGCCGCGCTGGCCGATATCCTTGCCCCCGCCGGGATGACCCCGGCCCTGCTGAAAGCCGAGGGACGCTATGCCGAAGATATCTTCTGACCTGCGCCGCCACGCGCTGAACGGCCCGGTTATGGGCACGCGCTGGTCGGCGCTGTTCTTTGCGCCCTCCGGGCTTGATCCGGCCCCGGTCGCCGCCGCGCTGCAACGGGCGGTTGACGAGGTGGATGCGCAGATGTCCGTCTGGCGCGCGGACAGCGACCTGATGCGCCTGAACGCCGCCCCGGCCGATGCCTGGGTGGCGCTGCCGGGGCATCTGATGGCGGTGCTGGCGCTGGGGCTGGATATCGGGCGCGCCTCGGGCGGGGCCTTCGACATCGGCATGGGGGATGCGGTCGCGGCCTGGGGCTTTGGCCCGGCCCCCGCCGACCCCGGGTTGATCCGCCGGGCGCTGGCCGCCCCGCGCCGCCCCGCGCACGAACTGCAGGAACTGGAGCTGGAGCCCGCCGCCACCCCCG
>JAZIHR010000120.1:0-9138 GCA_036678445.1 Alphaproteobacteria bacterium
ATGCCCTCCTGCCCGCCACCGTCCCGCCCTACTGCCGCCCCAACCGCCTGCACCGCACCGGAGCCACAGATGTCCAGACTGAACGCGCTGCTGCCCCTGATCGCCCCAATGGCCGCCGTTGCGGCGCTGGCGGCCTGTTCCCCGCGTGAGGTGATCCTGACCGGCGAGCGGCTTGACCCCCGCGACATCGCCTCGGCCGAAGGCCCGGCGGTGCTGGGCGGGCCGGGCGTGACCTCGACCGCGCTGAACCTTGCCGCGCCGGTCTCGACCGAATGGACCACGCGCGCGGCGAACGCGGCGCATCTGATGCCCCATGCGGCGCTGGCCGGCAGCGGGTTGCAGCCGGTCTGGTCGGCGCCGATCGGCCAGCCCTCGGACAAGCGCCACCGCATCACCGCCGACCCGGTGGTGGCGGGGGGCCGCGTCTTTACGCTGGACAGCCGCGCGCAGGTGGTGGCCACCGCGCTGTCGGGCGGCACCGCCTGGACCGCCGACCTGCGCCCCGCGACCGAACGCGGCGACGGGGTGTCGGGCGGCGGTATCTCCTATGAGTCGGGCCGGCTGTTCGTGACCTCCGGCTATGGCGAGCTGGTGGCGCTGGACGCGGCCAGCGGCCGGGTGCTGTGGCGCCAGCGCGTCGAGGCGCCGGTCAGCGGCGCCCCCACGGCGGCGGGCGGCGTGGTCTATGTCGCCGCGCGCAACGCGACTGGCTGGGCAGTGCGGGCCGAGGACGGCAAGGTGCTGTGGACGGTGTCCGGCATCAGCGCGCCCTCGGGGGTTGCCGGTGGCTCGGCCCCGGCGGTGGCCGGGGGGCTGGTGATCTTCCCCTTCGCCTCGGGGCAGCTGCTGGCGGTCGATGCCGCCACCGGCGCAGAACGCTGGAGCGCGCAGGTCGCCGGCTCGCGGCTGGGCCGGGCCATCGCCTTTATCCGCGACCTGACCGGCGACCCGGTGATCGCGGGGAACATGGTGCTGGCGGGGTCGTCCTCGGGGCGGATCAACGCCTTTGACCGGGAAACCGGGACGATGCTGTGGTCGGGCCGCGACGGCGCGAACAGCCCGGTGCTGCTGGCCGGCGGCTCGGTCTTTGCGGTGAACGACCAGGCCGAGCTGGTGCGGCTGGACGCGCAGACCGGCGGGCGCATCTTCGCCACGCCGATGCCGCTGTTCGTTGAACAAAAGACCAAGAAACAGGCCGCCATCTATGTGCATTACGGGCCGGTGCTGGCGGGGGGGCGGCTGTTCGTGGCCTCGTCCGACGGCTATCTGCGCGCCTTTGACCCGCGCTCGGGTGCGCTGGTGGGGCAGGCCGTGATCCCCGGCGGGGCAGCGACCGCGCCGGTCGTGTCGGGCGGCACGCTTTACGTCACCGGCCAGGACGGCCATCTGCACGCCTATCGCTGATGAGCTTCACCCTCGCCATCGTCGGACGCCCGAATGTCGGCAAGTCCACCCTGTTCAACCGCCTGGTCGGCAAGCGGCTGGCGCTGGTCGATGACCAGCCCGGCGTCACCCGCGACCTGCGCGAAGGCGACGCAAGGCTGGGTGACCTGCGCTTTGTGGTGATCGATTCCGCCGGGCTGGAAATGGTCGAGGACGACAGCCTGCAAGGCCGGATGCGGCGGCTGACCGAACGCGCGGTGGACGAAGCCGACATCTGCCTGTTCGTGATCGACGCCCGCGTCGGCGTGACCGCCGCCGACGAATATTTCGCCGACATCCTGCGCAAGCGCGCCAAGCATGTGATCCTGGCCGCCAACAAGGCCGAAGGCGCGGCCGGAGAGGCCGGCGCCTCTGAGGGCTGGGCGCTGGGGCTGGGCGAGCCGTTGCAGATTTCCGCCGAGCACGGCGAGGGGATGGAGGATCTTTACCGCGTCCTCAAACCCCTGTCCGAGACCGTCGAAAGCGAACGCCCCGCCCCGATCGCCCCCGCCGTCGAGGTCTCGCTGACCGAGGCCGAGGCCGAATCGGGCGAGGGCGCCGAGGACTGGCGCCCCAGCGCCGCGCGCCCCTTGCAGATCGCGGTGATCGGGCGGCCCAACGCCGGGAAATCCACGCTGATCAACAAGATCATCGGCGAGGACCGGCTGCTGACCGGCCCCGAGGCCGGGATCACCCGCGATTCGATTTCCGTGCGGTCCGAGTTCATGGGGACTCCGGTCCGCATCTTCGACACCGCGGGGATGCGGAAAAAGGCCCGGATCACCGACAAGGTGGAAAAGCTCTCGGTTGCCGACGGCCTGCGCGCGGTGCGCTTTGCCGAGGTGGTGGTGGTGCTGCTGGACGTGGCGATCCCGTTCGAGCAGCAGGACCTGCGCATCGCCGATTTCGCGGAAACCGAGGGCCGCGCCGTGGTGGTCGCCGCCAATAAATGGGATCTCGAAGAGGACAAGCCCCACAAGCTCAACGAACTGCGCGAGGCGTTCGAGCGGCTGCTGCCGCAGCTCAAGGGCGCGCCGCTGGTCACGGTCTCGGCCCGCACCGGCAAGGGGCTGGACCGGCTGCACGCCGCGATCCTGCGCGCGCATGAGGTCTGGAACCGCCGCGTCCCCACCGCGCGGCTGAACCAGTGGCTGACCGCGATGACTGAATCGCACCCGCCGCCCGCCCCGGGGGGCCGCCGCATCCGCCTGCGCTACATGACTCAGGTCAAGACCCGGCCGCCGGGCTTCGTGGTGATGGCGACGCATACCGACCAGTTGCCCGAAGCCTACCGGCGCTATCTGATCAACGGGCTGCGGGTGGACTTCGACCTGCCCGGCACCCCGATCCGGCTGAACTTCCGCGATCAGGGCACCAAGAACCCCTACAAGGACCGTTCGAACAAGCGGCCCACTGGGGCGCTGGCCAAGCACAAGGACCGGCAAAGGCCCAAGGGCAGCTGAGGTTTCAGCGGCGCGGTCGAAGCGGGGGTTTTCCACCCCCGCACCCCCGGAGGATATTTGGACAAGGAAGAACGGGGCGGCGCGGCGTCCCCTCGTTCGGGCGGTTGTTAAGTATCCCGGGGTCCGGGGCAGAGCCCCGGTGCGGCCGCGCGGCCTGGGCGCCAGTTCAGCCTGCCGCCGCCATCGCGTCCATCACCCGGACCAGTTCGGCGGCGATGCGGGGTTCGGTCAGCGCATGCCCCGAGGCAGGGACCATGCGCAGTTGTGCCCCCGGCCAGCCGCGTGCCAGTTCCCACGCGCTTTGCGGCGGGCAGACCATGTCGTAGCGGCCCTGAACGATGACTGCCGGCAGATGCTCGATACGGTGGCGGTCGCGCAGCAGCTGATCGGGGTCGAGAAAGCACTGATGCGCGAAATAGTGGTTTTCCAGCCGGGCAAAGGCGCGGGCGTAGGCGGGGGGAATATGGCTTGATGCCGGCGTGTCCAGCCCGGCCAGCGCGTTTTCCCAGGCAAGCCAGGGGATGGCATAGCGGGTCTCGGTCGCCTCGTCGCCGCAGAACAGCCGGCGGTGATAGGCGGCGATCAGGTCGCCGCGTTCCTCGGGCGGGATCGGCGCGACGAAGCGTTCCCAGAGATCGGGCCAGAACCGCCCCGCGCCGCCGCCATAGAACCAGTCAAGCTCGGCCGGCCGGCCCAGGAACACGCCCCTCAGCACCAGCGCGGACACCGTGTCGGGCCGGGCCTGCGCATAGGCCAGCGCCAGCGTCGCACCCCACGACCCCCCGAACAGCACCGCCGGCGGCAGCGCCAGCGCATCGCGGATCGCGTCGATGTCCGAGATCAGATGCGCGGTGGTATTCGCCACGACCGAGGCCTGCGGGCGCGAGCGTCCGCAACCGCGCTGGTCGAACAGCACCACCCGCCAATGCCCGGGGTCGAAAAAGCGCCGCATCACCGGGCTGGTGCCGCCCCCGGGGCCGCCGTGCAGGACGATCAGCGGCCGCCCCTCGGGGTTGCCGCATTGCTCGACATGGATCAGGTGGCCGTTGTCGCGGGCGATCAGGCGCTGGTCGAAAGGCTCGACCGGCGGATAAAGCCGCCCCTGCGACGATGATGCGGCGTTTCGGTCTGCCAAGCGGTCCATGTTTCCGCTATACACCCTGCGCCGGGCCGACGCCAATCGGTCCCCGAAGGAGAAGGGCAGCATGACCACCGCGCACAGCAGCATCGACCGGGCCGAGGTCGCCAAGTTCCAGGCGATGGCGGCCGAATGGTGGGACCCCGCCGGCAAGTTCAAGCCGCTGCACATGCTCAACCCGCTGCGGCTGGAGTATATCGTCACCCAGATCGCCGCCGAGTTCGCCCGCGACCGCGCCAGCCTGCGCCCGCTGGACGGGCTGCGGCTGCTGGACATCGGCTGCGGCGGCGGGCTGGTGTCGGAACCGATGGCGCGGCTGGGGGCGCAGGTCACCGGCGCCGACGCGGCCGCGGAAAACATCGAGATCGCCCGGGTCCATGCCGAACAGTCGGGGCTGGAAATCGACTATCGCGCCACCACCGCCGAATCGCTGCTGGGGGCCGACGAAGGCGGCTTCGACGTGGTGCTGGCGCTGGAAATCGTCGAGCATGTCGCCGACCCCGCCGAGTTCATCGCCACCTGCGCGCGGCTGCTGCGGCCGGGGGGACTGCTGATCGCCTCGACCGTGAACCGCACCCCGCAAAGCTTCGCCGCCGCCATCGTGGGGGCGGAATGGATCATGCGCTGGCTGCCGCGCGGCACCCATGACTGGCGCCGCTTCATCCGCCCCGATGAACTGGCCGGGATGTTCGATGCCGCCGGCGCGCCGGTGGTGGACCGCGCCGGCATGGTCTTCAACCCGCTGGGGTTCCGCTGGTCGCTGTCCAGCCGCGACCTGGCGGTGAACTACCTGATGACCGGAGTCCGACGCTAGGGGGCCGGCGCTAGGGGGTCAGGATTCGTCCTCAAGCCGCTCGCGCAGGCGGCGCAGGACGGGCAGGGCGCGGCGCACCTCGGGCGCGCCCAGGTCGCGCACGATGCCGGATATCCGCGGCAGGAACGCCGCCAGCGCCGCATCGCGCGCGGCCCTTCCGGCGGGGCTGATCGCCACCCATTTGCGCCGCGCGTCATCCCAGTCGGGACGGACATGGACATGGCCCGCCCACTCCAGCCGGGAAATCGTGTTGCTCATGGCGCTGCGGTTGACGTGGAACGCCTCGGCCAGCTGGGCGGGAGTGCGTTCCTCGTTCAGGTGCGCCAGCAGGTTCAGCACGGAAAAATGCGACAATTGCATCCCGCCCGGCAGGCTGCGGGTGACCAGCGCCCTTGCCAGCTGTTCGCTGGCCAGCAGCTCGGCGAACAGGCTGGCAGCCAGCGCCGGGATGGTGTCGAGATCGTCGCTCATGGTCCCCAGATCACCGGCTCATGCCGCCAGGCGGGGATGCGGCGGCGGGCCTCGGCCACGCGGGCGGGGTCGAGATCGACCAGCGTCACCCCCGGCGACTGGCCGGCGTCCGCCAGAACCTCGCCCCAGGGCGCGACCGCCAGCGAATGGCCATAGCTGCGGCGAGGCTCGCGCCCGGGGCTGTGGGGCGCGGGGTGGGTGCCGGTCTGGGCGGCGGCCAGCACGAAACAGCCGGTCTCGATGGCGCGGGCGCGCAGCAGCACATGCCAGTGCGCCGCCCCGGTGGTGGGATGAAAAGCCGAGGGCACCGTCAGCAGCCGCGCCCCCGCAAGCGCCAGCCGCCGATACAGCGCCGCAAAGCGCATGTCATAGCAGATGGTCAGCCCCATCGGCAGCGGCCCCTGCGCCAGAACCGCCCGCGCACCGGGGCGGAACGCGGCGCTTTCGCGGATGGCGCGGCCGTCGATCTCGACATCGAACATGTGGATCTTGTCATAGCGCGCCGCGATCCGCCCGTCCGGAGCGATCAGAAAGCTGCGGTTGACGAAGCGCGGCTCGTCCGGGTCGTCATGGCGCAAGGACAACGAGCCCACCGACAGCCAGACCCGCCACTGCGCCGCCGCCGCGCGCAGCGCCGCCAGCGTGGGGTCGTCGGCCTCGTGCCGCAGCAACGCCCGCTGCCGATCGCGGTCGGGGGTCAGCAGGTTGGTCGCCTCGGGCGTCAGGACCAGCGAGGCGCCGCCGCGCGCGGCCTCGGCAACAAACGCCAGCGTCCCCGGCAGATTCGCCGCCGGGTCGTCGCCGACATTCAATTGCACCAGCGCCGCGCGCAGCATCCCTTAAAGCCCCAGCATCGGGTCAAGCCTGCCCTGCCGGTCCAGCGCGTGGATGTCGTCCGAACCACCGACCCCCACCCCGTCGATGAAAATCTGCGGCACCGTGCGGCGGCCGTCGGCCCGCCGGGCCATATCGGCCCGCAGGGTGGGGTCGCGGCCGACGTCGATCAGCTCATACTCCACACCCTTGTTCCGCAGCAGGTTGCGGGCGGCGATGCAATAGGGGCAGCTCTGGGTGGCATAGACCTCGACGCGGGCGGTCATGGAAATCTCCTGTCTTCGGGTCAGACGTATCTGGGATGAAACCGCGGCTTTCGCCAGCCCCCCGATCCTTGCGGCCGGTTTCACCCGCCTCCGGTCCTTCTTTCTGGCCCAAATACCCATGCGGCCGTGCCGTCAGGCATGGCAGCGCCCATTCGGGGCTGTTCGCTTGTCTCTTTGCCCCGTTTTGCCTATATCGCGGCTTTCCCCTTTCCCGCCCGAGGGTTCCGCCGCCCATGCCCCGCCCATCCGCCCCGCAGCCTGCTTCGCAGCCTTCCCCGCAGACGCCGTTCTACCTGATCGACCGCACGCGGCTTCAGGCGAACATGGACAAGATGGCCCGGCTGCGCGCGCGCTCGGGGGCGAAAACCCTGCTGGCGCTGAAATGCTTCGCGACCTGGGGGGTGTTCGACCAGATGTCGCGGTTCATGGACGGCACCACCTCGTCCTCGCTGAACGAGCTGCGGCTGGGGCGCGAGAAATTCGGGGGCGAGACCCACGCCTATTCCGTCGCCTGGGCCGATCACGAGATCGACCAGGCGGTGGGCTACGCCGACAAGATCATCTTCAACAGCCTGGGCCAGTTGGACCGTTTCGCAGCCCGCGCGCAGGGGATCGCGCGCGGGCTGCGGCTGAACCCGCGGTTTTCCACCAGCGGCTTCGACCTGGCCGACCCGGCGCGCAAGTTTTCGCGGCTGGGGGAATGGGACGTGGCGCGGCTGGAATCGGCGCTGGACCGGATCAGCGGCGTGATGATCCACTACAACTGCGAAAACGACGATTTCGGGCTGTTCTCGACCCAGCTCGACCGGATCGAGGCCGAGTTCGGCGATTTCCTGCGCAAGCTCGACTGGGTGTCGCTTGGCGGCGGCATCCATTTCACCGGCGAGGGCTATCCTCTGGACGATCTGGCCGACCGGCTGCGGGCGTTTTCCGACCGCTTCGGGGTGCAGGTCTACCTGGAACCGGGCGAGGCCGCGATCACCGGCACCACCACGCTTGAGGTCACGGTGCTGGACCTGCTCGACAACGGCAAGCGCATCGCCGTCGTGGACAGCTCGATCGAGGCACATATGCTCGACCTGCTGATCTACCGCGAAAACGCGACCCTGCCGCAGGACGGGGCCCATGAATACCAGATCGCCGGCAAATCCTGCCTGGCCGGCGACATCTTCGGCGATGCGCGCTTTCCCGCCCCGCTCAGGGTGGGCGACCGGATCAGCGTGCAGGACGCGGGCGGCTATACCATGGTCAAGAAGAACTGGTTCAACGGCGTGGCCATGCCGGCCATCTGCATCCGCGAGAAGGACGGGACCATCACCCCGGTGCGTTCGTTCTCGTATGAAGATTATCGGGACTCGCTGTCCTGACCCCGTTCCCGGCCAGATCCCCTGGCCCGATCCCCGGAAAGGAGACCGCTGCGGTGGCAAAACCCAACGTCCTCATCATCGGCGCCGGCGGCGTCGCACAGGTCGCGGCGCACAAGGTGGCGCAGCGGGCGGATGAATTCGGCGAAATCCACATGGCGAACCGCACCCGCGCCAAGGCCGACGCCATTGTCCAGAGCATCAGGGACAAGGGCCACGCCAACGGCCGCACGATCACTACCCATACGCTGGACGGCATGGACAGCGCCGCGGTCGCCGCGCTGATCCGCAAGACCGGGGCGAAGATCGTGATTAACGTCGGTTCCCCCTTCATCAACATGACCGTGCTTGCCGGCTGCATCGACACCGGCGCCGCCTATATCGACACCGCCATCCACGAGGACCCGGCGAAGATCTGCGAAGCCCCGCCGTGGTATGAAAACTATGAATGGAAGCGACGCGAGGACTGCGAGAAGGCCGGCGTCACCGCGATTCTGGGCGCAGGTTTCGACCCGGGCGTGGTCAACGCCTATGCCCGGCTGGCCGAGGACGAATATTTCGACAAGATCGACGAGATCGACATCGTCGACATCAACGCCGGCAACCACGGCCGCTATTTCGCCACCAATTTCGACCCCGAGATCAACTTTCGCGAATTCACCGGCAAGGTCTGGTCGTGGCAGGGCGGCGAGTGGCGCGAGAACACGATGTTCGAGATCGGTCGCGAATGGGACCTGCCGGTGGTGGGCAAGCGCACCGCCTATCTGGCCGGGCATGACGAAATCCATTCGCTTTCCGCCCGCTATCCGCAGGCCGACATCCGCTTCTGGATGGGCTTCGGCGACCATTACATCAACGTGTTCACGGTGCTGAAGAACCTTGGCCTGCTCAGCGAACAGCCGGTGACCACGGCCGAGGGGGTCGAGGTCGTGCCGCTCAAGGTGGTCAAGGCGGTTCTGCCCGACCCGGCCAGCCTGGCCGCGGGCTATACCGGCAAGACCTGCATCGGCGATCTGGTCAAGGGCTCGCGCAATGGCAAGAAGGGCGAGGTGTTCATCTACAACGTCGCCGACCACGAGCAAGCCTTTGCCGAGGTCGGCAGCCAGGGCATCAGCTACACCGCGGGCGTGCCCCCGGTCGCGGCTGCGGTGCTGATCGCGCGCGGCGACTGGGACGTCAAGCGCATGGTCAACGTCGAGGACCTGCCCGCGCGCCCGTTCCTTGAACTGCTGGGCGAGATGGGCCTGCCCACCCGGGTCATCGACGAAAACGGCGACCGCCCGCTGTAAGGCGCGCATCCGACACCGACACCTGACCGGCCCGGCCCCCACCGGGCCGGTCCTTCGTTTCCGCGCCCCCCAACCAC
>JAZIHR010000121.1:0-9007 GCA_036678445.1 Alphaproteobacteria bacterium
GCGCCCCTCTGGTGCCCGCCCCGCGCCGCGCCCCGAGGAAGGCTCGGCCAACGAAGCCATCACCGCGGCCGAGATGACCGCGGCTGAAGCCGTGGCCGCCGACGCGCTGCTGGCGGATCTTTACGTCTTCAACCCGGCGCTGCGGCGGCTGTCGGCGCCTGCCGCCGGGCGCGGGCCGGTGTTCGCTCAGGTCCGCCCGGTTTCTCGTCCGATGCTGCGTCCGGGTGGCCCGGCCCGGGCCGTTGTCGATGCCGCGATCGCCGAGGCCGTCGCCACCGCTGCTGCGCCGGCGCAGGGCTCTGGCAGGGCGGCGGGCAATCGTCCCAACCCCCGGCCGGGCCGGATCGTCGGTGCCGGTTCCGGGGCGGCAGTGGCCAGCGCGCTGGCCGAGGCCGTCGCCAGCAGCAACCCCGTCGCCGGCCGCCCGCTGGTTACGGCGGGCGCGCCGCTGCGCAAGCCCGTCCGCGCTGCCGCCGCGCTGGCCCCCATCCGCGACAGCGAGGCCGAGGCCGTCGCCATCGCGGCGGCGGCGGCGATGCGCCCGGTGGCGCCGCTGCCCTCGCCCAGGGTGCAGACGGCGCCGCCGGCTGTCTCTGCCCCCGCGCCCCCGGCGGTTGCCATCGCCCCGGCCGACGATTCGGCGCAGCGCGCCCGCGACGAGGAATTGCAGCGCCAGGCCGAAGAACGCGCCCGCGCCCGCGCTCAGTCCGACGCACAGGCCGAGGCTCAGGCCCGCGCCCAGGCCGAAGCCCGCGCCCGCGCGCAGGCCGAGGCCGAACGCCAGGCCGCCATCACCTCGCAAGGGTCCTATCGCCCGCCGGAGCTGGACGACGAACCCGAGGTCGCGCAGAAACCCGCGCAGGGCACCACCGCCGGCGACGTGGCGCGTAACGCCACCCAGCGCGGCTTTGAAACCGGCAAGACTCAGGTCATCGGGGTGATCGGCGCCGGCCGCGCCAGCCGCGGGCTGATCCGCCTGCGCAACGGCCGCATCGTCACCGTGCGCATCGGCGACAGGATCGACGGCGGCGCGATCAACAAGATCGGCGACGGCAAGATCACCTATGTCAAGGGCGGCCGCACCTACAACCTGCCGATCATGAACGGCAGGTAAGCCCGCCGGAACCGCGCGGCGCCACTTGCCGCGCCGGCCTTGCGGCAATAGAACCGGCGCAACGCTGCCGGAGGCCAGAATGCTTGATCATCTTACCTATACCGCACCCGAACCCAAGGTCATCGCCGGGGCCAAGGGCGACTGGGAACTGGTGATCGGGCTGGAGGTCCACGCGCAGGTGGACTCGAAGGCCAAGCTGTTTTCCGGGGCCTCGACCGCGTTCGGCGCGGAACCGAACAGCAATGTCAGCTTTGTCGATGCGGCGATGCCGGGGATGCTGCCGGTCATCAACGAATTCTGCGTGGAACAGGCGGTGCGCACCGGGCTGGGGCTGAAAGCCGCGATCAACCTGTTTTCCGCCTTCGACCGCAAGAACTATTTCTATCCCGACCTGCCGCAGGGCTATCAGATCAGCCAGCTTTACCACCCCATCGTGGGCGAGGGCGAAATCATCGTGGACCTGGCCCCCGGCATCGCCCGGCGGGTGCGGATCGAGCGGATCCACCTGGAACAGGACGCCGGCAAGTCGATCCACGACATGGACCCCGACATGTCCTTTGTCGACCTGAACCGCACCGGCGTCGCCCTGATGGAAATCGTCAGCAAGCCCGACATCCGCGGCCCCGAGGAAGCCGCCGCCTATGTCGGCAAGCTGCGCCAGATCATGCGCTATCTGGGCACTTGCGACGGCAACATGCAGAACGGCAGCCTGCGCGCCGATGTGAACGTGTCGGTCTGCAAGCCCGGCGCCTATGAACGCTTCCGCGAGACCGGCGACCATTCCATGCTGGGCACGCGCTGCGAGATCAAGAACATGAACTCGATGCGCTTCATCCAGCAGGCGGTGGAATATGAGGCCCGCCGCCAGATCGCCATCATCGAGGACGGCGGCGAGGTGGTGCAGGAAACCCGGCTTTACGACCCGGACAAGGGGGAAACCCGGTCGATGCGCTCGAAAGAGGATGCGCATGACTATCGCTATTTCCCCGACCCCGACCTGCTGCCGCTGGAAATCGAACAGGGCTGGGTGGACGCAATCGCGGCGACGATGCCGGAACTGCCTGACGCCAAGAAAGCCCGCTTCGTGCGCGAACTGGGGCTGTCGGAATACGATGCCGGCGTGCTGACCGCCGAGGTCGAGAACGCCGACTACTTCGAGGCCGTGGTGAATGGCGGCAAGGCGGGGGGCCGCGACGGCAAGCAGGTGGCGAACTGGGTCATCAACGAGCTGTTCGGTCGGCTGAACAAGCAGGGGCTGGCGATCGCCGACAGCCCGGTCAGCGCCGCGCAGCTGGGGGGGGTGATCGACCTGATCGCCTCGGGCGAGATTTCCGGCAAGATGGCCAAGGACCTGTTCGAGATCCTCTGGACCGAGGGCGGCGCCCCGGCCGAAATCGCCGCCGCGCGCGGGATGAAGCAGGTCACCGACACCGGCGCGATCGAGGCGGCGGTGGACGAGGTGATCGCCGCCAACCCGGCGCAGGTCGAAAAGGCAAAGGCGAACCCCAAGCTGGCCGGCTGGTTCGTGGGGCAGGTGCTGAAAGCCACCGGCGGCAAGGCCAACCCGGCCGCGGTGAACGAACTGGTGGCGCAGAAACTGGGGCTTTGACCCTCGGCGGCAGGGCAGGCGGCGGCAATGCAGGCCGCCGGGCTGGCCGCCCACAAAGGATGGGGCGCCCGCGAACGGGCCGCCCCGTTTTCGTCAGCCCGCCCGCTTACCCCGCCCGCTTACTCGGTGACGCCGGCCATTTGCAGCAACTGGGCGAACTGCTCGGGGCTCAGCTGGCTGCGCCAGTGATCGACGCAGTTCGAGCGCATCATCAGCAGCTCGGCTTCCTTGTCGCCGATCTGGCGGGCCAGGGCCTCGCGTTCTTCCACCGGCGCGCCCGAGGCGATCTTTGCCCGCAGTTCGGTGCGCAGCGCAAAGGCTTCGCGCTCGACCGCCATCCGCTTGCCGGGGGCCTCGGCCATCCAGGCGGCGACGGCGGCGCGCTGTTCTTCGGTCAGCTTCAGGGCGTCGGCGTTCTTCGCCAGGGTCGGGGTCAGCGCGATGACGGGCTGCGACAACCCGGCCTTCTGCGCATCGAAAGGCTGTTGGGCGATAGAGGCCGCGGGCAGCGCGATGGCGAAAGCGGCGGCCGCGGCGGCGGACAAGAGGAAATGTTTCATGGTCGGTTTCCGTCCAGGTTGCACGGCGCCATTCTGGCACGGAAATTTCCGCAAGTTACTGCGGCATAATGAACCCCGGGCCGGAACCGGAGGTTTCCGGGGTGGGCGGTCAGGGCAGGGCGGTGCCGATCTCGACGATGTCAAGCCGTCGCGTCTGGTCCGGGGCGCCACATTCGATTAATCCTGACCTGCCGAAACCAGCGGAGGCGCTCGTGCAGCAGCAACATGAATACACGGTGATCCCGGCCCCGGCCCGTGGCGAAAAGGCCCGCGGTGCCCGTTCGGGGGCCGAACGCTTCGCCCATGCCCTGACCGTCGAGATCAACCGCATGGCCGCAGAGGGGTGGGAGTATATCAGGGCCGAGACCCTGCCCTGCGAGGAACGCAGCGGGCTGACCAGCCGCACCACGGTCTATCACAACGTGCTGGTGTTCCGCCGCCGGCTGGCGCCGCTTGCCGCCACGCCGCCGCAGCAGGCCGCGTCCCGATCCGCCCCGCCGGTCAGTCAGCCCCTCGGGGCGACCACGACGCCCCCGGCCGCGCCCGAAAGCCCGGCTGGCACCGGGGCGCGGACCCCGGCACCCCACCGGCCGGACGATCCTGTGTCGGACGCAGCAGCGCCCCTGGACGACCTCGGTGTCGCCCCCGGTGCCGCCGCCCCGGCCGAAGGCGCACAGGCGTCGGGGCAGGGTCCGGCGCCGGCCTTTGTCCAGCGCCCGCCCCTGGCCGCCCGCCCGGACATGCCCACGACAACCGCGCCGGGCGGGTCCGGGCCGAGCGGGGCGCGTCTGGGTCCGGCCGCGCGCTGATCCGGCCTCTTGCCGGCCGTGCGGCGGCGGGAGGCGCCCGCCAGCCTCCCGCCGACCCTCGTCGGGAGGCCCGGCCGTATTCGCCCTCAGCCGTATTCGACCGGAGAGCCGTCCTCTTCCTCGAACAGTTGCTCGGCATTGGCGGCATCCGCCGACAGCCACACCTTGCCCCCATCCAACGAGGCCACGGCGGCCAGCCGCACATAGTGATGGTGGCTGTTGTCCTGCCCGTGCTCGGGGTCCTTGCGGGCCATCTTGATGCGGTCGCCATCCATGTGGTCGACCCTGCCGATGTGAACCCCGTCGGCGCCGACGATTTCCATGTGTTCCCTGATGTCGCTTGCGTTGACCATGGCGGCCTTCCTTTCGTCCGGGTGATGCCGGTCAACGCGCGACTGCCGGAATCGGTCCCGGCAGCCGGTGGTCATTCTTTCCCGCAAGAATATCGCCAAGATACCCGCGGCAGGGGGCGCAGCGCCCCCTGCCCGCCCCGGTCAGTGCGGCTGCGCCAGCCCCAGCCGCGCCAGCAGCGCCTGCATCGGCGCGGTCCCGGCCGCCGCGCGGTTGGCCAGCAGCGTCGCCTGGCTGGCGTGGATCAGCGCGTCGGGCAGGATCTTCAGGTGGTTGGCGCGCAGCGTCTCGCCCGAGCTGGTGATGTCGGCGATTGCCTCGGCGGTCAGGTTGGCGACCGTGCCTTCGGTCGCGCCCTGGCTGTCGACCAGCTGGTAATCAGCGACCTCGTGTTCCGACAGGAAGGCGCGCACCAGCCGGTGATACTTGGTGGCGATCCGCAGCCGGAACCCGTGGGCGGCGCGGAAATCGCGGGCGATGGCGGCGAAATCGTCCAGCCCCTCGCAGTCGCGCCAGCAGGACGGCACCGCCAGCACCAGGTCGGCATGGCCAAAGCCCATCGGGGCCAGCTCGACCACGTCGGACCGCCAGCCCGCCAGTTTTTCGCGCACCAGGTCGGTGCCGGTCACGCCCAGCTGGATGCGCCCGGCGGCCAGTTCGCGCGGGATCTCGCCCGCCGACAGCAGCACCAGCGCCAGCCCGTCAATCCCTTCGGCGCGGGCGGCATATTCGCGGTCGGACCCCGCGCGCGACAGGCGGATGCCGCGGGCGCAGAACCACTCGAAGCTCTGCTCCATCAGGCGCCCTTTCGAGGGCAGGCCCAGCTTCAGCATTCCGCGACCTCCAGTTCCGCGATCAGCCCCGGGCGGATGATGCCGCCCACGGCGGGAATCGCCGCGCCCGCGCCCAGCACCCGGGTCAGCGCGTCATAGCGCCCGCCCGAGGCCACCGGCGGCCAGCCCGGCCGTCCCTCGGCGGTAAAGCTGAAGGTCATGCCATCGTAATATTCCATCGTCTGCCGCCCGTGGCTGGCGTCAAAGCGGATCTGCGCCGGGTCGATGCCGCGGGCCCCAATCGCCGCCAGCCGCGCCGACAGCCGCTCGACCGCGCCGCCGATGGCGGGCAGGTGGTCGGCCAGCACCCGCAGTTCGTCCAGCGCGGCAGGGGCGGGGCCGGCGACGGAAAACAGCCGGTGCAGCCGCACACGCCATTCCGGGGGCAGGGGCGGGCCTTCGGCAGCGGTTTCCAGCCGGGCGATGCGGGATTCCATCTCGGCCTCGGTGCGCAGCCCGGTCCAGGGGGCGCCGTTGATGGCGAAACGGCGCGGGGTCTCAGGCGCGGAAAACCGTTCCAGAAGCCGCTGAAACCGCCGGGGCCGCCAGATGTGATGCGCCAGCATCGCGCGGCGGGCCTCGGACAGCGGCAGCCCCGCCACCGCGTCCAGCAGCAGCTGCATGTCGCCCATGGTCGCGGGCAGGCCGCAGGGCGCAAGGATGCCGTGGAACAGGGCAAAGACCTCGGCATCGGCGTCGGGGTCGCGGGAAAACAGCTCGAACCCGGCTTGCAGGTATTCGTTGTCGCGGGGGTGTTCGGGACGGGTGTCGCCGTGGTCCTGCTTGCGGAAGACCTCGCCCAGATAGCAGTAGCGCGCCGGTTCCGCGCCGCCTTCCATGTGCATCCGCACCACCGGCACGGTGAAGTCGGGGCGCAGCACCACCTCGCCCCGGATCGGGTCGGCGGTCAGATAGGCGCGGGCGCGGATGTCCTCGCCATACAGGTCCAGCAGCGTGTCGGCAGGCAGCAGGATGTCGGGCGCGACCTCGACCGCGCCGGCGGCGCGAAACGCATCGAGGATACGCCGGCCCACGGCGGCCTTGGCGGTGCGCGGGATCATTGCGCCTTTGCCCCGCGGGACAGCATCCCGCGCACGGTAGCGACCAGTTCGGCGCGGGGGACCTCGACCTGGGCGGGCTGGGATTTCCATTCCTCGACAGTGGCTTGCGCGGCGATCTTTGCGCCAAGCACCAGGTCCTTGACCTGCACCACGCCGCGCGTGGCCTCGTCCGTGCCCTGGATGATCGCGACCGGAGACGCCCGCTTGTCGGCATATTTCAGTTGGTTGCCGAAGTTCTTGGGGTTACCCAGATAGACCTCGGCCCGGATGCCGGCGGCGCGCAGTTCGGCGGCCATGGCGTGGTAATCGCCCATCCGATCGCGGTCCATGACGGTGACCACGACCGGCCCCTGCGCCTGCGCCCCGGCCAGCCCCTTTTCGCGCAGCGCCGCCAGCAGCCGGTCCACCCCGATGGAGACGCCCGTCGCCGGCACCTTCTGGCCGGTGAAGCGTTCCACCAAATCGTCATAGCGCCCGCCGCCGGCGACCGAGCCGAACTGCCGCTTGCGGCCCTTGTCGTCGAGGATCTCAAAGGTCAGTTCGGCCTCGAACACCGGGCCGGTGTAATAGCCAAGGCCGCGCACCACCGAGGGGTCGATGACCACGCGGTCGGGGCCCATGCCGCCCGCATCCAGCAGCGCGGCGATCTGGGCCAGCTCGTCCACGCCCTCGGCCCCCACCGCTGATCCGCCCACCGCGGCGCGCAGGTTGTCCAGCGTCGCGGCGTTGGTGGCGCCCTTCGAGGTCAGGAACGCGATTACCGGTTCGGCCTGCGCGGGGTCCAGCCCCACGCCCTCAATTTCCGCGCCCGAGGCGTCCTTGCGCCCGGTGGTCAGCAGTTCGCGCACGCCCGCCTCGCCCACCTTGTCGAACTTGTCGATGGTGCGCAGCACGTCGGCGGCGGTGTCGGGGTCGCTGACCCCCATCGAGTCGAGCACCCCGTTCAGCACCTTGCGGTTGTTCACCCGCACAAGGTAGTCGCCGCGGGCGATCCCCGCGGCCTCAAGCGCGTCGGCCAGCATGGCGATGATTTCCGCATCCGCTGCGACGGATGCCGCGCCCACGGTATCGGCATCGCACTGGTAGAACTGCCGGTAGCGCCCCGGTCCCGGCTTTTCGTTGCGCCAGACCGGCCCCATCGCATAGCGCCGGTAAGGCGTCGGCAGGTCGTTGCGATACTGCGCCGCGACGCGGGCCAGCGGCGCGGTCAGGTCATAGCGCAGCGCCAGCCAGTCGCCGGAACCGCCGCCCGGCACGGCCTCTTCCTGCCAGGCAAAGACGCCGGCATTGGGGCGGTCCACGTCGGGCAGGAATTTTCCCAGCGCCTCGACCGTCTCGATGCCGCTGGTTTCCAGCGCGTCGAAGCCGTGCAGATGATAGACCTCGGCAATCCGGTCCAGCATCTCCTTGCGTTCGGTCACGTCCGGCCCGAAGTAGTCACGAAAGCCCTTGGGCGTTTCGGCGCGCGGGCGGCGCGGTTTGGGATCCTTGGCCATGGGAATATTCCTGCTGATGCGAGGACCGATTAACGGAAGGGGGCGGCATGGACAAGTTGCAGGCGGCGGAAGAGCGGATCGCGCATCTTCAGCGCATGGTCGAGGACCTGTCGGACGTGGTGGCGCGGCAGGACGCGACCCTGCGCGCCCTGTCCCGCCGCGTCGGCCTGTTGATGGAGCGCGAGGCCGAGCGCGAACTGGCCGAAGGGCAGATCCCGCTTTCCGACCAGCGCCCGCCGCACTGGTAAGGGGCGGGGGCGCCGCCGGGAAAGCTACAGCCCGAAGCTACAGCCCGACCAGCGCCCGGGCGAACTCATCCGGCTCGAACGCGTCCAGATCGTCGATCTGCTCGCCCACCCCGATGGCGTGGATGGGCAGGCCGTAGCGGTCGGCCAGCGCCACCAGAACGCCGCCGCGGGCGGTGCCGTCCAGCTTGGTCATCACCAGCCCCGACACGTCGGCCATGCGCCGGAACGCCTCGACCTGGTTCAGCGCGTTCTGGCCGGTGGTGGCGTCCAGCACCAGCAGGGTGTTGTGGGGGGCCGAGGGGTCTTTCTTGCGGATGACGCGGACGATCTTGGCCAGTTCCTCCATCAGGTCGGCGCGGTTTTGCAGGCGGCCGGCGGTGTCGATCAGCAGCAGGTCGGCGCCGTCGGCCTCGGCCCGCACCATCGCGTCATAGGCAAGGCTGGCCGGGTCCGAGCCCTGCGGCGCCACCAGCACCGGCACGCCCGCGCGGCTGCCCCAGACCTGCAACTGCTCGACCGCGGCGGCGCGGAAGGTGTCGCAGGCCGCGATGACCACGGTCTTGCCCGCCGCCCGCAACTGGCTGGCCAGTTTGCCGATGGTGGTGGTCTTGCCCGAGCCGTTGACGCCGACCACCAGCACCACCTGCGGCTTGTGCGCATACAGCGGCAGCGGCTGCGCGACCGGGGCCATGATGCGGGTGATCTCGTCCGCCAGCGCCTGTTTCAGCTCGGTCGCGCCGATGCGGCGGCCCATGCGGCCCTCGGCGATGTTGGCGGTGACGCGCAGGGCGGTCTCAGTCCCCATGTCGGCGGCGATCAGCATGTCCTCGAGTTCCTCGAGCATGGCGTCGTCCAACTCGCGCCGCGGCTCGGCCGGAGTCTCGTCGGCGCGGCCGAAGATGCGGCCCATCAGCCCCGGCCGCTCG
>JAZIHR010000122.1:0-8954 GCA_036678445.1 Alphaproteobacteria bacterium
GAACGGGGGGCCTTTCGGCGCGTCCCCGGCGCAACGCAGGCGCGGAAAGGGGGCGCGACGGCAGGAAAACGGCCCGCCCGGGTAAGGGCGGGCCGGGCTGGGTCACTGGTCGAAGGTGACGGATGTCATCAGCGGTTGGTTTTCCGGGTGGACCGCCACGTTGACCCCCTTGCGCGTCGCATAGGCCAGCATCTGGTTGTGGATCGGCAGCAGCACCCGGTCCTGCTGCACCACGTCCCAGATCCCGGCGATGGTAGCGTTGCGCTTGTCGATGTCGATCTCGGTTTCCAGCGACTCGATCCTGGGGTCCAGTTCGGGGTTGGAATACAGCCCGCCGTTGTAGGCGCCGAAGTTGCCCTCTTTCGTGTGGATCAGGTCGTTGAAGATATAGGCCGAATCAAAGGTCGGCACCCCCCAGCCCATCAGGTAGAAATCCGTCAGGTTGTTGGTGATCTGCGGCGAGTGCTGCGCGATCGGGCGCGAGGCCAGCGTCACCTTGATCCCGACCCGGGCCAGCATCCCCACGACGGATTGCGCGATCGCCTCGTCGTTCACATAGCGGTTGTTGGGGGTGTCCAGCGTGATGGAGAAACCGTCGGGATAGCCCGCCTCGGCCAGCAGCGCCTTGGCGCGTTCCGGGTCGGGGGCGGGATAGGCGTCCAGTTCCTTGGTCCAGCCGTTGACAAAGGGCGGCATCGCCACCCCGGTCGGGATCGAGTTGCCGCGCATCACCACCCGCTGGATCGCGTCGCGGTCGATGGCCAGGTGCATCGCCTCGCGCACCAGCGGGTTGTCGATGGGGTTCGAATCGGTGATGTTCGAGGACTTCAGCGGCTCTTTGCCGAAGCGGTAGCCCAGATAGATGATGCGGTTTTCCGGGCCCTTGGTGACGGTGATGCCATCGCTGGACTCCAGCCGCTCGATGTCCTGCACCGGCACGTCCTGCACGAAATCGACCTCGCCCGACAGCAGCGCGGCGACGCGGGTCGCGTTTTCGGAAATCGGAGTATAGACGATTTCGGTGACCTGGGGCTTGTCGGCCCAGTGGTTCTCGAACCAGGTCAGGACCGAGCGCACATCGACCTCGCGTTCGGTCAGCGTATAGGGGCCGGTGCCGTTGGTGTTGCGCACGGCGTAGTTATCCTCGCCGGCGGCATAGTCCTGCACCTTGACCACGTTGTGGGCCTCGGACCATTCGCGGTCCATGATGAAGGTGTTGGTCAGGTTGTCGGGGTAAAGCGGGTTCGGTCCGATCATGTGGACCTCGACCGTGTGGTCGTCCACCGCGACGACGTGATCCACGCCCGCGTGCAACTGCCGCATGTTCGAGGTTTCCGAGCGCGCCCGGTCGATGGAAAACACCACGTCGTCGGCGGTGAACGGGGCGCCGTCGTGGAAGGTCACGCCCTCGCGCAGCTTGAACACCCAGACGTTGGGTTCGCCGTCCTTGATCGACCATTCGGTCGCCAGCCGCGGGGTCAGCGTGCCGTCCACCTCGCGTTCGACCAGCGTTTCATAGATATGGTGCAGGAAATTGTGATTGGTTCCAAGGTTTTGCGAATGCGGGTCCAGGGTGGTCGCATCGGCGGCCTTGGCCCAGCGCAGGGTCTCGGCCGAAACCGGCCCCGCCAGGATGCTGGCCGACAGCAGCGCCGCTGCCAGAAGTTTGTGACGATATTGCATGAGCTTGCACCTCTGCTGCACTTTGTCTGCCAAGGTGACCCGAGCGGTATGGTTCTGCAACTGTCGTTTTTGCGTCTGCCCGGTCGCCGGCCGGAAATGACGGGGCGTCAGGGCTGTAAGGAGGGGGGCGGCGGCCCTGGCGGGCGCCGCCCGGGGGGTCACTCGAATTCCATCTCGGCAAAGACGAGGCCCGCGTTCTTGGTCGCCAGCTCGTCAAAGGTGTCCAGGTCCGCCCAGCGGCTCTGGTCGATGTAATAGGCGCCGGCCAGGTCGCCGCCCTCGTCGATATGGGCGCCGATCTTTTCGCGCAGGTCCAGCAGGTAGTCGCGGGTATAAAGCTGCACGGTTGCCATGTCGGTGGGGTGGCCATGGCCGGGAATCACCACCTGAGCCCCCAGCGGCACCAGCGCGCTGTCCCAGGTCTCGATCCAGCAGCTGGTGCAGGTGTCGTTGAACAGCGGCAGCATCCGTTCGTGGAACGCGATGTCGCCGGCGATCAGGGTCTTGTCGTCGGGCAGCCAGACCTGGGTGTCGCCGGGGCTGTGGGCGGGGCCCAGATGCAGCACCTCGATGGTGACGCCGCCCATGCTGGCGTCATAGCGGTCGCTGAAGGTTTCGTCGGGGGCGACGATGGTGGTGCCCTCGGCGCCTTCGCGGGCGTAGTTCTTCAGCGATTCGAGCGACTGGGGGGCGGTGTCGGCGAATTCGGCCGCCGCGTCCTCGTGTGCGACGATCCTGACGCCCTGTTCGCGCCAGTAGCCGTTGCCCAGCATCGAATGGCCCTGACCGTTTTCGTTGATGACCAGCTTGACCGGCTGGTCGGTGACGGCCTTGATTTCCTGGTGCATAGCCTGCGCCAGCGCGGTCGAGGCGCCGCCGTTGATCACCACCACCCCGTCATCGGTCACGATAAAGGACAGGTTGTTGTTGTGGCCCTGGTTTTCATAGGTTGGCGGCGCGGTGGCGCCGATGGCCGACCAGACCCGGTCCGTCACCTGCACGGGTTTGTCGTAAAGAGGCGATTCAGGGTATTTGTCGGGGATGTTCTCGGATGCGGCCGCGATTCCGGCCGCCCCGAGGACCGCAGCGGCGGTAATCGGCGCAAGCTGGCGCCGGACTGAACGGAACATGAAAGACCTCCCTTACATTCAAACATCACGATATGTGCGAGGGTGGAGAGAGGTCAACGCCTGTCGTCGCGGGGCAGGGCAAGGATCTGCTGCACGATCCGGGCGACGGGCTGGTCCGCCCTGATACGGTGCCAGCCGGTGACGCCATCCGCGCGCCGCAGTTGCGCGTCCAGCACGGCAAGCGTCGCGTCCGAGGCCCCGCCCCGCCGCGCCGCCACCCGCTGGCGCAGCAGCGCCGGGTCGGCGTCCAGCCAGACGCCAAGGAACGCCGCACCCGCCTTGTGCGCCGCCTGTTCGATCGCGGTGCGGTCGGGTTCGCGGTCATGCACCGCATTGGCGACCACCGGCGCGCCCTGCGCCAGCATCGCCGTGCCGCGCTGCGCCATCAGCGCATAGACCTGCGCCGAAACCTCGGGGGCGTAAGCCTGCGGGGGCAGCCGGGTGTCGGCCGCGACCCCGTGCATCGCCTTGCGCAGCCGGTCGCTTTCCAGCAGCCGCGCCCCGGGTGGGGGGGCCAGATGCGGGGCCAGCGCCTCGGCCACCGTGGTCTTGCCGGACCCGCTGAGCCCGCCCAGCGCCACCAGCCGCGCCGGGGCCGGGGCCAGCAGCGCCCGCGCAAGGTCGAAATACCCCCGCGCCCCGGCCACCAGCGCCTCGTGTCCCGCGCTTGCGGTTTCGGCCTGGGTGGCGATGACATGCGCCCGCACCGCCGCGCGCATCGCCATGAAGAACGGCAGCAGCGCGAACCCGTCATCGTCGCCGGTGGCATCGCACCAGCGGTTGGCGACAAGGTTCGCCAGCCCCGCCAACCCGCGGTGCCACAGGTCCATCAGCAGAAAGGCGAGGTCATAGGCCACGTCGATGCTGGCCAGCCGTTCGTTGAACTCGATGCAGTCGAACAGCAGCGGGTGGCCGTCGATCAGGCAGATGTTGCGCAGATGCAGGTCGCCGTGGCAGCGGCGCACCATTCCCGCGGCCTCGCGCCGGTCCAGCGCGGGGGCGTGACGGGCAAGAGCGGCGCGAAAGGCGGCGTTCAGCCCGGCCTGCTCGGGGCCGGAAAACACGCGACTGCCGGCAAAGCCGGCCTCGTTGATGTCCAGCACCCAGGCCATGTTGTCGGCGCCGCCCATGCGCACCACCGGGGCCGAGGCGTGGAAATCGGCGATGTTGCGGGCAAGGTCCTCGATCAGCGCGGGGGTCAGCCGCCCAGCCTCGGCCAGCCGGTCGAACAGGCAGTCCTGATCGAAGCGGGCCATTTCGACCACCGCGTCGACCAGTTCGCCGGCGCCGTCAAAGGCGATGCCGCCCGCCTCGCGCGTCAGTTGCCGCACCCGCAGGTAAAGCGCGGGCGCGGTGCGGCGGTTCAGGTCAAGCTCGGCCCGGCAGGCGGCCAGCCGCAGCGCGGGGGTGGAAAAATCCGCGTAAGGCAGGCGCACCGCCCGCTTCATCTTCCAGGCGCGGTCGCCGGCCAGGAAGATGCGCGAGATATGGGTCTCGATCACCTCGACGGGGGCGCCGCCGTGGGTGGCGGGGTCGGAAAGGAACGCGACCACATCCGCCTGATCGTCCATGCCTGCCCCCGGTTTCAGCCCATCCGTTCGGAAGCATAGCTGCCGGGCGAGGCGGGGAACACCACCGTCTTGTTGCCGTTCAGGAATACCCGCCCGTTCACATGCGCATGAACCGCCCGCGCCAGCACGGACGCCTCGACGTCGCGGCCAAGGCTGACGTAATCCTCGGGCGATTGCGCGTGTGTCACCCGCACGATGTCCTGTTCGATGATCGGGCCTTCGTCCAGGTCGGCGGTGACGTAGTGCGAGGTCGCGCCGATCAGCTTTACCCCCCGCTCGAACGCCTGCTTGTAGGGGTTCGCGCCCTTGAAGCTGGGCAGGAACGAGTGGTGGATGTTGATGATCCGCCCCGACATTTCCTGGCACATCCGGTCCGACAGCACCTGCATGTAGCGCGCCAGCACGATCAGTTCCGCGCCGGTTTCCTCGACGATGCGCATCTGCTCGGCCTCGGCCTCGGCCTTGGTGTCGGGGGTGACGCGGACGCAGTAATAGGGGATGTCATGGTTCACCACGAGCTTCTGGTAATCCATGTGGTTCGAGATCACCGCCGCGATGTCGATGGGCAGCCCGCCGATGCGCCAGCGATACAGCAGGTCGTTCAGGCAGTGGCCAAAGCGCGACACCATCAGCACCACCCGGCGCTTGCGGGTCTCGTCGAAGAACTCGGCCTCCATCCCGAAGGGGGCGGCGACGGGGGCGAAGCCCTGCCGCAGATCGTCCAGCGTCCGGCCCTTTTCGCTTTGGAAGCTGATGCGCATGAAAAAGCGCCCGGTGTGGATGTCGTCGAACTGGGCGCTGTCGGTGATGTTGCAGCCCTGGTCGGCCAGGAAACCCGAGATGGCGGCGACGATGCCGCGGGTCGAGGGACAAGAGACGCGAAGGGCAAAGCGGGACATGTTCTTCCTGTGGCGGTTGCAGAATAGGCGGAGGGCCGGCCGGGGCGGCGGCAGACTCATGCCAAACCGCGGCGGGATTGTCAGGGGCCGGCGCGCGGTGGCGGGGACGCGCGCGCCCGTCCGCGCCGCGTGTGCGCCCCAGGTGCCACATGCGCCCATGTTGCATGTGCTGCCCCCGCTGCGCCGGCCCGCGAAACCTGCCAAGGGGTCAGCCGGCCGGCAAAGGCTCCAGCGGTTCGAGCAGTTCCAGCGGCGGCAGCGGTTCTATCGTGAACAGCGGGTCGGGGCGCGGGGCGCTGGTGCGGATCACCTCGCCGGGGCCGCTGAGGGTGGCGATCTGCGCGGCCAGCTGCGCGATGGCGGCGTTCTGCGCGGCGGCGATGGCGGCGGGCGTGGCCGGGGCCTTGCGGCCGCCGCCGCTGCCGGGCTGCGGCAGCGGCACCGAGATGTCGAAGCTGCGGGCATGGTTGGCGCCGCCGGCGCTGTCCTGCGCGACGTAGTAGCGCCCGCTCAGCCGGTAGGTTCCGTCCATCCGGGCCAGCGCCTGTTCTACCCGCACCTCGATCCGGCGCCGGGGTGGCTCGGCCAGCGGCCACGGCTCGGCGATCACGGTCGCGCCGCTCATGTCCGAGATGGCGCGGGCCAGCGCCAGGGTAAAGCCGCGCGCGGGCTTGTCCGCCCACAGGGTTTTCGTGTTCGACCGCACCGCGCCATCGGCCGTCTGCCACGAGATTTCACCCGAGGCCGCATAGTCGGGCAGCGACACGTCGCGCAGTTCGGCCGTGCCCAGCCGGTCGGGCACCCGTGCCGAGGGCGTCGGCGGGGCGATCAGGTAGCGGCCCGTCGCCTCGGGGTTGGAACAACCCGCCAGCGCCAGCGCCGCGGCAAGGGAAAGCAGGGAAACCCGCATGGTTAACGTCCCAGGATAAAGGCGCGGGGATTGCGCTCGATGGTGGTGGCAAGGCTGCCGAATGCCTCGGCGGCACCGCGCAAGGCGCGCATGGTGTTGATGGTTTCGGTGTTGAAGGCCCCGCGTTCGCCGTAGCTGGCGATGACCAGTTCCCCCCGCGCCGCCAGCCGCTGGAACCGCTGCGACAGGGCCGGCAGGGTGTTGGCGGCCTGCGCCACCTGGTCGGCCGCGCGCCGCGCCGATTGCAGCGCCACGTTCAGGTTGCCGACGGCGCCGCCCTCGCGCAGGTCGTTCATCAGCGCCGAGGCCGCCTGCAACGTGTCGGACAGGTTGCGGGGCAGTTGCTCGGCATCTTCGCTGCCCAGCATGGTGCGCAGGTCGTCCACCATGGCCCGGGCCGAGCCGCTGAGCCCGGCAAAGTCGAATTCCTCGACCGCGGCGGCGGCGTCCTCGATCTTGCCGACCATCGTGGGCATGTCGGCCGCGGCCTCGGTCACCGCCTTTGCCGCGGCCGAGGCGTCGTCCATGGCCTGCGCAAGCCGCGGTCCCAGCCCGTTGTCGCGCAGTTCGGCCGCCACCGCGCCGATGTCGGTTGCGGCGGCGCTGATCTCGTCCGCGGCGCGGCGCAGCGATTCCGGGATGGCGCGGGTGTCCTGCGACGCGGTCAGCGCGGTCACACTATCCATCATCTCGGTCGCCGATTTCAGCAGTTCTTCCAGCTTGAGCTTGCCGATCCGCGTCATCAGCCCCTGCGCGGTGGTCGAGATGTCGGACAGGTCCGGCGGCGCGGTGGGGATGACGGGGAAGGGCTCGGCATCGGCCTGCATCTGCGCGGGCGGGGCGTCGGGCAGCTCGACCAGTTCGACCATCAGCGAGGTGCCGAACAGCCCGGCCCCCGCGATCCGCGCCCGCAGCCCCTGTTCCAGGACCATCTGGGACAGGAACTCCAGCGCCTCGGCCGGTCCCGCGCTTTCGGGCAGCCCCATGCGCTGGGGCGAAACCGCCAGGGTGATGTCCTGCAACACGTCGCCGTCGTCGGGCAGGACGCGCACCGACAGGTTGGTGATGCGGCCCACGGTCAGCCCCTGGAACTGCACGTCGGCGCCGACGGGCAGGCCGCGCACGGCCTCGGGGACCAGCATGGTCAGGCGCAGCTCGTCCTCGGGCTGGGTGGCGAACAGGCTGTTCTGCGCGGTCTCGCGGTCGGGTTGCAGGTGAAAGACATGCCCCGGCGCGATCGGCCGGCCGCCCGAGGACAGCGTGGCGAATTCCGCGCCCCCTTGCAGCACCGAGGCAAGCGAGCCGATGTTCAGCGCCAGCCCCTGCGTTCCCAGCGAGATGTTGAACCCCGCCACATCCCAGAACACCGTCGTGGTGGTCAGCCGGCGGTCGTGCGGTGCCTCGATGAACACGTCGGCGATCACGGTTTCGTCGGTTTCCGACAGGCGCAGGTTCTGCATCCGCCCCACCGCCAGCCCGTGATACAGGATCGGGGCGCCCTCGCTCATCCCGGTGGCGTTGGCGGCGGCCAGCCGCACCCAGGTGCCGCGCTCGTTGCTGCGCGTCAGCGGCGCGCGTTCCAGCCCGTTGTGGACCTCGACCGCGGTGGTGCCGATCTCGCTGTCCCACCAACCCTCGATGAAAGCGCCGGTCAGCACCGTGTCCAGCCGCGAGATCCCCTGGGCCGAGACCTGCGGGCGCACGATCCAGAATTCGGCGTCGTCGTCGATGAACTGCGCGATGTCCTTGTCCACCCGCATGTCCACGACCACCCGTTCAAGGTCGTGGGTAAAGCGCACGGCCTCGACCTGGCCCACGGTGATTTCGCGGAATTTCAGCAGGGTTTCGCCGGGGGTGATGCCGGTGGCGTCCCTGAAGGCGACGGATACCAGCGTGCCGCGCCCGGCATAGGCGTTCCACGCCAGCGCCAGCGTCACCAGCAACGCGATGATCGGCACCGCCCAGATGACCGAGACACTGGCCCGCGCCGCCCGCGCCGCGGTGCGCCGGACCGGATGCGCCGGGCGCAGCGGTGGCGGGTCCTGCGGGGGCATCTGCTGCGGGGGCGTGGTCCCCGGGGGAGTGTCGGTCATTCGGCGGTCCTGTCCCTGCGTGTCCGAAGCGGCAGTCCGCGCCAGATCAGCCGCGGATCGAAACTTTGTGCCGAAAGCATCGTGAAGGCAACCGACAGCGCAAAACTGGCTGCTGCCGGGCCGGGGTGGATCGAGGCGACAAAGCCAAGCTGCACCAGCGCCGACAGGATCGCCACGACGAACACGTCGATCATCGACCAGCGGCCGATGAACTCGACTGCCTCCAGGGCGCGCAGCCGCGTGTGGGCGGATTCCACGCTTGCCGGCCGGCCGGCGACGGTGGCCAGCCAGGCGATGACCAGGAACTTGCCGATCGGCACGATGATCGAGGCGACAAAGATGATTCCCGCGACGGCATAGTTGCCGTAATGCAACAGCTCGATCACTCCGCCAAAGATGGTGGCCTCGCTGTTGCCGGCCAGCCCGCCCAGGGTCTGGGTTTTGAGCATCGGCAGCAGGTTGGCCGGGACGTAGAAGATCAGCCCCGCCAGCCACCACGCCCAGACCGCCTGAAGGCTGTGCCGGTCGGGCGGGTAGACATGCGCACCGCAGCGGCCGCAGAACTCGGTCCCTGCGGGCCAGACCCGCCCGCAGCCGCGGCAGCCGACCAGCCCGGCGCGATGGGCGGTCAGGACGGGGGCTTCCTGCGGAGGGGCTGCGTGCAGGGG
>JAZIHR010000123.1:0-8847 GCA_036678445.1 Alphaproteobacteria bacterium
GCCCGATCGAGGCCGGGACGTAAGCCGCCCCTAGACGCCCTGCCCCGCCGGCAGGTGGATATGCGGGACGGCGGCCTGCACGATGGGATCGGCGGCCGCCCCCCCCTGCAATGCGCCCAGCAGCTGCGCGCGCATCCGGTAGGTCCAGAATTCGTTGATATGCCCCGCCACCGCCAGTTCGGGGCGGCCGGGCTGGCTGCGGAAGAAATCGGCGATCTGGGTCGCCATGCGGATCAGCTTGTCGGGCATGTCACGCGCTCCTGATGCGCTGGGGGTGGGTGTAAAGATCGAAGCTGCCGGCGCGGGCGCGCCCGATCAGGGTGATGCCGGCGGCCTCGGCCCAGTCGATGGCCAGCCCGGTCGGGGTGCTGGCGCCGACCAGCAGGGCCGCGCCGATGCGGGCGGTCTTCTGCACCAGATCGACCGACAGCCGCGAGGTCATCGCGATGATCCCGCCCCGTGCGTCGATGCCGCGCGCGGCCAGCGCGCCCGCCAGCTTGTCCAGCGCGTTGTGGCGGCCCACGTCCTCGCGCACCAGCGCGGTTTCGGGCGACCAGAACCCCGCGGCGTGGATCGCGGGGGTGTCGCGCCAGCGGCGCTGCCCCTTGGCCAGCGCCTGCATGGCAAGGGCAATGTCGGCGGGGGTGGCGGCATAGCCCGACCCGACCGCCACCACCGGCGGCAGTGCGGCCGCGATACTGTCCACGCCGCAAAGCCCGCAGCCGACCGGGCCGACCATGCTGCGCCGGCGCTCGGCCAGCGCCGCCGCCAGCCCCGGACGCAGCCACAGCCGGGCCTCTATCGCGGGCAGGCCGGGCAGCGCCGCGGGCGGCGCCACCGCCACCACCTGCGCATCGGTCACATCAGCCGGCGCCGCGATCAGCCCCTCGGTCAGCGCAAATCCCAGTGCAAGGTCGTCCAGATCATGCGGCGTTGCCATCAGCACCGCCTGGCTGGTGCCGTCGATCACGATGGCCACGGCGGCCTCGGCCGGCGGCGGCGGCGCGTCCGAGCTTTCCCAGCCGGTGCCCGACCAGCGCCGCAAGGGCCGGGTCGCAGACGCAGAGGCGGCCGGTCCGGCCGGCACTGCCGGACCGGCCGCGCGGGAAACCACCCCGCCCTGCCCTGCGCCTTCGGTTGCGCCCGTCGCGCCGTCCGGGGACGGCATCGCCTCACCTGACGGAAACGCATCCGAAGCCCTGCCGCCCCCGCAAGGGGACGGATCGTCCTGTTTCGCGGCCGCGGCCCTGCGGCCCGCCCGGCCGGTCATTCCGCCGCCGGCAGGATGCGCCGCGACAGCCCGGCATGGCGGCGATAGGTTTCCTGCCACTCGGACGGCCCGTTCGAGGGGCTGACCTGCACCGCCGTGACCTTGAATTCCGGGCAGTTGGTCGCCCAGTCGGAATTTTCGGTCGTGACCACGTTGGCCTGGGTGTCGGGGTGGTGGAAGGTGGTGAACACCACCCCCGGCGCCACCCGTTCCGTCACCTCGGCGTGCAGGGTGGTTTCGCCGGCGCGGCTGACCAGCCGCACCAGATCGCCATGACGGATACCGCGGCTTTCCGCGTCGTGGGGATGAATCTCCAGCACATCCTCGGGGTGCCAGACGGTGTTGTCGGTCCGCCGCGTCTGCGCGCCGACGTTATACTGGGTCAGCGTGCGCCCGGTGGTCAGCAGCAGCGGGAAACGCGGGCCGCTGCGTTCCTCGGTCGCGACATATTCGGTGTTGATGAACCTTCCCTTGCCGCGCACGAAGCCGTCGATATGCATCACCGGGGTGCCCAGCGGCGCGGCCGCGTTGCAGGGCCACTGCACCGAGCCCTCGCGGTCCAGCAGGTCGAAGCTGACCCCGGCAAAGCTGGGGGTGGTCAGCGCGATTTCATCCATGATCTGCGAGGGATGGACATAACCCCAGCCGCCGCCCAGCCGGTTGGCCAGCATCTGGGTGATTTCCCAGTCCTCGAACCCGTTGCGCGGCGCCATGGCGCGGCGGACCATGTTAATGCGGCGCTCGGCGTTGGTGAAGGTGCCGTTCTTTTCCAGGAAGGTCGAGCCGGGCAGGAACACATGCGCGTAGTTCGCCGTCTCGTTCAGGAAAATGTCGTGGACGATCAGGATGTCGAGGCTGGCCAGCGCCTGCTGCACATGGCTGGTGTTGGGGTCGGATTGCAGCACATCCTCGCCCTGGCAATACAGGCCCTTGAAGCGGCCGGCGGTGGCCTCGTCGAACATGTTGTTGATGCGCAGGCCGGGTTCCTCGGACAGCTCGACACCCCAGGCGCGTTCGTAGATCGCCCTTGTCTCGGGGTCCGAGACATGGCGGTAGCCGGGATATTCATGCGGGAACGAGCCCATGTCGCACGAGCCCTGCACGTTGTTCTGGCCGCGCAGCGGGTTCACCCCGGTGCCGGGCTTGCCGATATTGCCGGTCAGCATCGCAAGATTGGCGATCGCCATCACCGTGGTCGAGCCCTGCGAATGTTCGGTCACCCCCAGCCCGTAATAGATGCTGGCGCGAGGGGCCTTTGCATAGGCGCGCGCCGCCTGCCGGATCAAATCGGCGGGGACGTGGCTTTGCGCCTGAACCGCTTCCGGCGAGTGGCGGGGGTCGAGCAGGAATTCGCGATAGGCAAGGAATTCGTCCCAGTCGCAGCGTTCGCGGATGAAGGCGTCGTCCTGCAACCCCTCGGCCACGATCACATGCGCCATGGCGGTCAGCACCGCGACGTTGGTGCCGGGCATCAGGGACAGGTGCAGCCCCTCGCCGCCATGCACCGTGTCCAGCAGGTCGATGCGGCGCGGGTCGATCACGATCAGCCCCGCCCCCTGCCGCAGCCGCTTGCGCAGCCGCGAGCCGAACACCGGATGCGCGTCGGTCGGGTTCGCCCCGATCACCAGCGCCAGGTCGGTATCCTCGACCGAATCGAAGTCATGGGTCCCGGCCGAAGTGCCAAAGGTGGTTTTCAGCCCGTAGCCGGTCGGCGAATGGCAGACCCGCGCGCAGGTGTCGGTGTTGTTGTTGCGGAAAACCGCCCGGGCCAGTTTCTGGACCAGATAGGTTTCCTCGTTCGTGCAGCGCGACGAGGTGATGACCCCGATCGAATCGCGCCCGTGTTCGGCCTGTGCGCGGCGCAGCCGCTCGGCTGCGAAATCCAGCGCCTCGTCCCAGGACACCTCGCGCCACGGGTCGGTATGATGTTCCCGGATCATCGGGTGCAGGATGCGCTCGGCGTGGGTGGCATAGCCCCAGGCAAAGCGCCCCTTGACGCAGCTGTGGCCGTGGTTGGCCTTGCCCTCTTTGCTGGGCACCATCTTGACCACGGTTTCCCCGCGCATATGCGCGTCGAAGCTGCACCCGACCCCGCAATAGGCGCAGGTGGTCTTGACCACGCGCTCGGGGGTGCCGATCTGGATCACCGAGTTCTCGACCAGCGATCCGGTCGGGCAGACCTGCACGCAGGCGCCGCAGCTGACGCAATCAGACGACAGGAAATCGTCCGATTCCATCCCGGCGCTGACCCGGCTGTCGAAGCCGCGGCCCTCGATGGTCAGGGCGAAGGTGCCCTGCACCTCTTCGCAGGCGCGCACGCAGCGCGAACAGACGATGCACAGCGCCGGGTCGAAGGTGAAATAGGGGTTCGAGTCGTCCGGGGCCCGGTATTCCGGGTTCGGCGCGCCGTCGTTCTGCGGCTGGACGTGGTTCTTGCCCGGGGCATAGCGCATCTCGCGCAGGCCCACCGCGCCGATCATGTCCTGCATTTCCGAATTGCCGGTGATCGGGCTGCCCAGCAGGTCCTGCGGATGGTCGCTCAGGTAAAGCTCCATCACGCCGCGACGGATGCGGGCGATCTCATCGGTCTGGGTGTGGACGACCATGCCTTCGGCCACCGGGGTGGTGCAGGACGCCGGGGTGCCGCGCATCCCCTCGATCGCGACGACGCACAGCCGGCACGACCCGAACGCCTCAAGACTGTCGGTGGCGCACAGCTTGGGCACGCTGACGCCGGCCAGCGCCGCCGCCCGCATCACGCTGGTGCCCGAAGGCACGCTGACCGCGATGCCGTCCACGCTCAGCGTGACCGTCACGTCCGAGCGCACCGGGGGCGTGCCCAGATCCCGCAGGTCGGGGATGATGAAATCCTTCATTCCGCAGCCTCCACCCGACCGGCGCGGCCGGTGAAATCGTCAGGGAAATGCGTCAGCGCCGACATCACCGGATAGGGCACAAAGCCCCCCAGCGCGCACAGGCTGCCCCATTTCATCGTGTTGCACAGATCGGTCAGCAGCGGCATCGCCGCCATGTCGCCCGCGGCGATGCGGTCGATGGTCTCGACCCCGCGGACCGAGCCGACGCGGCAGGGTGTGCATTTGCCGCAGGATTCGACGGCGCAGAACTCCATCGCGAAACGGGCCAGCGCCATCATGTCGGCGGTGTCGTCGAACACCACGATGCCGGCATGGCCGACCAGCCCATCCTTACCGGCGAATTCCTCGTAACCAAACGGGGTGTCGAACAGCGCCGGCGGGAAATAGGCGCCCAGCGGGCCGCCGACCTGCACCGCCTTGACGGGGCGGCCGCTGGCGGTGCCGCCGCCGATCCGTTCCACGATCTCGCCCAGCGAGCGGCCAAAGGCGATCTCGCACAGCCCGCCGTATTTCACGTTCCCGGCGATCTGCAACGGCATGGTCCCGCGCGACCGCCCGATGCCATGCGCCGCATAGGCCGCGCCGCCGTTGGCCATGATCCACGGCACCGTGGCCAGCGAGATCACGTTGTTCACCACCGTCGGCTGCCCGAACAGCCCTTGCAGCGCCGGGATCGGAGGCTTGGCGCGCACCACCCCGCGCTTGCCCTCAAGACTGTTGAGCAGGCTGGTTTCCTCGCCACAGACATAGGCGCCGGCGCCGACGCGGACCTCCATGTCGAAGCGGCGGTCCGAGCCCAGAACGGACCCGCCCAGCACCCCCGCCACGCGGGCGATGTCGATGGCGGCGCGCATGGCGCGGATCGCGTCCGGATATTCGCTGCGGATATAGACGTAACCCTTGGTGGCGCCGACGGCGATGCCGGCAATGGCCATGCCCTCGATCAGGGTGAAGGGGTCGCCCTCCATCAGCATCCGGTCGGCAAAGGTGCCGCTGTCGCCCTCATCCGCGTTGCAGACGATGTATTTCTGCGCAGCCTCGGCCTTGGCGACGGTGGACCATTTGATGCCGGTGGGGAAACCGGCGCCCCCGCGGCCGCGCAGGCCGGAATCGGTGACCTCGGGGATGATGCGGTCGGGGGCGGCGATGGCGGCTTTCAGCCCTTCAAGCCCGCCATGCGCCTTGTAATCCTCAAGCGACAGCGGATCGGTCACGCCGACGCGGGCAAAGGTCAGCCGGGTCTGCGCCCGCATCCAGGGCAGATCGTCGACCGGACCCAGCGCCTTGTCGTGGCCGCGCGGGTCGGCCAGGATCGCCGCCACCTCGTCGGGTTCGACCGGGCCGAAGCCGTGGCGGATGCCGTCGATCTCGATTTCCAGCAGCGGCTCAAGCCAGATCATCCCGCGAGAGCCGTTGCGGATCGGCTGCTGGCCACAGGCGCGCACGGCGGCCGCGACCTCGTCCGCACCCAGCGCGCGGGCAGCGGCGTCAATGGGAACCCAGACCCGCATCAACGCACCCCCCCGGCCAGCGCCACCAGCTTTTCGGTGGTGGCGCGCCCGACCAGCCGGTCGTCCAGCTGCGCCGAGGGCCCGCAGGCGCACAGGCCAAGGCAGAACACCGGTTCCAGCGTCAGCCGGCCGTCGGCGGTGGTTTCGTGCCAGTCCAGCCCCAGCGCCCGGCGGATCGAATCCGCCAGCGCATCGGCGCCGACCGACTGGCAGGCTTCGGCCCGGCACAGCCGCAGCACATGGCGGCCGGCGGGTGCCTGCCGGAAATCGTGGTAAAAGCTGACCACGCCGTGAATCTCGGCCCGGCTCATCCCCAGCGCCTCGGCGATCACCGGCTGCGCGGCCTCGGGGATCATGCCCCATTCGGCCTGCACATCGTGCAGGATCGGCAGCAGCGGCCCTTCGTCGGCGCGATGCCGGGCGATGATCGCCTGCAACCGCTCCAGGCTTTCGCCCGCAAGCGCCGGGATCGGCGACGTGTTCGGTGGGCGGCTCGTGTCAGGGGTCGGCTGCATGAGGCTCCTCAGGATGGCTGGCCAGATCGGCGGGCGAGCCGAAGATTACGTCCGCGACGATAGGCGGATCAATCCTGAAGTGCCGTTCTGTGATAGTCTTTGCCTATCGCGCCCGCAGCTGCTCGGCAACTTGGACCAGCGCCTCAAGCACCGGCGGCAGCGGCTCGCGGCTGGCCAGCGCCAGCCCGACCATGTGCTCGCCCCCGGTCAGCGGCCGCGCCCGCACGCCGCTGGGCAAAGGCAGCCCGTCGGCCAGCGCCTGCGGCAGGATCGCGGCCCAGGCGCCGGTGGCGACATGGGACAGGATCGCCAGCATGGAGTTCGATTCCACCTTGGGCGCGACCGGAACATCCGCCTGCGCCAGCCGGGCCGAAACGATGCGGCGGTTCTGCATGTCGGGGGTCAGCAGGCACAGCGGACGCGCCGCCGCCTCGGCCCAGGACACCGGCCCGGATTGCGAACTGCGATCGACCAGGCACAGGGTTTCCACGAACAGCGGCACCGTGCGCAGCCGGCCCAGCGATTCGCCGTCCAGATAGGTGACGCCGGCGTCCAGTTCCAGCGCGGCGATCTGGTCGCGGATCTCGTCCGAGGACCGCGACAGGATGGTGACTTCGGCCGCCGGATGCCGGGCCAGGAATGGCGCCGTCAGCTCGGCGATGCGCGGCATCGCGGTCGGGATCACCCCCAGCCGCAGCCGCCCGGATACGCCGCTGCGGGTGGCGCGCAGTTCGGCCTGCATGGTGCGCACGTCGCCAACGATGCGCCGCGCCCACTCCAGCACCCGCTCGCCCTCGGGGGTCAGCCCGTGAAAGCGCGACCCCCGCCGCACCAATTGCACGCCCAGATGCTCCTCAAGCGTGCGCAGCGCCGAGGACAGCGAGGGCTGGGTGATCCCCAGCGCCTCGGCCGCGCGGCCGAAATGCTGCTCGCGCGCCAGCACCATGAACATGTGCAGCCGGTCGATCATGCGCCCCACCCCAGGCAGTTCGGGCGGTCCAAAATATCCCGGGGTCCGGGGCAGCGCCCCGGTCCGGCAGACATCCTACAGGATCTCGACCCGCCAGCTTTCGATGACGGTGTTGGCCAGCAACTGCTCGCACATGCGCCCGACTTCGGCCTTGGCCGCGGCGGCATCGGTGGCGGCCAGATCCAGCTCGATCACCTTGCCCTGGCGCACGCCCTCGACACCCTGGAACCCCAGCGTGCCCAGCGCGTGGCGGATCGCCTCGCCCTGCGGATCCAGAACGCCGTTCTTCAGCATGATCGTCACGCGGGCTTTCATTCGGGGCGCGTCCTTCTGGTGGTTCAGTTGATAAGCGTGGGTTTCACGGGCACGGCGGCGGGCAGGACGCCCAGCCGGCGCGCGACCTCGGAATAGGCGTCGGTCAGGTTGCCCAGGTCGCGGCGGAACACGTCCTTGTCCAGCTTCTGCCCGGTCTTGTTGTCCCACAGGCGGCAGCTGTCGGGGCTGATTTCATCGGCAACGACCAGCCGCATGAACTCGCCATCCCAGATCCGGCCAATCTCGATCTTGAAGTCGATCAGCTTGATGCCGACGCCGTAGAACACCCCCGACAGGAAGTCGTTCACCCGCAGCGCCAGCGACACGATGTCGTCCAGGTCCTGCTGGCTGGCCCAGCCAAAGGCGATGACGTATTCCTCGGACACCATCGGGTCGCCCAGCTCGTCGTTCTTGAAGCTGTATTCGACGATCGGCCGGGGCAGCTGGGTGCCCTCTTCCATGCCCAGCCGCTTCGAGATGCTGCCGGCGGCAAAGTTGCGCACGATCACTTCCAGTGGGATGATCTCGACCTGGCGGATCAGCTGCTCGCGCATGTTGATGCGGCGGATGAAGTGGGTGGGCACGCCGATATTGCCCAGGCCCTGCATGAAGTATTCCGACAGGCGGTTGTTCAGCACGCCCTTGCCCTCGATCACCGCCTTTTTCTGGGCGTTGAACGCGGTGGCGTCGTCCTTGAAATACTGGATGAGGGTGCCGGGCTCGGTGCCTTCGTAAAGGATCTTGGCCTTGCCTTCGTAGATCTTCTTGCGCCTGGGGGCCATGATCGCGCGCCTTTCCTCTGGCGGGTTCGGATTGTCCCCGCACCCATACCCCCGTTCGGGCCTCAGGGGCAATACGGGCCGGGCACCTGCGCAAAGATGTGCGGCCGGACCGCAGCCGGGCCTGCGGCAGAACCGCCCGCCGGGAAACGGGGCTTGCGGGGGCTGTCGCCCGCCGGCAATACTGGAACCACATTAATCGGAGGCTTTGATGAGCACTTTCGACGACCGCGAACGCGCCCAGGAATCCAAGTTCGCCCTTGACGCCGAGCTGCGGTTCAAGGCCGAGGCCCGGCGCAACCGCCTGCTGGGCGAATGGGCGGCCGGACTGCTGGGCAAGACCGGGGACGAGGCGCGGACCTATGCGCTGACCGTGGTTTCGTCCGATTTCGACGAGCCCGGCGAAGAGGACGTGTTTCGCAAGATCAGCGCCGACCTGGCCGGCAAGGCCGACGAGGCCACGATCCGCGCCAAGATGGCCGAACTGCGCGCCGAGGCCCGCCGCCAGATCATCGACGAAATCTGAGCCCCTCGGCTGCGCCGACCGGAAAGCCCCCCGCCGCGGGGGCTTTTTCGTTGGCGCGTCACCTCACCCGGCCGCGGGCAGCGGC
>JAZIHR010000124.1:0-8605 GCA_036678445.1 Alphaproteobacteria bacterium
CCCCCCGCCTGCACCCCCCGCTTGCAGCCCGGGCGCCACGCTGCCACAACCGCGCTCATGGCCAAGCCCGTCACCTCGTTCACCTGCTCTGCCTGCGGCGCAACCCACCGCAAATGGGCGGGGCGCTGCGAAGCCTGCGGCGAATGGAACTCGATCGTCGAGGAAGCGCCGCTGAGCCAGGGCCCCGGCCGGGGGCTGGGGGCGCAGCGCGGCCGCACCATCCCGCTGTCGGGCCTGTCCTCGACCGAACCGCCGCCGCCGCGCACGCCCTCGGGGATCGCGGAACTCGACCGGGTGCTGGGCGGCGGGCTGGTGCCGGGCAGCGCGATTCTGGTCGGGGGCGACCCCGGCATCGGCAAGTCCACGCTGATGCTGCAAGCCGCCGCCGCCTTCGCCCGCGCCGGCAGCAACGCCGTCTATGTCAGCGGCGAAGAGGCCGGCGCCCAGCTGCGGATGCGGGCGCAGCGGCTGGGGCTGGCGGATGCGCCGGTGCGGCTTGGCACCGAAACCGCGCTGCGCGACATCCTGACCACGCTCGACGCGGAACGCCCCGACGTGGCGGTGATCGATTCGATCCAGACCCTGTGGTCGGACACGGTCGAGGCCGCTCCGGGCAGCGTCGGCCAGGTCCGCGCCGCCGCGCACGAGCTTGTGACCTTCGCCAAGCGCAGCGGCGTCGCCGTCATCATCGTGGGCCATGTCACCAAAGACGGCCAGATCGCCGGCCCCCGCGTGGTCGAGCATATGGTCGACACGGTGCTGTATTTCGAGGGCGAGCGCGGCCACCAGTTCCGCATCCTGCGCGCGGTCAAGAACCGCTTCGGCCCCTCGGGCGAAATCGGCGTGTTCGAGATGACCGGCGGCGGGCTGGCCGAGGTCGCCAACCCCTCGGCGCTGTTCCTGTCCGAACGCGGCGAACCCGTCGCCGGCAGTGCGGTTTTCGCGGGAATCGAGGGCACGCGCCCGGTGCTGACCGAAATCCAGGCGCTGGTCGCGCCCTCGACGCTGGCGGCGCCGCGGCGCACGGTGGTGGGGCTGGACAGCGGCCGGGTCAGCACCATCCTCGCGGTGCTCGAGGCCCGCTGCGGCATCCCCTTTGCCGGGCTGGACGTGTTCCTGAACGTGGCGGGGGGGATGCGGGTGGTGGAACCCGCCGCCGACCTGGCCATCGCCGCCGCCTTGTTAAGCGCGCGCGAGGACCATCCCCTGCCCGCCGACACCGTGCTTTTCGGCGAGATCAGCCTGTCGGGCGCCCTGCGTCCGGTGGGTCAGGCCGAAAACAGGTTGAAAGAGGCGCGGAAACTTGGTTTCTCGCGGGCAATCCTGCCCGAGGTCCAAAAGGTCGAGGGCGGCGGCGGAATGGGTCTGACCCGCACCGCCGACCTGACGGGTTTCACGGGCGAGACGTTCGGCGCCGGATGACCGGACCGGACGGCCGCCACCGATAGGCGGGGCCGGGACGCGCAGCCGGCACCGGGCAAGAAAGGCTGACAGATGGACGGTTTCACCCTGATCGACGGCATCGTGGCGGCGATCATCATCCTTTCGGCGATCCTCGCCTATTCGCGCGGCTTCGTGCGCGAATCGCTGGCCATCCTGGGCTGGATCGGGGCGGCGGTGCTGGCCTTCGTCTTTGCCGGGGCGATGCGGCCGCTGATCGCGCAGATCCCCTATGTGGACAAGATCATCGCCGACAACTGCGAACTGGGAATGATCGCCGGCTTCGCGGTGGTGTTCGCGCTGGCGCTGGTGGTGTTTTCCATCCTGACGCCGCTGTTTTCCTCGGTCGTGCAGCGCTCGGCGCTGGGGGGCGTGGACCAGGGCATGGGCTTCCTGTTCGGGGTGGCGCGCGGGGTGCTGCTCGTGGTCATCGCCTTCATCGTCTATGATCGGGTGATGACCACCCAGCGGGTCGAGATGGTGGACAAGTCGCGCTCGGCGCAGGTGTTCCGCTCGATGAGCGGGCAGCTGAACGACCAGATTCCGCAAGACGCGCCGGGCTGGCTGGCCGCGCGGTTCGAACAGCTGGTGCGCGACTGCGCCACCACCGGCGGCACGGTGACGCCCTCGACCACCACCCCCGCGCCGGCAGCGCCTTCGGGCAACTAGGCGGTGTTGCGGACGCGCGCGCAGGCAGGGCGTGACTTTCGCGCGGCGGCGCATTAGATACGGCGCCGAAGATCGGTGCAGCGACGCGCCTGCACCTGCCAGCTCCTGTTTTTCCGAAAGCCAAGGCCCAGCCATGCAGCCCTTTCTAGCGGACCCCTTCGACAGTGACCGCCTGCACGAGGAATGCGGCGTTTTCGGCGTGATCGGCATGGCCGAGGCCGCCAATTTCGTGGCGCTGGGGCTGCACGCCCTGCAACACCGCGGGCAAGAGGCCGGGGGCATCATCGCCCACCATCCCGACAAGGGCTTCAACGGCGCGCATCGCTTTGGCTATGTGCGCGACAATTTCACCAAGGCGTCGCTGATGGAGACGCTGCCCGGCGAAATCGCCATCGGCCATGTCCGCTATTCCACCGCCGGCGCCAAGGGTCCGGCGATCCGCGACGTGCAGCCGTTCTTCGGCGAATTCGCCATGGGCGGTTGCGCCATTGCCCATAATGGCAACATCACCAACGCGGTCGCCCTGCGCCGCGAGCTGATCGAGCGGGGCTCGATCTTCCAGTCCGGCTCGGACAGCGAATGCATCATCCACCTGATGGCGCGCTCGATCCAGCGCTCGATCCCCGAGCGGATGAAGGACGCGCTGCGCCGCATCGAGGGCGCGTTTTCCGTCATCGCCATGACCCGCACCAAGCTGATCGGGGTGCGCGACCCGCTGGGGGTGCGGCCGCTGGTGCTGGGGCAGCTTGCCGGGGGCGCCTATGCGCTGGCCTCGGAAACCTGCGCGCTGGACATCATCGGCGCCGATTTCGTGCGCGAGATCGAACCGGGCGAGATGGTGGTGATTTCCAAGGGGCTGATCGAAAGCTCGCGCCCCTTCGGGCTGTCGGCACCGCGGTTCTGCATCTTCGAGCATGTGTATTTCTCGCGCCCCGATTCGATCATCGGCGGACGCTCGGTCTATGAAACCCGCCGCCAGATCGGGGTGGAACTGGCGCGCGAGGCCCCGATCGAGGCCGATCTGGTCTGCCCGGTCCCCGACAGCGGCACGCCGGCGGCCATCGGCTTTGCCCATGAAAGCGGGATTCCCTATGGCATGGGCATCATCCGCAACCAGTATGTCGGCCGCACCTTCATCGAGCCGACCGACCAGATCCGCAACATGGGCGTGCGGCTGAAGCTGAACGTGAACCGGGCGCTGGTCGCGGGCAAGCGGGTGGTGCTGGTGGACGATTCGGTGGTGCGCGGCACCACCTCGCGCAAGATGAAGGACATGATCCTGGACGCGGGCGCGGCCGAGGTGCATTTCCGCATCGCCTCTCCGCCCACCGCCTGGCCGTGTTTCTATGGCGTCGACACGCCCGACCGCGACAAGCTGCTGGCGGCCCGGATGACCCCCGAGGAAATGCGCGCCTGGATGGGGGTGGACAGCCTGGCGTTCGTGTCCCTGGACGGGCTTTACCGCGCGGTAGGCGAGGCCGGCGGCCGCAACGACCGCTGCCCGCAATATTGCGATGCGTGTTTTTCGGGGGACTACCCGGTCGCGCCCTTCGACCAGTTGCAGCGCGGGTTCTGCATGAAGCCCGACCCGATGTCGGGCGATGCCGAGGCCCAGCCCGACCAGTCGGGGTATGAGCCCGTGGACCACACGCTGACCCCCAACAGCGCCACCCGCGCCGCCAGCTAGTAATCAGTAATCCATGATCGCCGCGATCAGCGCGCCATAGCGGCGCTCGGTCTCGGCCTGCGCGGCGGCGATCTCGGGGATGGCCAGCAGCCGCGCATGTTCGGCGCGCAGGGCCGCGCCGTGGCGGGCGGCGAACCCGGTGTCGCGGATGCGCGCCCCGGCGATGCGGTCGAAATAACCCGAGGTATGGCGGTCGTTCTGTTCGCCCTTGGGCGCCGCCCCCCGCCCGCGGTCGTGGCGCAGCAGGTAGGACGCCAGCGACTTGACCGCATAGTGGTTATAATGGGCCAGCCCGTGCCGGATCTTGTCCACCGGCACGTTGCGCAGCACCGTCCACAGCTTGTCCCCCGGCGGAATGTCAAAGCGCGAGCCATCGGCCCGCATCACCGTCAGCGCGCTGTCGCCACGATAACCGACCACCGAATGGTTGTGGATCTGGCGGAACCGGCCCACGTTCCGGGCCAGGGTCTTGACGGGTCGGTTCGCGACATGGCGCGCGGGCAGGCGCAGGGGGAAATGTTCCGTCACCAGCCCCGGCTGCCAGCGCGGGTCGCGGCTGGTCCCAAAGGTCAGCGGGTTCAGCATGATGATATCGACGGCCGCGTCAGCCTGCACGGTCAGGTCCTGCACCCGGCCCCCGCCGGTGGTCACGTCCAGGAATTCATCCGCATCCAGCACCATCAGCCAGTCGGCCGCATCCAGCCCGTATCGGCGCCGGATCCCGGCATAGGCGGAATGCTGGGGCAGTTCGCCGGGCTGCACCTCGTTGCGGAAATGGGTGATCGCGCCCGCCCGGTCCAGCGCGTCCAGCAGCAGGTCGGTGCCGTCGCGACAGTCGTTCGAGGCGATGAAGATGCGGTCGAAGCCGATGGCGCGGTGATGGGCCACGAATTCCAGCACGAAGGGGCCTTCGTCGCGCATCGAGCACATCAGCACATGGCCGCCGGTTCCGGCGGCGGGCGCAGCGGCGCTGCCCGGCGGCAAGGGGTTCTGCATGTCCCTGCCAAGCTCTTGCGGGCCGGTGGCTGACATCAGCGCCGCGACGCGTCCCGATCCAGGCCGTCCTGCGGGGTCTCTGGCTGGCCGTCCGGTTGGCCGGGGGCTGCGGTAACGGATGCGGGGCGTTCGACCGCCTCGGCCTCGGCCTGGCGGACGATCGAGTTGAACAGGTCCTGAACCTCGCGCTCGGACAGGTCGTCCACGGTGGTTCCGGGGGGCAGCAGGGCTTCCACGGCGTGGCGGGTGGGGTGGTGCATGGTCATCGCTCGTCGAAATGGAGTGCTGCACGGAGGCGTCCGCGCGCCGGATCGGCCGCCCGACACCCATGTGTCTTATCCAAGCGGCCACGCCGACCCAAGGCGATGCCCTGGTCGGGCAGCATCACAAAACCGTGGCCGGCAGGAACCTGCCAGCCCTGACGTCGCGTCACCGGCACGCGGAGCGGCAGCCCCTGCCCGCGCCAGCGCCCCCGCGCCGCAAAGGGTCACCGCCCCAGTTCGGCCTCGACCTCGGCCAGAGACTTCTCGACGATCGCGAACATCTCGTCGGCCTGCGGGCGGGTGATGATCAGCGGCGGGCAGAACCCCACGCTGTCGCCCATGTTGCGCGAGATCAGCCCGTTGCGCTGCATCGCCGCGTTCATCATCGCACCCAGCCGGCCGATGGTGGTGACGGATTTCGCCGCCTTGTCCTCGACCAGCTCGACCGCGGCGATCAGGCCGACGCCGCGCACCTCGCCCACCAGCGGGCGGTCGGCCAGCGTCGCAAGCCGCGCGCGGAAATGCGCGCCCACGTCGCGGGCATTCGCCACCAGGTCGTTGTCCTGGATGATCGCCAGGTTTTCCAGCGCCACCGCCGCGCCCAGCGGATGGCCGCCGCCGGTGAACCCGTGGCCAAAGGTGCTGATCCGGTCGCTTTCATCCGCGATCGGGTCGTAGAAGCGGTCGTTCATCACGATGGCGGAAAACGGCACATAGCTTGAGGTGATCTGCTTGGACAGCACCATCACATCGGGCCGGATACCATAGAGGGTCGAGCCGAACATCTCTCCGGTGCGGCCAAAGCCGCAGATCACCTCGTCGGCGACGAACAGGATGTCGTATTTCGCCAGCACCGCCTGGATCTTGTCGAAATAGCCGCGCGGCGGCACCACCACGCCCCCCGCGCCCATCACCGGCTCGGCCCAGAACGCCGCGACGGTGTCCGGCCCCTCGCGCTGGATCAGCGCCTCAAGCTCGTCGGCGCAGCGGGTGGCGAACTGGTCCTCGGTCTCGCCCTCGCGGCCCTCTTTCCAGTAATGCGGGCAGGTGGTGTGCAGCACCCGCTCGATCGGCAGGTCGAACGAGCGGTGGTTGTTGGGCAGCCCGGTCAGGCTGGCCGAGGCGATGGTGACGCCATGATAGGCGCGGTTGCGGGCGATCACCTTTTTCTTTTCCGGCTTGCCCAGCGCGTTCGAGCGATACCACACCATCTTCAGCACGGTGTCGTTCGCCTCGGACCCCGAGTTGGTGTAGAAAACCTTGCTCATCGGCACCGGGGCGATGGCGACCAGCTTTTCGGCCAGCTCGATGGCGGGGCCGTGGCTCTTGTGGCCGAAATTGTGGTAGAAGGGCAGCTTTTCCAGCTGCCGCATGGCGGCGTCGATCAGCCGGCGGTCCTTGAAGCCGACGCCCACGCTCCACAACCCCGCCATGCCCTCGATATAGCGGTTGCCGTTGTTGTCGCGGACGTGGATGCCTTCGCCGTCCTCGATGATCATCGGGCCGATCTCGGCGTGGCGGCGGGCGTTGGTATAGGCGTGGAAGTGATGCGCGATGTCGGTCGCTTCGGGGGTGTCGGCGAAATTGGTCAGGTCATCCATGTCGTGCGGTCCGGTATGGGAGGGCTGCTGCCGGTGCAGGCTTGCCCACCGCCCCCCCTGCTGTCGAGCGCAGAGTGCTTGACCAAGGTTTGATCCGGTGCAAACCATGGCGCAAAACCGGGGGGATCGGCTTATGCCGCATCATCGACCGTTCCGCGGCAGGCTGTCCGATACCGACATCGCCGCGCTGCGCGAATTCATCGAGATCGTCGAGGCCGGCGGCATCACCGCCGCGCAAGGCCGGCTGGGCAAGGGAAAATCCGCGATCAGCCTGAGCCTGTCACGGCTGGAATCGCGGCTTTCCATGCGGTTGTGCGAACGCGGGCGGTCCGGGTTCCGGTTGACCGAACAGGGGCAGATGGTGCATTCCGCCGCGATCGAGCTGATGGCGGAAATCGCCCGGTTCAGCGATTTCGTCGGCGCCGCCACCGCCCGCCTGGAAGACGAGATCGCCATGTTCGCCGACGACAGCTTTCTGTTCGAATTCGGCGAACCGCTGGCCCGCGCCATCGCGCGGATGCACGATCGTTATCCGAATCTGGAACTGAACCTGCGGATGACCTCGCCCGACCATATCCTTGCCTCGGTGCTGGAAGGCTCGGCCGACCTGGGGTTCACCGCGCTGATCGCCCCGAACAAGGCGCTGGTCGCCACCCCGGTCTGCAAGGAACGGATGGGGATATTTTGCGGCCGCGAACACCCGCTGTTCGCCCGCGACGACACGACGCTGACCATGGACGAGCTGCGCCGCCACGGTTTCGTCGCCGCCGAGGTCGCGCAGGAGCCGGCGTTTTCCGATTTCCTTGGCGGGTTCCGCATCGCCGCGACCGCGCCCACCATCCTGTCGCGGATGCTGCTGGTGCTGTCGTCGCGCTATCTGGGTTCCCTGCCGCTGGCCTTTGCCGCGCCCTGGGTGGAACGCGGCGAGGTGCGCGAGATCGTGGCCCCCGGCAGCCGCGGCGCCAACACCTGCTATCTGATCCACCGCCGCGCGCGGCCGCTGGGGCTGGGCGGCTCGATCCTGCGCAGCATGATTCTGGACGAATTCACGCGCGAGCCGGCGGGCTGAGCCCTCTCTGTCCCGCCGCGCCGCCCGCATGTATGCTGCCCCTCGATCCGCAAGCCACCCCGCCGCGAGAGCCGCCCATGACCCGCATCCTGCAAATTTCCGACCCTCATATCGGCGTGCCGGGCACGCTGCTGGGCGGGATGATCGACACCGCCGCCGCCCTGACCCGCACGGTGGAATGGATCGCGCGCAACCTTCGCGCGATCGGCCCGGTCGATGCGGTCATCATCACCGGCGATCTGGTCGAAACCGGCCGCCCCGAGGAATACGCCCATTTCCTGCGCCTGATCTCGCCCTTGCCGCTGCCGTGGTTCGCCATCCCCGGCAACCACGACAACCGCGAGGTGATGCGAGAGGCGTTTTCACACCTGCACTGGATGCCCGACCACGGCGCGATCAACCTGCATCTGCAATTCGACCGGCTGGACGTGGTGGCGCTGGACAGCCACGTTCCCGGCGCGGGCCACGGGCTGCTGGGCAACGGCACGTTGGGGTTCCTGGACCGGGCGCTGGACACCGCCGGGCGACGGCCAGTGCTGCTGGCGGTTCATCACCCGCCCTTCCGTTCCGGGATCCGGGCGATGGACACGCTGGCGCTGCTGTCGCCCGAGCCGCTGCTGGCGCGGCTGGCCGGGCATCGCGCCGGGACGCAGCTGGTCTGCGGGCATCTGCACCGCGCCATCACCACGGTGGCGGGGGGCGTGCTGTGCCTTGCCTGCCCCAGCCCCTCGCACGCGGTGGCGCTGCGGCTGCAACCCGACCAGCCGGTCGCGCTGATGCTGGAACCCGGCGCGATCATGCTGCACTGCGCCGAGGACGGCACGATAAGGTCGCACCTGATCCCGACCGCCCCCGCCCCCGGCCCGATCGAGGCCGGGAC
>JAZIHR010000125.1:0-8483 GCA_036678445.1 Alphaproteobacteria bacterium
CCCCGATATGGCATGACCCCCCTGCCCCTTCGGATCGGAGACCGCCATGCCCTTTACCATCGCCATCGACGGACCAGCCGCCTCGGGCAAGGGCACGATCGCGCGGGCGCTTGCGCAGGAATTCGGGTTTCCGCATCTCGACACCGGGCTGCTGTATCGCGCCGTCGGCGCCATGGGCGGCGACCCGACCGCCGCCGCCCGCGCGCTGTCCCCCGAGGATCTACTGCGTCCCGGGCTGCGCAGCGCCGAGGCCGGACAGGCCGCCTCGCGCGTGGCCACCATCCCCGAGGTGCGCGCCGCGCTGATCGACTTTCAGCGCCGGTTTTCGCGGCAGGAGCCGGGGGCGATCCTTGACGGGCGCGACATCGGCACGGTGATCTGCCCCGGCGCCGAGGTAAAGCTGTATGTGATAGCGGCGGACGAGACCCGCGCCGAACGTCGCGCGGCGGAACTGGGCGCCGACCCGGCGGTGATGCTGGCGGAACTGCGTGAACGCGACGCCCGCGACGCGGCCCGCGACACCGCGCCGCTGCGCGCGGCCCCGGATGCGGTGATCCTTGACACCACCGCCATGACCATCGCGCAGGCAACCGCCGCCGCCGCCGACCTGGTGCGCCAGCGGCTGGAGCGGCTCGCGCCCTGACGCGCCCGGTCCTGATGCGCTCTGGTCCTGACGCGCACCCAAAGCACCCGGCCACCGCCCGCCCGATGCCCGCCTGACGAACGCGCGCCCGCCTTTTCCTCGTGCCCGCAACCTCGCGGGGTCGGGCTTTCCTTGGGACCGTTTCCCCTCTTCTTCCTTATATGTCCGGGGGGGCTGGCCCCCGGCCCGGCTTCAGCCCATCAGGCGCTGCTTCACCAGCGCACCGGCCGCGCCGAAATCCATCTGCCCCGAGTGGCGCTCGCGCAGCGCCCCCATCACGCGGCCCATGTCGCGCACCCCGGTCGCGCCCAGTTCCGCGATCACCGCATCGATTGCCGCCGCAACCTCGGCAGGGTCGAGCTGACGCGGCAGGAACTCCTGGATGATGCCGATTTCGGCCTGTTCACGCTCGGCCAGTTCCAGCCGCCCGCCTTCTTCATAGGCGCGCGCCGATTCCTGGCGCTGCCTGACCATCCGCGACAGCAGCGCGATCAGGTCGTCCTCGGTCAGCTTTCCCTCGCCCGGCTCGCCCCGCGCGGCGATCTCGCGGTCCTTGATCGCGGCGCCGATCAGCCGCAGCGTGGACAGCCGCAGCTGGTCCCTGGCCTTCATCGCCGCTTTCGTGGCGTCCTGGATACGCGCGCGCAGTTCCATGTCGATCCTCGTTGTCTGGCCTGTCAGGGTTGCCCCCGCGCCCGGCCGCCGTCAACCCGCAGCCCTTTGCGGGGCGGCCGGCTGCACGGCGGCACCGCATGATCGCGCCCTTGACCGCGGCAGCCGCTTCCCCTAGCACTCGGCCGATTTTCCGGGGGTTCGAGATGGAACAGAAACCGACCGCGTGCCTGGCGCTGGCCGACGGGACGATCTTCTATGGCCGGGGCTTCGGCGCTCGGGGCGAGGTCGTGGCAGAGCTTGTCTTCAACACGGCGATGTCGGGCTATCAGGAAATCATGACCGACCCCAGCTATGCGGCGCAGGTCGTGACCTTTACCTTTCCCCATATCGGCAACACCGGCATCACCCCCGAGGACGACGAATCCCCCGAGGCAGTGGCCGCCGGCATCGTGGTGAAATGGGACCCGACCGAGCCGTCAAGCTGGCGCGCGACCCGCGATCTCGTGTCCTGGATGGAACGGCGCGGCCGCATCGGCATCGGCGGCGTGGATACGCGGCGCCTGACGCGCGCGATCCGCGAACAGGGCGCGCCCCATGTGGTGCTGGCCCACGACCCGCAGGGCAATTTCGACACCGCCGCGATGATCGCCCGCGCCCGCGACTGGCCGGGGCTGGTCGGGCTGGACCTCGCGCGCGAGGTCAGCTGCACCCAAAGCTACCGCTGGACCGAGGGCCACTGGACCTGGCCGCGCGGCTTTGACAACACGCGCCCCGAAAACCCGCTGCGGGTGGTGGCGATCGACTATGGCGCCAAGCGCAACATCCTGCGCTCGCTGGCGCAATCGGGCGCGGATGTCACCGTGCTGCCCGCCACCGCCACCGTCGAGCAGGTGCTGGCCCACAACCCCGAGGGCGTGTTCCTGTCGAACGGCCCCGGCGACCCGGCCGCGACCGGGGAATATGCGGTGCCGATGATCCGCGAGCTGATCGACCGCGGCCTGCCCATCTTTGGCGTCTGCCTGGGCCACCAGTTGCTGGCGCTGGCGCTGGGGGCGAACACGGTCAAGATGCCTCACGGGCACCACGGCGCGAATCACCCGGTGCGCGATGTCGAGACCGGACGGGTCGAGATCACCTCGATGAACCACGGTTTTGCGGTCGATTCCCAAACCCTGCCCGAGGGCGTGGTCGAGACCCACGTCAGCCTGTTCGACGGTTCCAACTGCGGGCTGCGCATGGCGGATCGTCCCGTGTTTTCAGTGCAATATCACCCAGAGGCCAGCCCCGGCCCGCGCGACAGCGACCACCTGTTCGCCCGTTTCAGCCGGGCGATGCTGGACCGCCGCACGGCCTAAGGCTCCGCGAGGCTTTCAAACAGCGTTAACGGCAACTTAAGCATTTACGGACATCAAGGGGCGATTCCATTCGCCCCGGGTGCACCCATGTCCGTCACGCCGTTCCGAAAAACCCCTGGCTCTGCTTCTGCCTCGGCAGAAACCCTTGTGCCCCGCCCCCAGGACGCGCCGGCACACCGGGGGGCACCCTCCTTCCGGCTTCGGGCGGCGCGGGCGGACGACCGCCCGGCCCCGCGCCCCGAGGGGCGCGACACGCGCGCGCTGGGGCAGTTCCTGCTGGATGACGGCGCGGTCGATCCGGGCAACCTGTTCAAGGCGCTGGTCGTCAGCCGCTCGGAATCGGCGCGGCTGGGGGAAATCCTTCTGGCGCGCGGCTGGGTGACGGCGCAGGCGCTGACCCGGGCGCTGTCGAAACAATGGCGGACCAGCAGCGTGGACCCGGTGGCGATGCCGCCGGATGCACGGCTGATCGACCTTGTCGGGGCGGACTGGTGCCTGACGCAGGGAATCGTGCCATGGCGGCGCACCGGCGGGGTGACCTTCGTGGCCGCGGCATGGCCCGAACGCTTTCAGGCGGTGCGGGCAGACCTCGAATCCCGCCTTGGTCCGGTGCGGATGCTGCTTTGCACCGAAAACCACTGCACAGAGGCGCTGCTGGCCACGCGCCGCACCGCGCTGATCCGGCAGGCGGAAAGCTGCGTCGCCCCCGAATACAGCTGCCGCACCCGTGACGAAGGGCGGCTGGGGCGGATGCTGGTGGCGCTGCTGGGGGCGCTGGCGCTGGGGCTGTGGCTGGCGCCGGTGCTGGTGCTGGCGGCAGTCAGTCTGCTGACCATCGCGACGCTGGTGGCGACGACGCTGCTCAAGGCGCTGGCCTTTTACCGCACCCTGCGCCACCCGCCCCCGGCCCCCGCACCCGGCGCGCCGATGGACGGCAAATGGCCGGTGATTTCGGTCATGGTGCCGATGTTCCGCGAAGAAAACATCGCCGACCGGCTGGTCGGCCGCCTCGCCCGCCTGACCTATCCCCGGGAACTGACCGACGTGCTGCTGGTGGTCGAGGAAACCGACCAGGTGACGCGGGCGGCGCTCAAGGGGGTGAAGCTGCCCTTCTGGATGCGGGTGGTGACCGTTCCCGACGGCCCGATCCGCACCAAGCCGCGGGCGCTGAACTATGCGCTGAATTTCTGCCGGGGTGAAATCATCGGGGTCTGGGACGCCGAGGACCGCCCCGAGCCCGACCAGTTGCACCGCGTCGCCCGCCACCTGCATTTCGCCCCGCCGCAGGTTGCCTGCGTGCAAGGCGCGCTGGATTTCTACAACCCGCGCACCAACTGGCTGGCGCGCTGCTTCACGCTGGAATATTCAGCGTGGTTTCGCGGGGTGCTGCCGGGGATCGCGCGCATGGGGCTGGTGGTGCCCCTGGGCGGCACGACCTTCTTTATCCGGCGCGCCGCGCTGGCCGAGGCCGGAGGCTGGGACGCGTGGAACGTCACCGAGGACGCCGACCTGGGCGTGCGTCTGGCCCGGCTGGGCTACCGCACTGAAATCGTTGCCACCACCACCCACGAAGAGGCCAACTGCCGCCCGGTTCCCTGGGTCAAGCAACGGTCGCGCTGGCTCAAGGGGTTTGCGATGACCTGGGGCGTTCACATGCGCGATCCGCGGGGGCTGGTGCGCGCGATCGGCTTCTGGCCCGCGGTCGGGTTCCATCTGCAAATGTTCGCGACCGTCCAGCAATTCCTGCTTGCCCCGGTATTATGGAGCTTCTGGCTGTTCTCGCTGGGGCTTTTCCACCCGCTGGCGGGGCTGGCCGGCGCGTGGCTGGGGCCGGCAATCATCGCGCTGTTCCTTCTGTCCGAGGCGCTGAACATCACGGTCGCGGCCTGGGCGGTGCGGCGCACCCACCCCGGGCTGGGGCTCTGGGCACCGACGCTGTATTTCTATTTCCCGCTGGCCTGCCTTGCGGCGTGGAAGGCGACGTACGAGATCGTGGCCAAGCCCTTTTACTGGGACAAGACCCTGCATGGCGTGTTCGACCATGCCGCCGACGACAGCATCGGCCTTGGATCGCCAACGCCTGCCGCCATGGCTGCGCCGGTCGCCGTGATTCCGCTTGCCGGCTCGATCCGCTGACGCCGTGGCGGGTCCGGCTCAGCCTTCGCCGCCGCCTGCCCGGACGTCGATGATGCGCCCGGCAACGGTGCTCAGCTCATCCAGGCGGGCGGACAGCGCGCCGGTATCGTCGCAGCCGGTCTCGCGCAGCAGGAACTCCTGCCCGCCCTGCCCGATCGTCTCGGGGGCGGGCGGATGCTCGGTCAGCAGCCGCGCCCCGCAATGCAGCCGCCACAGGAACTCATGCGCCCGGATCAGCGCCTCGGCATCTCCGGCCCCGATCAGCCCGGCCCTGAGCCCGGCCCTGATCTGCATCGGCGCGCGGCGCGAGGCGGATCCGGCGCGCAATGCCAGCGTCTGGGCGAAAAGCTCGATATCCTGTAGCCGGCCACGGCCGGGCCGGGGTGCCCAGGCCGCCGCCTCGGCCCCGGTCGCGAAGATCCGTTCCCGCATCTGCTGGAAATCGGGCATCACCCGGGGATCCTTGCCGCGTTGCGCCAGAATGTCCTGCCGCAGCGATTCGATGCGCAGCGACAGCGGCGCGGGGTCGGCCTCGCCCGCCCGGGCACCCGGAATCACCGCCACCACCCGGGCGCGGGTCAGGGCCAGATGCTCCCACGTCCAGGCCTCGTTCATCTGGTAGTCCCGAAAGGCGCCAAGCGCGGTCGCAACCGGCCCCTGCCGTCCCGAGGGGCGCAATCGCATGTCCACCTGGTAAAGCCGCCCGGCGGCAGTCGGCGCGGTCAGCGCCGCCAGCAATGCCTGGGTCAGCCGCGCATAATAGGCCCGGGTCGCCAGCGGTCGCGGCCCCTCGGATCCCTCGACGCCTTCTGCATCATAGATCACCAGCAGGTCGAGGTCCGACAGCGCGTTCATCTGCCGCGCCCCCAGCGAGCCCATGCCCAGCACCGCCGCCCCCACCCCCGGAGGCGCGCCATGCCGGCGGGCGAATTCCGCCGTGACCAGCGGGGCCAGCGCCGACAGCGCCGCCTCGGCCAGATCGGCGTAATGCTGGCCCGCCTGTTCGGCCTCGATCAGCCCGCGCAGGTGGTGCACCCCCACGCGGAACTGCCATTCATGCGCCCAGCGCCGCGCCGCATCCAGCGCGCGCTCGTATCCGCCCTCGGCCGCCTGCATGGTGCGGTCCAGCACGCCGGCCAGCCCCTCGCGCAGCGCGCCCAGACCGGGCCATGGGGCAAAGAACCGCCCCGCAATCACTGCGTCCAGCACCTCGGGGTGCCGCGCAAGATAGCCCGCCAGCGCCGGAGAGGTCGCGCAGATGTCGCCCAGCAGGTCGATCAGCGAGGGGTTCGATTCGAACATGGAAAACAGTTGCACCCCCGCGGGCAGTCCGCGCAGGAAGCTGTCGAACCGCGCCAGCGCCTCGTCGGGGCGGGCAGCGCGGAACAGGCTGGCCAGCACCTGCGGCTCGATCCGCCCGAACAGATGCCGCGCCCGGGCCGAGCGCAGCGCCGGGTAGCCCTGCCAACCCTCGACCACCGCCGCCTGTTCGTCCGTCAGTTCGGGGCGGAGGGTTGCCTGGGTAGCACCGGGGGCAAAGAAATCGCCGGTCAGCACCTCGACCTGCCGCAGGCGTGTCTCGAGCCGCGCGCACCAGGCGGCGGGATCGGTTTCGCCCGACAGCGCCACCACCGGCGCCAGCGCTGCAGCGGTCGCCGGCACCACATGGGTCTGGGCGTCGTTGACCATCTGGATGCGGTGTTCGATTTCGCGGTGCTCGCGGTAATGGGCGGTCAGCTCGGCGGCGACATCGGCGGGGATCCAGCCCTTTTCGGCCAGTGCCGCCAGCGCCTCGACCGTGCGGCGCGAGCGCAGGTCCGGGTCGCGCCCGCCCGCGATCAACTGGCGGGTCTGGGCAAAGAACTCGATCTCGCGGATCCCCCCCCGCCCCAGCTTGAGGTCGTGCCCCGCCGCGCCGATGCCGCCATGCAGCCCCTTGTGATCACGAATCCGGCGCCGCATTTCATGCGTGTCCTCGACGGTCGCGAAATCAAGGTGCCGGCGCCAGACGAAGGGCCGCAGCGCCGCAAGGAACCGCGCCCCCGCCGCCAGATCCCCGGCGCAGGGCCGGGCCTTGATATAGGCGGCGCGTTCCCAACTGCGGCCCTCGGCCTCGTAATAGGCCAGCGCGGCCGAGGCCGAAATGCAGACCGGCGTCACCGACGGATCGGGGCGCAGCCGCAGGTCGGTGCGGAACACATAGCCCTGCGCCGTCAGGTCCGACAGCGTGGCCGCCGCCTTGCGGGTGGCACGGATCAGCGCCGCGCGGACATCGTGCTGGTCCGCGGGCGCATAGGCCGCGTCGTCGTAAAGCACGATCAGGTCGATGTCCGAGGAAAAGTTCAGCTCATGCGCCCCCATCTTTCCCATGGCGAGCGCAAATATCCCCGCCGCGTCCGGGCTTGCCCCGGCGCGCGGGGCCGGCAGCTTGCCGCGCCGCGCCTCGTCGCCGACATGGGCGCGCAGAGCAAGATCGGTCGCCCGGTCGGCCAGCGCGGTCAGCGCGCCGGTCACCTCGTCCAGCGACCAGGCGCCGCCCAGATCGGCCAGCGCGGTGAACAGCGCCACCCGCCGCTTGGCCTGCCGCAACGCCGCCCCGAGATCAGAGGAGGACAGCGTCTCGAACCCGACCGTCTCGGCCGCGACCAGCCCGGGGGGGGACAGGTCGCAATCGGCGGCATCGGCCAGCCAGGACGATTCGCGGGCGATCAGGCCAGCCAGATACGGGCTGGATCCGGCAGCGCCGGACAGCAGCGCCGACAGCTTCGGCCCGGCGGCCGGCAGGCAGACGGCAGCGGCCTCGGCCCGGGCAGGGTCGTCCGGCAGGGGCAGGCGGATGATGCTGGTCGAAAGTCTCATGCCCGGGCACCCTGGCAGCTTTTCCCGCCTGCTCGTGACTGGTGCCGGGCGGGACGACGGCGCAAGCGGACGGGCAGAGCGCCTGCGCCGCTCCGGCCCGCGGCAAGCCTGGGCCGCGACCGCCCCGGCCCTGCCCCGCCCGCATCAACCCCAGGGCTTCGCAGCGGACTTTGCACATTCGCGGTGCCCGGCTTTCCTCGGCCGCCGGGAAAGCCGGTGGCGACCGCATCGCGGCCGGCCAGGGCAACTGCCGGCCAGCCCCTGCAAGGCAGGGTTGCTCTTCGGCGCTTGTCCAGCGCGGCCGCAGTTGCTACCGTCGCTTGATTCCCGCCGAATGACGCAATTTTCCGGCCCCTGCGCATGTTCACCATCCCTGCCAGCCCCCCCGGACCCAGACCAGCCGCGGAACCTTCCGGGCGGGGCGTGTGATGCGGCATTCCGGGCACAACGCTCCGCAGTTCTACGTCACCGGGCCGCAGCCCTGCCCGTATCTGCATGGCCGGGCCGAACGCAAGCTTTTCACCGCCCTGACCGGGGACCGTGCCCGGGAATTGAACAACGCGCTGTCGCGGCAGGGCTTTCGCCGTTCGCAGAATGTGGTCTACCGGCCCAGTTGCGAAAGCTGCGTCGCCTGCATGTCGGCGCGGATCAGGGTGGCGGATTTCCGCCCCAGCCGCAGCCAGCGCCGGGTGCTGAAACGCAATGCCGCGCTGACCCGGCTGGGCACCAGCGCCTGGGCCACCGACGAACAGTTCGACCTGTTCCGCCGCTATCTCGACCGCCGCCACGCCGATGGCGGCATGGCCGACATGGATATCTTTGAATTCGCCGCGATGGTCGAGGAAACCCCGGTCCGCACCCGGGTCTTCGAATAC
>JAZIHR010000126.1:0-8424 GCA_036678445.1 Alphaproteobacteria bacterium
CACCCACCCCGCCCTCGCCCGGCAGCCGCCGCACGGGCAGCGCCTGAACCGGCCGGCGCCGGGGCGGGCGAAATCATGGCTGGGGGGCAAGGATAAGGCGGAGGAAAAGCGCCCGGAAAACGCACGCCCCTTCCTGCCGCTGGCAGAAAGGGGCGCGGGGAAAGACTGTGGTGCAGCGATCCGCGCAAGGCGGGCCCGCAGCCGTGCCGGCAGGTTACTTGCCCGGCGCCTCGGTGCTGAACTGCTTGACCTTGCCTTCGACCACGTCAAGCGTTTCGGGGTCCAGCTTGACCTTGAGCACGTTGCCGCCCTGATCGGTCACGCGCAGCTCGTAGCAGCCGTCGTCGATCTCGATCTTCTGGATCGACCAGCCAAAATCGTCGGCCAGTTCGGCCAGCGCCACGAAGGACTGCCGCTTTTCGGGCGGGACGTTGCATTCCGTCCCGGCAAGTGCGGCAGAGGCCGGCAGCGCGACAAGGACGGCGAGGGTTGCCAGTGTCTTTTTCATGGGGGCATCTCCTTGATCCCGGTTGTCCATGAAATGAATACTGGCCGCCGAAACTTGCGCCCCGCTGACAGGGACGGGGAAACCTCTTAAGCGCGCCGTCAGGAACGCCCCTGCCCGCCCGGCCAGACCGCCCCCCGGCTGGGCGCCTTTTCAGGCCAGCGACTGCGCGTCGCCGTCGATCGCGATTGCCTGTCCAGAAATCGTCCGCCCGCGCGGCGAGCACAGGAACACGATCTGGTCGGCGATCTGCCGGGGCGTGACCGCGGTGCGCATCGAGATGTTGCCCAGGAACTCGGCCCGCATCTCGTCGGCGCTGATCCCGCGCGCCTCGGCCTTGCTGGCGATGATGCGGCGCACCCGTTCGCCCTCGACCACACCGGGCAGGATCGCGTTCACCCGGATCCCCTTGGGGCCAAGCTCGATCGCCAGCGTCTTGGTGAACCCGACCACCGCCCATTTCGACGCCGAATAGGGCGAGCGCAGCGGGAACCCGAACCGCCCCGCCGCCGAGGACAGGTTGATGATCGAGGGGTTGGCGCTGTCCAACAGAAAGGGCACCGCCAGCCGCACGCAGTTGAACTGCCCGGTGATGTTGACCGCCAGCGTGCGGTCCCAGTCCTCGGGGTCGACCTCTTGCACCGGGGCGGTGGGGCCGGAAATCCCCGCGTTGTTGACCAGCACGTCCAGCCCGCCCAGCGCGCCGGTCGCGTCCGAAAACAGCTGCGCGACGCTGCCGCGGTCAGCCACGTCCGCATATGATTGCGAAATATCCGGGTCGCTGTCCGCAAGCCGGGAAAGTGCGTCGCGGTCCACGTCGCAGACATGCACCCGCGCACCCTCGGCCCGGAAGGCCCGCGCGATCTCAAGCCCGATGCCGCCCGCGCCCGCCGTCACCAGCACGCGCAGCCCCGTGATGCCAAGTTCCATCGTCATTCCCCGCAACGGCCAGTAGGAAACCGCGTGGCGCAAGGGCGCGCCACGCGGCAGGTCAGGTCAGGTCAGTCCTGGACCAGCGGGCAGCCGCCGTCCGCCATCGGGCGATAGACCTCGTCGCCCGGCAGCGTCGCCAGCACCTTGTAATAGTCCCACTCGCCGCTGGATTCCTCGGGGGTCTTGACCTGCATCAGATACATGTCGTGGACCATCCGCCCGTCGGCGCGCAGCTTGCCGTTCTGCGCGAACGCGTCGTTCACCGGCATTTCGCGCATCTTGTTGACGACTGCCGTGGCCTCGTCGGTGCCCAGTTCCTCGATCGCCTTGAGGTAATGGCGGACCGAGGAATAGTTGCCGGCCTGGATCATGCTGGGCAGCGTCCCGGTGCGCTTGATATAAGCGTCGGCAAAGGCGCGGCTTTCCGCGTCGCGGTCGGCGTTGAAGCCATCGACCAGCGCCATGCCCTGCGTGGCCTCAAGCCCCAGCGCGTGGATGTCGGACGGGAACATCAACATGCTGGCCAGCGTCTGCCCGCCCTGCGTGACCCCGAATTCCTGCGCCTGCTTGATGGCGTTGGCGGTGTCGGCGCCCGCGTTGGCCAGCGCGATCACCTTGGCGCCCGAGGACTGCGCCTGAAGCACGAAGGACGAAAAATCCGAGGTGCCCAGCGGGTGCCGGACCGCCCCGGCGATGGTGGCGCCGGTTTCCTGCAACACGCGGCTGACCGAGGCTTCCAGCGCGTGGCCGAAGGCATAATCCACGGTCAGGAAGAACCAGCTGTCGCCCAGCGTCTCGACGCCGTATTTGCCCATGCCCTGCGCCTGGGCATAGGTGTCATAGGTCCATTGCGCGGTGGTGGGCGAACAGGCTTCGCCGGTCAGCTGTTCGGCCCCGGCCCCCGAAATCAGGAAGGCGCGGTTCTTTTCGCGGGTGATTTCCTGCACCGCCAGCGCCACCGACGAGGTCGGCACATCGACGATCACGTCCACCTGCTCGGTGTCGATCCAGCGGTTGACGATCGAGGCGCCCACGTCGGGCTTGTTCTGGTGGTCGGCATAGACCAGTTCGATCGGCATGCCCGCCACCTGGCCGCCGAATTCCTCGATGGCCATGCGCACGGCCTCGACGCTGCCCATTCCCGTGGCGTCGGCATAGGCGCCGCTCATGTCGTTGAGCACCGCGATCTTCACCTTGCCGTCCGAAATCTCGGCGCCCGCCGTGGTCGCGGCAAGTGCCGCAGCGCAGGCGGCGGCAGCCGCAAAGCTGGTCTTCATGGTCCGGTATCCTCTCCGTGTTGTGACTTTACCGTCAGAATGCGACGTTGCCGCCGCCTTTGGTCTGTAGCATCTCGCGCGCCTCGTCGGCGGTCGCGATCTCCAGACTCAACTCCTCCAGGATTCGGCGGATCCTGGCGACCTGTTCGGCGTTCGAGGTCGCAAGCTTGCCCTTGCCGATGTAAAGGCTGTCCTCAAGCCCGACGCGGACGTTGCCGCCCAGAATGGCGCTAAGCGCGACGAACGGCATCTGGTGGCGCCCCGCCGCCAGCACCGACAGGTAGTAGTCGTCGCCAAACAGCCGGTCCGCCGTGGCCTTCATGTGCATCAGGTTTTCCGGGTCAGCCCCCATGCCGCCCATGATCCCGAAGATGCACTGGGTGAAAAAGGGCGGCTTGACGATGCCGCGATCCGCGAAATGCGCCAGCGTGTAAAGATGGCTCATGTCGTAGCATTCGAATTCGAACCGGGTGCCCAGATCGCCCAGTTCGCGCATGCAGCGTTCGATCTGGGCAAAGGTATTGGACAGCACCAGGTCCCGGGTCGAATCGAGATAGGGCTTTTCCCAGTCGTGCTGGAACCGGGCGATCCGGTCCCCCGCGCCCGAGATGTTGAAGTTGATCGAGCCCATGTTCATCGAGGCGACCTCGGGCTGCGCCCATTTGGCCGCCGCCAGCCGCTCGTCCAGCGTCATCCCCAGCCCGCCGCCGGTGGTAATGTTCAGGATCGCGTCGGTCTGCTGCTTGATGCGCGGCAGGAACTGGGCGAACAGCTCGGGCGAGGGCGAGGGCTTGCCGGTGTCGGGCTCGCGCGCGTGCAGATGCAGCATCGAGGCGCCGGCATTCGCGGCGGCGACTGCCTCGTGGGTGATCTGCTCGGGGATGACTGGCAGATACGGCGACATCGAGGGCGTATGGATCGACCCGGTGACCGCACAGGTGATGATGACCTTTTTCGCTCGTTTCATCGGTGGTCCTTCCTATGAATCCTGCCGGGGGGCGGGGGCGGCAGAAGTGGGGGCCGCGCCGCGATCATCCCGGAATGTCTCGATCAGTGCCAGCAGCAGCCGGTCGCGTTCCTGCGCCAGATCGGCGACGGACCGCCCGGCCCTGGCCTCATGCGCGCCGGCGATCAGCCGCTCGCGGACCTCGGGCGTCAGCTCAGGGGTGCCAAGATCGCGCCACCAGCGTTCCATTTCCGGACCGATATGGTCCATGAAATGCGTCATCCCGCCCGCGCCGCCGGCAAGGTCGAAGATGGTGTTCGGCCCGAAGATCGCCCAGCGCAGCCCCGGCCCCTGGGCAATCGCGGCATCCACGTCGCTGACGCTGGCCAGGCCAGAGGCGACGGCGTGCACCGCCTCGCGCCACAGCGCTGCCTGAAGCCGGTTCGCCAGGTGGCCCGGCACCTCGCGGTGCAGGCGGATGGGGCGCTTGCCAAGGGCCGCATAGAACGCCATCAGCCGCGCGATCACCGGCTCGGTCGTGGCCTTGCCGCCGACGACCTCGACCAGCGGGATCAGGTGGGGCGGGTTGAACGGGTGGCCGATGGCAAAGCGCCCGGGCAGCCGCAGCCCCTCTTGCAGATCGGACATGATCAGCCCCGAGGTGCTGGAGGCAACGATGGTGTCGTCGCCGATCACCTCTTCCAGCGCCGCGTAGATCGTGCGCTTGATGTCGGGGCGTTCCGGCCCGTTTTCCTGCACCAGCGCGGCCTCCGCCGCGGCGTCGCGCGGGTCTGTGTGGAAGCTCCAGTTGTCAGGGTCGGCCGAGGGGGCAAGCCCCAGCCGTTCCAGCGCGGGCCATGCCCCCTGGATATAGGACTGCACCTGCGCCCGGGCGCCCGGGGCCGGGTCGCTGACCGCAACCTGCATCCCGCGCGACAGGAACAGCGCAGCCCAGCTTGCTCCGATCGTTCCCGCGCCGATCACCGCCACCCGCATTCCCGCAAGCGGCATGGGCTCGATTTCCACGACCATCCTGATTGTCCCTTCCCCCGGCGCGGCCGGACCAATGCGAAACTTGTCGCCCCTGCATGACAGTTTGGCAACCATGTGGCCGCGGCCCGTGGCGGGCGCCGGCGGTTTCCCGGGGTCCGCCCGCCGGCCGCGGGTTGCCGGCAAGACAAGCCGCCGCGAAACGCGCCGCGGCGGCTGGTTTCATCCTTGTGCCCGCCCTAGCCCGGCGGGCGCAGCCCCAGCGCGCGGCCAAGGCGGGAATGGGCCAGTTCGCCGACCAGGCCGCGGCGGAACAGCATGACGCAGACCATGAACACCAGCCCGGTGATGATGGTGACCGGGAATGTCGAGGTCGCCAGCTGGTTTTGCAGCCCCACGACGACCCCCGCGCCGACCACCGGCCCGACCATGGTGCCGATGCCGCCGATCAGGGCCATCAGCACCACCTCGCCCGACATCTGCCAGGCCACGTCGGTCAGGGTGGCGAACTGCATCACCAGCGCCTTCAGCCCTCCGGCCAGCCCGGCCAGCGTCGCCGACATCACGAAGGCGCCCAGCTTGTATTGCGCCGTCGCATAGCCCAGCGAGGTCGCCCGCGCCTCGTTTTCGCGGATCGCCTTGAGGATCATCCCGAAGGGCGAGTTCACGAAGCGCCAGATGATCAGCAGCCCGATCACGAACACCGCCAGCACAAAGAAATACATGGTGATCATGTCGTTAAGGTCGATGACGCCGAACAGCCGCCCGCGCGGCACCGACTGGATGCCGTCCTCGCCATGGGTAAAGGGCATCTGCAAGCAGGCGAAAAAGAACATCTGCGACAGCGCCAGCGTGACCATGGCGAAATAGATGCCCTGCCGGCGGATGGCGATGGCGCCCATCACCAGCCCCATCACCGCGGCGCCCGCCACCCCCACCAGCAGCGCCAGTTCCGGGCCCAGGCCCCAGACCTTGGCCGCGTGGGCGGTGAAATAGGCCGCGCCCCCGAAAAAGGCGGCGTGGCCGAAGGACAGCAGCCCCGTATAGCCCAGCAGCAGGTTGAAGGCCGCCGCGAACAGCGCAAAGCACAGGATCTTCATGATGAAGACCGGATACATCACGAAGGGCGCCGCGATCAGCAGCACCATTGCCCCCAGCAGCAGCGCCAGTTGCAGGCCGCGGCCCATCACCGGCGCCGAGACCGGCGCGGGTTCGGTGGCCGGCGGCAGTTCCGAGGTTCTGGCCATCTCAGCCCTCCTTCCCGAACAGACCTGCGGGACGCAGGATCAGCACGATCGCCATGATGACGAAGATCACGATGTTGGATGCCTCGGGGTAAAAGACCTTGGTCAGCCCCTCGGCGATGCCCAGCAGATAGCCGGTGACGATGGCCCCCATGATCGAGCCCATGCCGCCGACCACGACCACCGCGAACACCACGATGATGATGTTCGACCCCATCAGCGGCGACACCTGGTAGATCGGCGCCGCCAGCACCCCGGCCAGCGCCGCCAGCCCAGCGCCCAGCGCATAGGTCAGCGTCAGCAGCATGGGGACGTTGATGCCGAAGCTCTGCACCAGCGTCGGGTTTTCCGTCGCGGCGCGCAGGATGGCGCCCAGCCGGGTCTTTTCGATCAGCGCCCAGACCGCCAGGCACACGACAAGCGAGGCCACGATCACCCAGGCCCGATAGACCGGCAGCACCATGAAGCCCAGGTTGAACACCCCGGTCAGCGCCTTGGGCGTCGCATAGGGCTGCCCCGAGGCGCCGAAATACCAGCGAAAGCTGCCCTCGATCGCCAGCGCCAGGCCAAAGGTGAACAGCATCCCATACAGATGGTCCAGGTCGTAAAGCCGCGACAGCATCGTGCGCTCGATCAGCGCCCCGAAGGCGCCCACCACCAGCGGCGCCACCACCAGCGCGCCCCAATAAGGGATGCCCAGCCATTTCAGCGACAAAAAGGCGACAAAGGCGCCCAGCATGTATTGCGCCCCGTGGGCAAAGTTGATCACCCGCAGCAGGCCAAAGATCACTGCCAGCCCCAGCGACAGCAGCGCGTAGAACGAACCGTTGATCAGCCCGACCAGCAGCTGGCCCAGAAAGGCCTGAAGCGGGATTCCGAAGATCATCGTCATCTCAGACCCCCAAAGTTTCTTGCAGCATCCCCATGCGGGCATCCAGCTCGCCCACCGGGAATTCATGCGTCATCACGCCGTGGTCCATGACGTAGAACCTGTCGGCGACCTTGGACGCAAAGCGGAAGTTCTGTTCCACCAGCACCACCGTCATGCCGCGGGCCCTGAGCTCGCGCAGCACCGCGCCGATGGCGTCGATGATGACCGGGGCCAGCCCCTCGGTCGGCTCGTCCAGCAGCAGGCAGCGCGCGCCGGTGCGCAGGATGCGCGCCATCGCCAGCATCTGCTGTTCGCCGCCCGACAGCTTGGTGCCGGGGCTGTTGCGCCGTTCCAGCAGGTTGGGGAACAGCTGGTAGATTTCGTCCAGCGTCATGCCGCCCGGCGCCACCACCGGCGGCAGCATCAGGTTTTCATCCACCGAGAGCGAGGCGAAGATGCCGCGTTCCTCGGGCACGAAGCCCAGCCCCGCCCGCGCGGTGCGGTGCAGGGGCAGCGCCATCACGTCCTGCCCGGCAAAGGTGATCGCGCCGGTGCGCTTGCGCACCAGCCCCATGATCGACCGCAGGGTGGTGGTCTTGCCCATGCCGTTGCGGCCAAGGATGCAGACGGTCTCGCCCTCGGTCACATGCATGTTCACGCCGTGCAGGACATGGCTTTCGCCATACCAGGCGTTCAGGTCGGACACATTCAGAAGCGCGCTCATGCCTCGGTCCCCATATAGGCCGTCCGCACCCGCGGGTCGGCGGCGACGGTGGCGTAATCGCCCTCGGCCAGGATCTCGCCGCGTTGCAGCACGGTGACGTGGTGGCAGATGTCGGCCACGACCGACAGGTTGTGTTCCACCATCAGCACGGCGCGGTCGCGGGCGACCTCGCGGATGATCTCGGCCACGGTGTGCACGTCCTCGTGGCCCATGCCGGCCATCGGCTCGTCCAGCAGCAGCACCTTGGGGTCCAGCGCCAGCGTGGTGGCGATTTCCAGCACCCGCTTGCGGCCATAGCTCAGGTCCGCGGCGCGGATGTCGCGCCAGGGCGTCAGCCCCAGCCCGTCGATCAGTTCGTCCGCGCGCCCGTTCAGCCGGTCAAGCGAGGACAGCGGCCGCCAGAACTGCACGGCCAGCCCCGCCGGGCGCTGCAACGCGACGCGCAGGTTTTCCAGCACCGTCAGATGCGGGAACACCGCCGAGATCTGGAACGAGCGCACCAGCCCCATCCGCGCCACCGCATCCGGTTTCATCGCGGTAATGTCGGTGCCCAGCAGGGTGATCCGGCCGCGGGTAGGCGGCAGGAACTTGGTCAGCAGGTTGAAGACCGTGGTCTTGCCCGCCCCGTTCGGCCCGATCAGCGCATGAATACGCGCATGACGGATGTCGAGGTTCACGTTGTTGACCGCGGTGAAGCCCGAAAAGTCCTTGCCCAGACCGCGGGCGCTCAGCACCACCTGCGGTTCTGTCGCTGTTTCGGCAGCTCTAGTCATCTTTGATCCGCATTCCTACGTCCCACTTTGCGACGACGCCGGGGACCGCCCGGAACGAAGGGCGACCGCCCGGCCGCCCGTTTTCATCCTGTCTTCGATCCACCCGTGTCTCCTTTGTCATGAAGCCGATGCCGGGGCGCGCGATCCCCGCGCCCCCACCC
>JAZIHR010000127.1:0-8332 GCA_036678445.1 Alphaproteobacteria bacterium
GGGGCAGGGGGCCGCTCTCTGCCGTTTTTGTGCCCCGCCGTTTTCATGCCCTTCTGCCTACGGCCCGAATGCCTCGCTGGTATGGCGGGCAAGATGGGTCCCGGTCGGAGCCTCTACCGGAACGCCGTCCAGCGCGATGGTTTGCCCGCGCAGCAGGGTCCGGACGGGCCAGCCCGTGATCTCCATTCCTTCGTAAGGGGTGTAGTCGCAACCGTGGTTCAGGTCCGGCTGCCGGATCCTGCGCGTCAGGCCGGGGTCCCAAAGCGTCAGGTCGGCATCCGCCCCGATGGCGATGCTGCCCTTTCGCGGATACAGCCCGTAGAGCCGCGCGGGGTTGGTCGAGGTCAGCGCGACGAATCTTTGCAGGCTGATGCGCCCCTTGGACACCCCTTCGGAAAACAGGATGGGCAGGCGGGTTTCCACCCCGGGAATGCCGTTCGGCACCCAGCGGAACGACGTGCGGGCGCGGGCATTGTCCTTGCCGGTGTCGTCCGGCCCCTCGAAGCGGAAGGGGCAGTGGTCGGATGAAAAAATGTCGAAGGTGCCATCGCGCAGCCCCTGCCAGATAGCCAACTGGCTGTCGGCATCGCGCGGCGGGGGCGAGCAGACATATTTCGCCCCCTCAAAGTCCATGTTCAGTCCGCGCAGGTCGTCGGCGGTCAGCGTGATATACTGCGGACAGGTCTCGGCATGGACTTTCAGGCCGCGTGCCCGCGCCCATTGGATCTGTTCCATCGGGTCGCGGCCCGAAACATGGACGATCACGATGGGCACGTCGATCAGCTGGGCATGGCTGATGGCGCGGTGGGTGGCCTCGCGTTCGGCGATCTGGGCATGGGCCACGCCGTGAAAGGCGGGCGCGGTCCGGCCCTGTTCTTCAAGGCGGCGGGTCAGGTGCTTGATCGCATCATGTCCCTCGGCGTGCACCATCACCAGCGCGCGTTCGCGCTTTGCCACCTCGAAGACATCCAGCAGCTGGGCATCGTTCAGGACAAGGTCGTCATAGGTCATGAAGACCTTGAACGAGGTATAGCCGTCCCGCACCAGCGCCGGCAGTTCCTGCCCCAGCACCTGCGGCGTCGGGTCGCTGATAATCAGGTGGAAGGACACGTCCGTGTGGCACCGGCCGCTGGCCTTGCGGTGATAGTCCTCGACGCAGGCACGCAGGGACTGCCCCTTGACCTGAAGCGCGAAGGGCAGGACCGTGGTGTTGCCCCCGGCCGCGGCCGAACGTGTTCCGCTGGCGAAATCATCCGCCATGACCGTGCCGTCAGAGGTCGGCTGATCCAGATGCACATGGGCGTCGATTCCGCCCGGCAGCACCAGCAGGCCGGTCGCGTCGATCACCTGCCTGCCGGAAAGTGCGTCACCGATGGCAATGATGCGCCCGTCCCGGATGCCGACATCCGCCGCATAGCTGTCCGAGGCGGTGACGACGGTCCCGCCCCGCACCACCAGATCCAGCCCGCTCATGCCGCGGGCCGGGCCAGGATCGCCTCCAGCGCCCCGGTCAGCCGGTCCACCTGCGCAGGCGTGTTGTAATGCAGCATCGAGACCCGCAGGACGCCCCCGGCATGATCCTCTTTCAGATGCTCGACCAGGCGGCGGGAATGAAAATCGCCAAAGCGCATGGCGATGCCGTATTCATCCATCGCACGAACGATTTCGCCGGAATCGACTCCGTCGAACTTGAAGGAGATGGTCGGGACACGGGTGCTGTCGCGGTTCACCGCGTCACCGATGATGCGGCAGTCGTTGCGGCTGGACAGCCAGGACAGCAGGCGGTCGGTCAGCAGGTCCTCATGCGCCGTGATCATGTCATAGGCGGCAGCGACCAGTTCGCGGCGGTCGCCCGTGGCACCATGGTGACGGGCCAGGTCGGTCAGGTAATCGACGATCCCGTCGGTGCTATAGGCCATTTCATAGCTGGGATTGCCCGGCTCCAGCTTTCCGGGAACTTTGTCCTTGCCGTAAAAATAGTGATACAGCCCGTCCAGCTCGGCCAGAAGCTCATGTTTTCCATACATCATCGCCCCATGCGGGCCGTATGCCTTATACAGGCTGAAGACGTAATAATCGACGTCCCACGCCTGCACGTCGATCAGCCGGTGGGGTGCATAGGCGACCGCATCGACGCAGATCTGCGCGCCGCAATCATGCACGAAGCGGGCAAAATCCCCGATGGGATGCACCTTGCCCAGGATGTTGGACACATGGGTCACGCAGACCAGCCGTGTGCGGTCCGTCATCAGGGGGGCAAGGTCCGACAGTTGCAGATCCTGCGTCTGCGGGTTCAGCGGCCACATCTTGACCGTCACGCCGAAATCGGCAAGCCGCATCCACGGCCCGATGTTGCTTTCATGGTCCGCCATGGTGACGATCACCTCGTCGCCCGGCCGGAACTGGCTGCGCATGGCGGTGGCCAGATTTTGCAGCAGCACCGTGGTCGAGGGACCAAAGACGATTTCCTCGGGGCGGCTGGCATTCACCAGGGTCTGTGCCGCGATACGACCCAGTTGCAGGGCTTCGGCGGCGGCCTGTGACACCGCGTAGCTGCCGCCGATCTGCACGTTGCGGTTGCGCAGGAACTCGACCATCCGGTCCAGGGCCTGCTGCGAGATCTGCGATCCGCCGGCATTGTCGAAGAACACCCAGTCATCGCGCAGTCCAGGAAACCGGGACCAGACATGATCCATGTCGAGAGCTGTCATTTTCATCTGCTTTCAGTGGTTCAGCACGGCCCCGAGGAAATTCCGGGTGCGAGGCTCGGCGGGGTTTACAAGGATCCGGGCGGGCGGGCCCTGTTCGACGATCTGGCCGGCGTCCATGAAGATCACGCGATCGGCCACCTGCGCCGCAAAGCTCATCTCATGGGTGACGACGATCATGGTGACACCGGTGCGCGCCAGGTCGCGCATGACGTCCAGGACCTCGCCGACCATCTCGGGATCAAGGGCGCTGGTCGGTTCGTCGAACAGCATCACCTGCGGGTCCATCGCCAGCGCGCGGGCAATCGCCACGCGCTGCTGCTGCCCGCCGGACAGGTGTTCGGGGTATTTGTCGGCCTGGCTGGCGATGCCCACGCGGTCCAGCAGCCGGTCGGCGCGCTGCGCGGCATCGGCCCGCGATATGCCCCGCACCTTTCGGGGGGCCAGCATGACATTTTCGCGCACGGTCAGGTGCGGGAACAGGTTGAAGGACTGAAAGACCATGCCCACCTCGGCCCGGACGCGGGCAAGGGCGCGGCCGGTGGCCACGGGCATTCCATCCACGCGGATCTCGCTTTCGGAAGAAAAGCTTTCCAGCCTGTTGATGCAGCGGATCAACGTGGATTTTCCCGATCCTGACGGGCCGATCACGCAGACGACCTCTCCCTTGGCGATATCGAGGTCGATGCCCCGCAGCGCCTCGAAGCTGCCATATGACTTGCGCAGGTTCCTGATGCTTACGAAACCGGGCATCTCAGCGCCTCCTTGCGGCGAAACGGCGTTCCATCCGGGACACGGCAGCGACAAGCGGCCACAGGAAGGCAACGTAGATTGCGGCTGCAACGATCAGGGGGGTCGGGTTGGCGGCCACGGCCTGCGCCTGTGTCGCCTGCTTGAGCAGGTCGGGCATCGCGACGACCGAGGCCAGCGCCGTGTCCTTGATCACGTTGATCGAATTGTTCGTCAGCGGGGGAATGACGATCTTGACGGCCTGCGGCAGGATCACCTGCGTCATGGTCTGCGGCCCGCTTAGTCCCAGGGCGGCCGAGGCCTCGAACTGGCCTTTCGGGATGGCCTCGATCCCCGCGCGGAAGATTTCGGCCGTATAGGCGCCTGAAACCAGCGTCAGCGCGGCCATCGCCGAGACAAAGGGCGACAGCCGCACCCCGACGAAGGGCAGGGCGTAATAGACGATGATCAGCAGCACCAGCAGCGGAATCGAGCGGAATATGTCGATATAGACCCGTGCAAGCAGGCGCAGGGGCGCCGCCGCATAAAGCCTGACCATGGCCAGGCCCAGCCCCAGGATCAGCCCCGCGATGATGCTGGCCACGCCCAGTTGCAGGGTGATCCACAGCCCCTTCATCAGCATGGGCAGGCTGCGCCGCATGACTTCGGCATTCAGGAAGGTGTCGAAAATATCCATGGTCGTCCTTTACCGGCTCCTGACAAGGTGGGCCGGGCCGGGATTGCCCCCGATCCGGCCAGCCGGATCAGTCGAGCGAGGGCATCGGCAGGATGGTGACGGTCGAGGAATCCGGCTCGGGCGCCACGCCAAACCATTTCTCGTGCAGCGCGGCCGTCACGCCCTCGGTCTTGAGGTCGTCCAGAACCGCGTTCACCCGGGTGGCCAGCTCTGCATCCTTGGCAAACATCATCGAGTATTTTTCGCCGGTTCCGATCCGCGCCACGACCTTGAGGTTCGGCTTGTCCTTGATGTAGTAAAGCAGCGACGGAATATCCGAAATATAGCCGTCGATCCGGCCTGCGGTCAGATCCATCATCGCCGGGGCCAGCCCCTCGTAACGGCGGACATCCGAGAAACCATAGGTTTCCTGCTGCGCCGTGACCCACATGTCCCCTGTCGAGCCGGTGTCGACGCCGACGATCTTGCCCTTCATTTCCTCAAGCGAGGCAGGCCCGCCCTCGGCCACGGTCAGGGACTGGTCGCTGTCGTAGTAGGGCTGGGCAAAGCTTACCGACTGCAAGCGTTCGTCCGTGATGGTGATGGACGAGGTCGCGATGTCGATGCGCCCCGACTGAACGGCCGAAAAGAGGCCGTTGAAGGGGATATTGACGGTTTCGACCTCGGCGCCCAGCCGTTCGGCGATCGCGGCGACCAGATCGATCTCGAAACCTACGAACTGGCCGGATTCGTCCTGAAATTCCCACGGCACATTGCCGATGTTCGCCCCGACCGTCAGCTTGTCCTGTGCCCATCCCGCCGCTGTGGTCGCGGTCATGAGGGCCAGGGCGATGCCCAGGCTTCGTATTCCGTTGCTGCGCATGTTACATCCCCGTTATGCTTGTTCTTGGCTTGACCGGGCAAACCGGCCTGACCAGTATTGAGGCACGACATGCGGCTCTTTGCAACATCTATGTTTCAGGTGAACAAGGAAGCGGTCCGTGTAGCGAGGAGACGATGGCAGATTTGATGTGGGATAAGGCCCCTGTAACGCAGACGATCGCTCGTCAACTTCAAGAGATGATCCGGTCAGGCGCGTTGAAGCCGGGGGAAAAGCTGCCCTCGCAGCGAATCCTGGCCGAGCAGTTGAACGTGTCCCGCCCCTCGCTGCGCGAAGCGTTGCTGACGCTTGAGACGCTGGGGCTTGTGCAGACCCTGCCGGCCCGGGGCACTTTCGTCATGGACCCGGCGTCGCGGCGGACGTCCGTTTCCTGGCGATATGGCGATGCCCATGACCTGCGGGACGTTTTCCAGACCCGCGTCCTGATCGAGGCCGAGCTGTGCCGCCTTGCTGCCGGCGCGATGACGCCGGACGTCGTGAAAAAGCTGCGGGCCGCCGCGCAGACATTCGAAGACGCCTGGCGGTCCGGCGATCTGGTCGCGCATGTCGAGGCCGACCTGGCCTTTCACCTGAACATCGCCATGGCGTGCCCCAACCGGATGCTGTGTGACGTCTATCGCACGGTCCAGCAACTGCTGACCGAAACGCAAAGACAGCCGATCCCGAACACCGATTCGGGCCGGATGCTGCAATCAATCGCCGAACACTGGGCGATCGTCGATGCCTTGCAGCGCGGCGATGGCGCCGCGGCTGCCGAAAAGATGCAGACCCACATCCGCAACACCGCGCGCAGCGCCGGGATCGAGGTGTGATGACGCCCCGTCGTCACGGGCGCGCTTGGCTGCGGCGATCTCTGGCGCTGCGATGGGACCGTCATGCTTCGTGACAGCCCCTGGTCCGCGCCAGCACAAGGTCAGAAAGCTGCCAGATTCGTGCCTTGCCACGACAATTCGTTTGCTGGGGCGAAGCCTTGACGGATGTCGGTTCGGCCTGATGGGACGCCCAGCCAGCCAAGGTATCGTGGCAAGCGATTGAGCCGGGTTCCGGGCAACGGTCACCGCTTCTCTAAGCAAGGATAACGGCGCGGCAGGCGGTTCGCGTGCTGCGATCTCGGCCGATAGCGCGGCGGTTGCGACGCAGGATTCACCCTCTTTCGATCATCGCCTGTCTGGATTGAGTTGCGGAAATTGGTTCTTGTCCGAAACAGGTTTTCCTGCGCATTTTTTCATCACAGAGCGGGACATGAAAGAATGCAGATTCTGGAAAGTCGCGGACTCTGCGCGTTTCGAGGTTTCGGGTATCGGGACAGGTGGTTCCGCATCTGTCCTGCACCCATCACCATGATTTTTGAAGCCTGCCGCTGAGAGGTGGCCCTCTTGATTTATGCCACAAACATTTTCCGGAAGGTTTCCGTGCATCTGGCAGCGTCTATCTTCCGGGCTGCCGGGGCGCGTGCGGCATAAGGCCGGGTGCGCGCCCCGGGTCGATCATGCGCTTTCTGCCTCGACCAGACCAAGCTCCTCGATCATTGCCGCGCGCATCAGGTATTTTTGCGGCTTTCCGGTGACGGTTGCCGGCAGGTCGATACGGAACCGGATGACAGCCGGGATCTTGTAATGCGCGATCTTGTTCCGGCAGAAAGCGCGGATCTCGTCTTCGCATGGATTCGCGCCGGGGCTGGGCACGATCCAGGCGCAGACGATTTCACCCATTGCCGGGTCCGGGATGCCGAAAACCTGGACCTGGCTGACAGTGGGGTGGGAATACAGGAATTCCTCGATTTCGCGCGGATAGATGTTTTCGCCGCCGCGGCAGATCATGTCCTTTACCCGGCCGGTGATGTTGCAATAACCCTCGGCGTCGATACGGCCCAGGTCCCCGGTGTGCATCCAGCCCTCGGCATCTATTGCGGCGGCTGTCTGTTCGGGGGCTTCCCAATAACCATGCATGACCGAATATCCGCGGGTCAGGATTTCCCCCTGTTCCCCGACCGGGACCGTTCTGTTTTCCGCATCGACCACGCGCACCTCGACATGAGGATGAACGCGGCCGACGGATGTCACCCGTTTTTCCAGCGGCGTGTCGATGGCCGACTGGAATGACACGGGGCTGGTTTCGGTCATGCCGTAGGCGATCGTTATTCCGGACATGTGCATCCGGCTTTGCACCCGTCGCATTACCTCGATCGGGCAGGATGCGCCGGCCATGATCCCGGTGCGCAGGCTGGACAGGTCGTGGCGGGCGAAATCAGGGGATTCCAGCATTGCCACGAACATCGAGGGCACTCCGTAAAGCGCCGTCGCGCGTTCCTTGGCAACGGCCGCAAGTGTCAGGCCGGGATCGAAGCCTTCGCCGGGAAAGATCATCGTGGCCCCCTTGGTCACGCAGCCGAGCGTTCCCATGACCATTCCGAAACAATGATAGAACGGCACCGGAATGCAAAGCCTGTCCCGGGGGCCAAGATTGATCGCGCTGGTCACGAAGGCCGCGTTATTGACGATATTGCGGTGCGTCAGCGTCGCGCCTTTCGGCCTGCCCGTGGTGCCCGAGGTGAACTGGATGTTAATGGGGTCGTGGCGATCCAGCCGCGCGCTTTCCGCGTCGAGCATGGCCGCCGGCACATCCGCCCCCAATGCCTCGACTTCGGAAAAACCGTGCATTCCGGGGGGCGGGGCCTTGCTCATGACGATCAGGTGGCGCAGGGCGGGCACGCGCCCGGACGAAAGCGCCCCCGTCCTTGCGTCCCCCGGTCCGGAAAAGAGCGAACCGACCATGCCCACGTAATCCGAGCTTTTGAAACGCTCGGCAAGGACCAGCCCGCGGCACCCCGACAGATTAAGCGCATGTTCCAGTTCGTTCACCCGATAGGCGGGATTGATCGTCACCAGAATGACGCCGATCCGCGCAGTGGCAAACTGGGTCAGCAGCCATTCGGGACGATTGGGCGCCCAGATGCCCAGCCGGTCCCCCCTGGAAAAGCCAAGGCGGATCAGCCCGCCGGCCAGCGCATCCACCCGGCGGGAAAATTCGTTCCATGTCCATTGCAGATCCGAGTCGGTAAAGACGGCGGCGATATTGTCGCCCTGGCGCGCCACGCAATCCGCAAGAACCTCTGGTATGGTCATTTCCAGCAATGGCTCATTGCGGTAGCCCCTTACCCAGGACAGACCGTCCATCGGCATTCCATTGTCATGCGGTTCCATCCCGCTTTTCCTTCCTGTCGAGACCCTGAAAGACTATGGGCGGAAGCATAGCGGCCCGCGAAAACCGCGACTTGGATTTTCGCGCCAGTTTTTCGGCCTCGGGCGGCATGGTGGC
>JAZIHR010000128.1:0-8328 GCA_036678445.1 Alphaproteobacteria bacterium
CGCCAGGGCTGCCCCCTCGGCTGCCACCCCCTCTACCCCGGAGCCTCGGACGATGACGGACCGGCTCAAATCGCTCGCAGACCGCTTTCGCTGAGGGTGTTTCTTCATCATTAAAATATCCTCCGGGGGTCCGGGGGTGGAAAACCCCCGGTCCGGCGGCAATGAAAGGAAACCCGATGGAGCCCTCGCTCAACGTCCTCGGCCAGCGGTTGCAACCCTGTTCCACGGAACCGCTGACCGGCTTTTATCGCAACGGCTGCTGCGACACCGGTCCCGAGGACCGCGGCAGCCATACGATCTGCGTGGTGGTCACGGCCGAGTTCCTGGCGCTGTCGAAATACCTTGGCAATGACCTGTCCACCCCGCGCCCCGAGCTTCGCTTTCCGGGGCTGAAGCCCGGCGACCGCTGGTGCCTCTGTGCCGCGCGTTTCCTGCAAGCGGCCGAGGAATTCGCCGCGCCCAAGGTGGTGCTGGAATCCACCCATGCCCGCGCCAGCGACATCGTGCCGCTGGAACTGTTACGCGCCCATGCGGTAGATGTGTAAAATTATCGGGACAAATATTCGCCGTCCGGGTGTCCCGGCCTGTTGATTGAAGGGTATCGTTTTGACCAGAAAAAACATTCTATTGATCAGTTTCGATGACGCCGTGGCGCCCTGGCCTTACAAGACCGTATTCAACGAGCCATTGCAGACGCCTAATCTGGATCGGTTCTGCGAAATGTCAACGGCATTTCATGCGGCCTACGCTCAGGCCCCCATCTGCGGGCCTTCGCGGGCCAGCATGATGACCACCTTGATGCCGCATGAAACCGGGATTCTGGACAATGAAGTGCCCGCCTTCGATCGCATCAGCCCGCAATCCATCTGGATTTTTCTGCTGAATTCGGGTGGCTATTACTGCTCGTCTGGCGGCAAGGTGCATCATGGATATCGGCCGCTGAAGCCGGTGCACCACAACGTCCTGTATTCCGATGAGCGAAAGAAGTTTCCCGACGACATGAGCTTGCCAAAAGAGCTTCGCAAGCGAAGCCGGTCGTTCGGCGGGTTCAGAAAAGGCTGGGGGACGCCGGATGGAACCGACGACGATTTTTATTACGATGAAAAATCCGCAAATTCCGCGGTAAAGTTCCTGGCAGAGTATGACGGCGACCAACCCTTCTACCGGGAGGTCGGATTCTACAGCCCGCATGTGCCATGTGCGACACCGGCAAGGTTCAAGGAGATGTATGACGCCTCCAATCTCCGTCGGCCTTCGGATTGGGGCGGTTATGTCCCGGAAAACGATTATATTGCGTCGACGTTCCCGGAAAATGAAGATTTCCTCTCCGAGAAATACTGGCAGGACAGCGTCAGGAATTATTTCTCGGCCTATAGCCATGGGGATTATCACTTTGGCCGGGTCATGGAGGCGCTGAAAAATTCTCGGCATGCGAAAAATACCATTGTGATCGTCATTTCCGATCATGGCTTCCATCTCGGGAGCCGCAATCTGTTCAGGAAGACGACCCTGTGGGAACAATCGTTGCGGGTTCCGTTCATCATCTTTGACCCGGAAAACCCCGTCGGTCAGGAAGTCCACGACCCCGTGGCAATGATCGACCTTGGCCCCACCGTGCTCGATTTTGCCGGGATTGCGCCGCCAGATCGCCGGCACGGGCGTTCGCTCAGACCATTCCTTCACGGAGAGCGGGATGCAAATCGAATTATCCCGTCCTTCTACAAGCAGCATGTCTCCATACGGAAAGGTGATTATCGGATTATCCGATATGACGACGGCAGCTTCCAGCTTTTCAATGTCGAGACGGATTTCTGGCAGCTCAGGGATCTTGGCATGCAGCATGAAGAATTCGAGCCGATGTATCAGGCTTTGACAGAGTGTTCGAAAGCCTGCGAGTTCGATTTCCAGACGGCGACTGTCAGCGCGGCAACAGCGGACGGCTCTGTCTCGCAGCCTATGTGACAGCGGGGCGTCCCGGTTCGGACTTCATGGGATATTTCGGGAAACAGCGATGTCGAAATTGAAAGCGCCTTGTGGCTGCTTGCCGGCATCGGACCGCGAGGCCGGGCCAATCGGCGATGAGGTTGCGCCATGTGGTGCATCGGATACCCTGCGGACAGCGATATTGGCCGAGATGCGCTGCATTCCGGGCGGCTTTTTCGAGATGGGCACCTCACGCTCGCGTTATGATGTCGATCTCGACAGTCCGCGGCGGCGGATTTGGGTCGATGGCTTTTCTCTTGGCGCAACAACAGTGACGAACCGCCTGTTTGCGCGATTTGTCGACGAAACCGGATACCGCACCACCGCCGAGCGGGAAGGCTGGTCCTTTGTTTTTGCGAATTTCCTGCCGGATGAAGCCGCCTGGCCGAAACACCCGCCGCTGACTCCGTGGTGGCGGCAGGTTTTCGGGGCGGATTGGGCGCATCCCGAAGGCCCCGAAAGCGATATTGCCCAGCGGATGGACCATCCTGTGGTGCATGTCTCGTGGCACGACGCTGCTGCCTTTACCCGCTTTACCGGCACGAGCCTGCCTTCGGAGGCGCAGTGGGAATATGCCGCCCGAGGAGGGCTGAAGCGCATGAAATTCCCATGGGGAAATGCGCCGGCGTCGGGTGCAATTCACCGTCACAATGTCTGGCAGGGACAATTCCCGAATGAAAACAGTGCGGATGACGGATATATCGGCACGGCGCCGGCCCGCAGCTTTCCGCCGAATGCTTTCGGCCTTTTCAACATGACCGGAAATATATGGGAATGGGTCGCGGACTGGTTCGGTCCGCTGCCGGCGGCGGAAATGCCGCCGTTACGCAACCCCGAGGGGCCGCAACATGGTTCTGCCAAAGTCATGCGCGGAGGATCGCATCTTTGCCATGACTCATATTGCGCCCGGTATTTCGTGCATTCACGCACCCATAACACACCGGACAGCACGACGGGCCACATCGGTTTTCGCCTTGCAAGCGGCCCGCTTGCCGCAGGGTAGCGGACCCGGCCGGGGTTAACCCTCGATCTGCACGCCCAGGTGGCGGGCGACGGTGAAGATATCCTTGTCGCCACGGCCGCTGAGGTTCATCACGATCAGGTGATCCGTGGGCAGCGAGGGCGCTATTTTCGCCACATGCGCCAGTGCGTGGCAGGGTTCGAGCGCCGGGATGATCCCTTCGGTTTCGCAGCACAGGGTAAAGGCGGCCAGCGCCTCGGTATCGGTCACGCTGACATATTCGGCGCGGCCGATGTCGTGCAGCCAGGCGTGTTCGGGGCCGACGCCAGGATAATCCAGCCCGGCGCTGATCGAGTGGCCTTCAAGGATCTGACCGTCCGCGTCCTGCAACAGATAGGTGCGGTTGCCATGCAGAACGCCGGGGCGCCCGCCCGACAGGCTGGCACAGTGCTGCACACGCTCGTCCACGCCCTTGCCGCCGGCCTCGACCCCGATGATCCGCACCGAGCGGTCGTCGAGGAACGGGTGGAACAGCCCCATCGCGTTCGAGCCGCCGCCGATCGCGGCGACCAGCGTGTCGGGCAGGCGACCCTCGGCCTCCATCAGCTGGGCGCGGGTCTCACGCCCGATGATGGCCTGGAAATCGCGCACCATCGCCGGATAGGGATGCGGCCCCGCCACGGTGCCGATGCAATAGAAGGTGTCGTGGACGTTGGTCACCCAGTCGCGCAGCGCGTCGTTCATCGCGTCCTTCAGCGTGCCGCGGCCCGACTGCACCGCCACCACCTCGGCGCCCAGCAGCTTCATGCGGAACACGTTGGGCTGCTGGCGGCGCACGTCCTCGGCGCCCATGTAGACCACGCATTTCAGCCCGAACCGCGCGCAGACGGTGGCGGTCGCCACCCCGTGCTGGCCGGCACCGGTTTCCGCGATGATGCGGGTCTTGCCCATGCGCCGCGCCAGCAGGATCTGGCCCAGCACGTTGTTGATCTTGTGGCTGCCGGTGTGGTTCAGTTCCTCGCGCTTGAGATAGATGCGCGCGCCGCCCAGGTGATCGGTCAGGCGTTCGGCGAAATACAGCGGCGAGGGGCGGCCGACATAGTGTTTCCACAGGTCGTCCATCTCGGCCCGGAAGGCCGGGTCGGCCTTGGCGCGTTCGTATTCCGCTTGCAGGTCGAGGATCAGCGGCATCAGGGTTTCGCTGACGAACCGCCCGCCGAAAATGCCGAAACGGCCGTTGTCGTCAGGTCCGGTCGTGTAGCTGTTGATCAGGTCTTCGGCCATGGTCTGTCATCTCCCGCGCGGCTGAGGGGGCGTGCCTTGCCCGTCGAAGGGAGCCCGTCAGAGAGGTTTCTTAAATCCGATGTGCGATGGGGTAAACCCGGCCCCCTGATAGAAGCGCAGCGCGTCGCTGCGGCTGGCGTTGCTGGTCAGTTGCAGCAGCCCGCAGCCGGCGGCGCGGGCGCGCGCCTCGGCGTCGGCGATCAGCCGCGCGCCCAGGCCCTGGCCGCGCAGGGTGGCGGCGATGCGCACGGCCTCGATCTCGGCGCGGCGGGTGGCGGCAAGCGACAGGCCGGACATGAAGATCAGTTGGTAACAGGCGACGACGCGGCGGCCGGCGTCCTCGGCCACGATCAGCTGGTTGCCGGTTTCCGACTGCATGGCGTCGAAAGCGGCAAGGTAGCGGTCCAGCCCGGCGGTTTCCCGTCCCGCGCCAAGCACGTCGTCCGCAAGCAGCGCCACCACCTCGGGCACGTCGTCGCGGGTGGCGGGGCGGAAACGGATGCTCATGCCCCGGCCTCGGCGACAAAACGACGGATGCGCCCGGCGTCCTTGATGCCCGGCGCGGATTCGACGCCCGAGGACACGTCCACCATCGGCGCGCCGGTCAGCCGCACGGCCTCGGCCACGTTGTCCGGGGTCAGCCCGCCGGCCAGCATCCACGGCTTGAGCAGCCGCCGCCCGGCCAGCAGCCGCCAGTCAAAGGCCAGCCCGTTGCCGCCGGGCCGGGCGGCACCGGGGGCGGGCTTGGCATCGACCAGCAGCAGGTCGGCGACCAGCCCATAGTCCCACAGCGCGTCCAGGTCTGGGGGGGCGGCGATGCCCACCGCCTTCATCACCGGCAGCCCGGTGCGGGCGCGAATCTCGGCCACGCGGGCAGGGGATTCGCTGCCGTGCAGCTGGATGATATCCAGCGCCACCCGCGTCAGCACCGCGTCCAGCGCCGCGTCATCGGGGTTCACGAACAGCCCCACCCGGGCCAGCAGGTCGGGCGCATTCGCCGCCAGGGTCGCCGCTGAATCGACCGACAGGTGTCGAGGAGATTTCGGGAAGAACACGAACCCGCCGTAACGCGCCCCGGCCTGCGCGGCAGCGGTCAGGTCCTCGGGGCGGGTCAGGCCGCAGATCTTGACCTGTGCCATCAGTTTCCGCTGGGCAGCGTCGCCGGGGCAGTGCCGGCTGCGGGGGCCGCCGGGCGGGGCGCGTCGAGGATCGCCAGCACCTCGTCACGCGGTGCGTGGTGGGTCTTGCGCAGGCTGCCGACCTCGCGTTCCAGCAATTGCAGCTCATGCGCCCGCTGGGCCGATTCCCGGCGCAGAGACGATTCGCGCAGCCATTCCCAGATCACCCCCAGCACCATCCCGGCCAGAATCGCCAGCAGGATGATCAGGAACAGCGGCATCCGCGTGGTCCAGTCGCCGGGAACCCACTGTTCCAACCCCGAGGGGATCAGGCTGACCTCGACGAACTGCCGGTTGGCCAGCGCCACCATGATCAGAAGCACCGCCAGCACCACGACGAACAGCAATCGCAGATAACGCATTGGCAAGACCTTTCGCTGCCCGATCCTTCCCCGCCTGGTCCCCCCGGGCGCCGGGTGTCAGGCACAATCTGTCCCCAAGGGGTGCGCGCGCGCGCGAGTTTCTCGGAACGCGCGGCGGGACGCAACCACCCTTGCCACGGCCGGGACAACAGGGCGCGGCCGGCGGCGGCGCTCAGTCGCTGTCGTCGTCGCTGCCCGCGGCGTCCAGCCCGTTCAGCCGGTCGCGCAGCAGCTTGCCGGTCTTGAAGAAGGGGACGTGCTTTTCTTCGACCTGCACGGTTTCGCCGGTGCGCGGGTTACGCCCCAGCCGGGCCTGCCGCTGCTTGACCGAAAACGCGCCAAAGCCGCGCAGCTCGACCCGTTCGCCCCGGGCCATCGCGCCGATGATCTCTTCGAAGACGGTCGTCACGATCCGTTCGACGTCGCGCTGGAAAAGATGAGGGTTTTCTTCGGCGATTTTCTGAATCAGTTCTGACCGGATCATGGGGTGTCCCGTTTTGTCTGTAGCACTGTCGGCGCGGGGGGAGTTCCATGGAAGGAAACGCAACAGGTCTGAAAAGGTTGCAGGTTTTCGGGAACATTACCATCCCCCCCACAAAAAAAGACCGTCCCCGATCAGGGGGACGGCCAGTTTGCATGCGCGCGGTGGTTTTTACCGCGCGAAACCGGGTCAGCCGCGGCCCTTGAGCGCCGCGCCCAGGATGTCGCCCAGCGATGCGCCCGAATCGGACGAGCCGTACTGGTCGATGGCTTCCTTTTCCTCGGCGATTTCACGGGCCTTGATCGACAGGCCCAGACGGCGGGTGCGAGTGTCCACGTTGGTCACGCGGGCATCGACCGAATCACCGACCTGGAAACGCTCGGGGCGCTGGTCCTGGCGGTCGCGGGCCAGGTCCGAACGGCGGATGAAGGACTTCACCCCGTTGAACTCGACCTCGACGCCGCCGTCCTCGATCGCGGTGACGGTAGCGGTGACCACGTCACCCCGCTTCACCCCGTCCACGGCTTCCGACATATTGTCGTTTTCCAGCGCCTTGATCGACAGGCTGATGCGTTCCTTGTCGACGTCGACTTCCTGAACCACGGCCTGGACCACGTCGCCCTTGCGGTAGTTCTGGATCGCGTCTTCGCCACGCTGGTCCCACGACAGGTCCGACAGGTGGACCATGCCGTCGATGTCGCCTTCCAGCCCCACGAACAGACCGAATTCGGTGATGTTCTTGACCTCGCCCTCGATGGGGGTGCCGGCGGGGTGGGTTTCGGCGAACACTTCCCACGGGTTGCGCATGGTCTGTTTCAGGCCAAGGCTCACGCGGCGCTTCTGCTCGTCGATTTCCAGCACCATCACGTCGACTTCCTGCGAAGTCGAGACGATCTTGCCGGGGTGGACGTTCTTCTTGGTCCAGCTCATTTCCGAAACGTGGACCAGACCCTCGACGCCGGCTTCCAGCTCCACGAAGGCGCCGTAGTCGGTGATGTTGGTCACGCGGCCCTTGTGGACCGAGCCGATCGGGAACTTGTCCGACACGGTGTCCCACGGATCCGACTGAAGCTGCTTCATGCCCAGGCTGATGCGGTGGGTGTCCTTGTTGATCTTGACGACCTGAACCTTGACGGTCTCGCCGATCGACAGGATCTCGGACGGGTGGTTGACGCGGCGCCAGGCCATGTCGGTGACGTGCAGCAGCCCGTCAACACCGCCCAGATCGACGAAGGCGCCGTATTCGGTGATGTTCTTGACCACGCCGTCGACCACCTGACCTTCGTGCAGGTTGGCGATGACCTCGGCGCGCTGCTCTGCACGCGATTCTTCCAGGATGGCGCGGCGCGACACGACGATATTGCCGCGGCGGCGGTCCATTTTCAGGATCTGGAACGGCTGCTTGAGCCCCATCAGCGGGCCGGCGTCGCGCACCGGGCGCACGTCAACCTGGCTACCGGGCAGGAAGGCCACGGCACCGCCCAGATCGACGGTGAAGCCGCCCTTGACACGGCCGAAGATGGCGCCTTCGACGCGCTCTTCCTTGGCGTAGGCCTGTTCCAGACGGTCCCAGGCTTCCTCGCGGCGGGCTTTCTCGCGCGAGATGCTGGCCTCGCCGCGGGCGTTTTCCACGCGGTCCAGATAGACCTCGACCTCGTCGCCGACGCTGAGTTTCGCGTCTTCGCCGGGGGCTGCGAATTCTTTCAGATCGACGCGGCCTTCCATCTTGTAGCCGACGTCGATGATGGCCTGGCCCGCCTCGATGGCGATGACGCGGCCCTTGACGACCGAGCCCTCGTCGGGCGTGTCGATTTCGAAGCTTTCATTGAGGAGGGCTTCGAATTCCTCCATGGATGTGGTTCTCGCCATGCGGCTGTCGTTTCCTTTGAAGCTGTTACGGGCCAGGCGGTTGGCTCCGCCGGTCTGTGGTTTCTGTCCCCCGCGGCAACGACAAAGGGCCGCGGCAAGATGCCCGACCCGTATGCTGGCGGCCTGTTGTGGCCATGTCGCCTGAAAAGACAGGGGCGCCTATAGCGCAGAACGGGGTTCGGCGCAAGGCTGGCGGGGCGGGGCGGCGTC
>JAZIHR010000129.1:0-8327 GCA_036678445.1 Alphaproteobacteria bacterium
GATCAGCAGCCCCCGCCCCCCGATCGCCACCGCGCTGGCATGGATCGTCGTCACCCTGGCCACCTCGTCCGCGGATTGAATGCAACATCGGCGGACATGATAACGCTAACTTCCAATGGTTGCGCTAACTGATGCGTCAGTCGGTCTATCATCATCAAACCGCCATGTTATTAGATGCGCCCAGCGACAGCGCCCTTATGGAGTACCGGCATGGCACAAACCCGCGTCAACCCGAACTGCAAACTCGAAGATCAGGGAATCGCCGGGCTGGGCCAGGTTCATTATAACCTGCTCGAACCCGCACTGGTCGAGGCCGCGATCCGGCGCGAGGAAGGCAAGCTGGGTCTGGGCGGCGCGTTCCTGGTGTCGACCGGCGCCAAGACCGGCCGTTCGCCCAAGGACAAGTTCGTCGTCCGCACCCCTTCGGTCGAGGATTCGATCTGGTGGGACAACAACCCCCCGATGGAGCCCGAGGCCTTCGACCGGCTGTATGCCGACATGCTGGACCACATGAAGGGCGGCGAATATTTCGTGCAGGACCTGTTCGGCGGCGCCGACCCCGAACAGCGGCTGGACGTGCGCGTGGTCAGCGAACTGGCCTGGCACAGCCTGTTCATCCGCCACCTGCTGCGCCGCCCCGAGGCGGCCGAGCTGACCGGCTTCACCCCCGACTGGACCATCATCAACTGCCCCAGCTTCAAGGCCGACCCGGCGCGCCACGGCTGCCGCACCGAAACGGTGATCGCGCTGAACTTCGACCGCAAGCTGATCCTGATCGCCGACACCGAATACGCGGGCGAAAACAAGAAGGGCGTGTTCACCCTGCTGAACTACATCCTGCCCACGCGCGGGGTGATGCCGATGCACTGCTCGGCCAACCATGCGCCGGGCAACACCGACGACGTGGCGGTCTTTTTCGGCCTGTCGGGGACCGGCAAGACCACGCTGTCGGCCGAACCCTCGCGCACGCTGATCGGCGATGACGAACACGGCTGGTCGGACAAGGGCGTCTTCAACTTCGAGGGCGGCTGCTACGCCAAGACCATCAACCTGTCGCCCGTGGCCGAGCCGGAAATCTACGCCACCACCTCGCGCTTTGCGACCGTGGTGGAAAACATGGTGTTCGACCCCGACACGCTGGAACTGGACTTCGCCGACAGCTCGATCACCGAGAACATGCGCTGCGCCTATCCGCTTGAGGCGATCTCGAACGCGTCCGAAACCGGCATGGCCGGGCAGCCGAAGAACGTCATCATGCTGACCTCGGACGCTTACGGGGTGATGCCGCCGATCGCGCGGCTGACCCCGCAGCAAGCGATGTATCACTTCCTGTCCGGCTTCACCTCGAAAACCCCGGGGACCGAGGACGGCATCGTCGAGCCGGTGCCGACCTTCTCGACCTGTTTCGGCGCCCCCTTCATGCCGCGCCGCCCCGAAGAATACGGCCGCCTGCTGGCCGAGCGGATCCGCAAGTCCGGCGCCACCTGCTGGCTGGTCAACACCGGCTGGACCGGCGGCCCGTTCGGCACCGGAAGCCGGATGCCGATCAAGGCCACCCGCGCCCTGCTGGCCGCGGCGCTGGACGGGTCGCTGAACGGGGTCGAGTTCCGCCGCGACCCGAATTTCGGCTTCGAGGTGCCGGTCAGCCTGCCGGGCGTGGACGAAAAGCTGCTGGACCCGCGCGCGACCTGGGCCGACGGCGCCGCCTATGACGCGCAGGCCGAAAAGCTGAAGGGGATGTTCCGCGAGAACTTCACCAAATACGCCGACAAGGTGGATCAGGACGTGCGCGACGCAGCGATCTGATCCTTCGCCCGGATGCGAAAGGAAAGCCGTCCCTGCGGGGGCGGCTTTTTCTTTGGCGCCGGACCGGGGCGCCGCCCCCTCGGGCTTCGCCCCTTTCTCGCTGAAAACAGTCCACTGGACTGTTTTCCAGGCGCTCGAAAGCCCGGGGTATTTGGGCCAGAAAGAAGCGACTTTTTCGGCGGCGGATACGAAACCCGCGGGAATGGAATAATTGCCAGCCGGCCACGCACCTGGTGGAGCGTTATCTGCCGGAGGCATTCATCTTTGCGATGTTTCTGGCGAGGGCGGCGCCGCGCCTATTTGCGGCGCAGGCGCGAGCGTTTGCGTTCCGCCGCGTCGCTGCGCGCCTTGCCGCGGATAAAGCCGCGGCGCGCGGCCTTGCCGCGGGGGCCGCTGGGGGCAGGCAGCGGCGCGCCCTCGACCTCGACCAGCTCCAGCGTCAGCCCGCCGGTGGTGGGCACCGCCTCGGCCAGCCGCACGGTGACGCGCTGGCCGATGGTGATGCGCAGCCCGCTGTCGGCACCGACCAGCGTCTGGTTGTCGGGGTCATAGTGGAAATATTCGCGCCCGATCTCGCGGATCGGCAGCAGCCCGTCGGCGCCGGTCTCGTCCAGCCGCACGAAGGCGCCGAACCGCTGCACCCCGTTGATGCGCCCGGAAAACTCGGTCCCCACCCGCTCGGACAGATAGGCGGCCAGATAACGGTCGTTGGTGTCGCGTTCGGCCGCCATGCTGCGGCGTTCAGTGTCGCTGATGTGCTGGGCGGTGTCGGTCAGCGTCTCGATGTCCTGCACCGACAGCCCATCCTTGCCCCAGCCATGCGCCGAGATCAGCGCCCGGTGGATGATCAGGTCCGAATAGCGCCGGATGGGCGAGGTGAAATGCGCGTAATTTTTCAGCGCCAGCCCGAAATGCCCAAGGTTTTCCGCGTTGTAATACGCCTGCGTCATCGAGCGCAGGGTGCTGATGTTGATCAGCTCGTCAAAGTCGGTGCCCTGCGCCTGCGCCAGCAGGCGGTTGAGCTGCGAGGTCTGCAACACCTGCCCCTTGGCAAGGCTGAACCCCGACGCCTGCGCCACCTCGCGCAGGGCATCCAGCTTTTCAGGGCTGGGTTCCTCGTGGACGCGGAACAGCAGCGGACGCTGCCGCCGGGTCAGTTCCTCGGCGGCGGCGACATTGGCCAGCACCATGAATTCCTCGATCAGCCGATGCGCGTCGAAGCGTTCGCGGAAGGCCACCGATTTCACCCGGCCCTCGGGGGTCAGCTCGATCCTGCGCTCGGGCAGTTCCAGGTCCAGCGGCTGCCGGCGCGCGCGGGCGGCCTTGAGCAGCTCATACCCCGCGAACAGCGGCCGGATCACGCTGTCCAGCAGCAGCGCGGTGGCGTCGTCGGGCTGGCCGTCGGCGGCGGCCTGCGCCTGTTCGTAGGACAGCGAGGCAAGGCTGCGCATCATCCCCCGGCAGAAACGGTGCCCGATCTTGTTGCCCTTGGCGTCCAGCCGCATCCTGACCGCGATCACCGGCCGGTCCACGCCCTGATGCAGCGAACACAGGTCGCCCGACAGGATGTCGGGCAGCATCGGCACCACCCGGTCGGGAAAATAGGTCGAGTTGCCGCGGTTGCGCGCCTCGCGGTCCAGCGCCGATTGCGGGCGGACATAATGCGCCACGTCGGCGATGGCGACCCAGACCACCACCCCGCCCGGGTTCGCGGGGTCGTCGTCAAACATCGCCGCCACCGCGTCGTCGTGGTCGCGGGCGTCCTCGGGGTCGATGGTGACCAGGGGCAGGTCGCGCAGATCCTCGCGTCCGGCCATGGGGGCGGGTTTCTGCGCATCGGCCTCGGCCATCACCGCGTCGGGGAAATCGTCGGGGATTCCGTGCTGGTGAATGGCGATCAGGCTGACCGCGCGCGGGGCCGACGGGTCGCCCAGCCGTTCAATGATGCGGGCCTGCGGCAGGCCCAGACGCAGGCGCGAGCCGACCTGCTCGGCCTCGACCAGCTCGCCGTCCTGCGCGTCCAACGTGGCGTCGCCGCGCACCCGCCAGCTTTTGTCGGCGCCCTTGTCGATGGGCAGGATGCGCCCGCCCTCGGTTTCCTTGCGGAAAATACCGACGATGCGATGCGGGGCCGCGCCGATGCGGCGTATCAGCCGCGCCTCGTACTGGTGGTCCTCGGCCGCGGCCTCGGTCAGCCGGACCAGCACCCGTTCGCCCGCGCCCAACGCCGGGTCGGCGTCGCGCGGCAGGAAAAGGATACGCGGCATCGGCGCGGCGCCCTGCCATTCCAGCGGCCGCGCGAACAGGTCGCCGTTGTCGTCGGGGGGCAGGATCTCGACCACACTGACCGGGGGCAGCCGTTCATAGTCGCGATAGCTGCGGCGGCGGCGTTCCAGCAGGCCCTCGGCCTCAAGCTCGCGCAGCAAGCGCTTCAGCTCGATCCGGGCGCTGCCCTTGATGTTGAAGGCCTTGGCGATGTCGCGCTTGGCGGTCGCATCGGGATTGTCTGCGATCCAGTCGAGGATCTGCTGGCGGGAGGGAAGCATCTGGACCATGGCGCCACGCTATCACGCCGCCCGGACCAGCGGCAGGGGGAAAGCACGCACCGGCGCCACAAGTTCCCCCTTGCGGTCAGGCGGCTGCCCCTTTCAGCGCCCGCACCCGTTCCGCCAGCCCGGCCATGTCGTCGTCGGGAATACCCAGTTCGGCCAGATGCGCGACGGTATTGAACAGGTAGTCGGCGTTCGGCCCGCGCCCGCCATGGGCGGCGGCGATGATCGCGGCCTGTTCGTCCGCCGACAGCCCGGCCGCGTATTGCCGGTGTTCCGGGCGCATCACATAGGTCACCGCGGCGACCCGGCGCCCGTCGGCCAGCGTCAGGTCGATGCTGGCCTCGCGGTAGGCCTCGGTCACCAGTTCGCGGGTGCGGATGGCGGCGATGGCCTCGGGCCACAGCGCGTCCTCGATCCGCAGGGCCAGGCCGGTGCAGGCCGCGCCCACGCAATGTTCCAGCCCCAGCACCAGCCCCGGCTGCGCCAGCGTCCCGCGATGGCAGACCGAAAGCAGGCAGAAGCTGCGCCGCCAGCCCTCGGTGCGCGCGACCACCCGCTCGGCCACCGGAAAATCCGGTGCCCACATCAGCGAGCCATAGCCGAAGACCCAGAAACCCTTGTCCATCCGCTTGCCCTTTCCACCGGGCAAAGGTTAGGGCGGATGCGCGACTTTGCAAGTGAGGTCCCGATGCGGTTCCTGTCGATCCTGCTGCTGGTGGGGGCGGCGCTGGCCGCCGCCTGGCTGGGGGGCGAAACGTGGCTGGCCGGCAAGGCGCAGCGCATGATCGCGCAGGATCCCCGGATCAGCGCCGCCGCGGTGGCACCGCTGCGGCGGCTGGACCGGATCGGGCTGCATCTGGACGACCTGTCCGTCCAGACGCCCCGGGGGGTGGCCGCGCTGCCCTCGGTCGAGCTGTGGGCGGCGCCGATCTCGCCCAACCATTTCCACGCGCAGTTGCCGCCGCAGATGCAGTTGCCGCTGCTGGGACGCGACCGGCAGGTCGCGGCGCAGGATGCGGGGCTGGGGCTGCGGGTTTCCCCGGGCAGCGACATGGCGGTGGGGCTGGTGGCGGCCCGCAGCGGGCAGGTTGCCATCGACGGCGCGCCGCTGCTGGCGCGGCTGGATGCACAGGCCCAGTTGGCGCCGATGGGGGCGCAGGCGCCCCCCACCGCCCGCGCCGCCTATGCGGTCGAGGCCGAGTGGTCCGGGCTGACCCCGGGGGCGCTGCTGGAGCTGCCGCCGCAACTGGCCGGGCAGGCGCTGTCGGGCAAGGGGACCGCGCAGGTCTTTCTGACCGCTCCGCTGCGCCCCGGCGGGCCGGAACCGCAGTTTTCCGGCATCACCTCGCCCGGCTTCACCCTGACGCTGGGGCCGCAGTCGCTGCGCATCGCCGGGCGGCTGGCGGCCGATGCCGACGGCCGGGCCGAGGGCGCGCTGTTCCTTTACACCAACGACGCCCGCGCCTGGATGCAGCTGGCGGGCGATCTGGGGCTGATCCCGCCGCAGATGGTCATGCTGGCCGGCAGCGCGCTGGAACAGGCCGCCGCGGCCGAGACCAAGTTGCCCGCGACCACCCCTGCCCCGGACAAGCCCGCACCGGGCGAGTTGCGCATCCCGCTGATCTTTCGCGACGGCCGCATGTTTCTTGGCCCGCTGCCACTGGGCGCCGCGCCGCGCTTTGTCGGCTGATCTTGCCGGCCCGGCCGATCACGGGTTTCATCCTGCCCAAATATCCCGGGGCTTCCGAGCATCCGGAACAGGAAACGGATCAAAAAACCGCCCACAAGGCTGTTTTCCCGCCGGATGGTCCGGTGGACCGTTTTCAGCGAGGAAGGCCGCGGCCGTGACCAGGGGGCTGGTCCCCGGCCCCGCGCTCAGTCCCCCGCGCTGCGGCCGAAATCGGGGGCGGCGGTGTCCTGCCCCGCCTCGATGATGCCGCGGCGGATGGCGCGGGTGCGGGTGAAGTAATCGTGCAGATGCTGGCCGTCGCCCATGCGGATGGCGCGTTGCAGCACGAACAGCTCTTCGGCGAAGCGGCCGAGGATATCCAGCGTCGCCTCGCGGTTGTGCAGGAACACGTCGCGCCACATCGTCGGGTCCGAGGCCGCGATGCGGGTGAAATCACGAAAACCGGCGGCGGAATACTTGATCACCTCATCGTCGGTGACGCGGCGCAGGTGGTCGGCCACCCCGACCATGGTATAGGCGATCAGGTGCGGCGCGTGGCTGGTCACCGCCAACACCAGGTCGTGGTGCGCGGGCTCCATCGTCTCGACATTGGCGCCCAGGGCGCGGACCAGTTCCGTCAGCCGCGCGACCGCCACGGGGTCGCTGTCGGGCAGCGGCGTCAGCAGCCACCAGCGGTTGCGAAACAGCGAAGCAAAGCCCGAGCGCGGGCCCGAATGTTCCGTCCCCGCCAGCGGGTGGCCGGGGATGAAATGCACGCCCTCGGGGACATGCGGCCCGACCGCCTCGATCACCGCCTGCTTGACCGAGCCGACATCGGTCAGGATCGCGCCCGGCGCCAGATGCGGGGCGATCTCGGCGGCGACCTCGGCCATGGCACCCACCGGCACCGCCAGCACCACCAGATCGGCGCCCGCGACCGCCTCGGCGGCGCTGTCGGTTACCTCGTCCACCAGCCCGATCTCGCGCGCGGTGGCGCGGGTCTCGGCCGAGCGCGCATAGCCGACGATCCGCCCCGCCAGCCCCGATTCGCGCATCGCCAGCGACATCGAGCCGGCGATCAGCCCCAGCCCGATCAGCGCCACGCGCTGGAACATCGGCGCGGTCGCCGGGGTGGTCGCCGGGGTGCTTTCCGGCGCGGCCGCCGCTTTGGCGGCTGGCGCGGTCATGGCGCCACCGCGGCGCGGCCGGCCATGAACTGGCCGATGACATGGGCCACACGGCGGCACGACGCCTCGTCCCCGATGGTGATGCGCAGGCATTCGGGCAGGCCGTAGCTGCCGACCCGGCGCACGATGATGCCTTCGTCGCGCAGCATGGCATCGCAGGCCTCGGCCGTCGCCGCGTCCTCGAACCGGGCAAGGATGAAGTTGGCGAACGACGGGTCCGAGGGCACCCCGCGTTCCGCCAGCGCCGCCGCCAGCCAGTCGCGCAGCCGCGCATTCTCGCTGCGTGAATGTTCCAGATGCGCGTGGTCGCGCACCGCGGCCTCGGCCCCTTCCAGCGCAAGGCTGGACAGGTTGAACGGGCCGCGGATGCGGTTGAGCACGTCGATGATCCCGCGCGCTGCATAGGCCCAGCCGACCCGCAGCCCGCCCAGCCCGTAGATCTTGGAAAATGTCCTTGTCATCACGACATTGGGCAGCCGCTCGGCCAGCCCGGCGCCGCCGTCGAAACCGGCATCGACATATTCGGCATAGGCCCCGTCGATCACCAGCAGCGCCTGCGGCACCGCCGCGGCCAGCCGCTCCAGTTCCTCGGCCGGGACCATGGTGCCGGTGGGGTTGTTGGGGTTGGCGACAAAGATCAGCCGCGTGGCGGGGGTCGCCGCCGCGATCAGCGCGTCGATGTCGGTGGTCCGGTCACGCTCGGGCGCGGCGACCGGGGTCGCCCCCGCCGCCAGCGCGCTGATGCGATACATCAGGAACCCGTGTTCGGTGAACAGCACCTCGGTCCCCGGCCCGGCATAGGCCTGGCAAAGAAAGTGGATGATCTCGTCCGACCCCACGCCGCAGATGATCCGGTCGGGGTCCAGGCCGTGCACCTCTCCGATCGCGGCGCGCAGGCGGGCGTGATCGGTCGGGGGATAGCGGTGCATCCCGTGCGCCGCCCGCGCCACGGCCTCGCGCGTCTTGTCGCTGGCGCCAAAGGGGTTCTCGTTCGAGCTGAGCTTCAGCACGTCGCTGCGTCCCGACAGCGTGGCCGCCCCGGCCTGATACAGCGCGATGTCCATGATGCCAGGCTGCGGCTGGATCGTGGGAAGGGGCTGGTCGGAACCGGGC
>JAZIHR010000130.1:0-8313 GCA_036678445.1 Alphaproteobacteria bacterium
GCCCCCGGGACCGCCGCGGGAAACCTCAGACCGGAACGAAACGCCCGTCCTCGCCGATCATGGTCAGCTGGCCGGTGCGGATGTCGTGCAGCAGCCCGTGCAGCGACAGCTCGCGCGCCTCGACCGCCGCCGAGACAAAGGGAAAGGTCAGCAGGTTTTCCAGCGACACCCGCACCGCCACCTGTTCCAGCGCCGGGATCTGTTCCTCGGGCGGCAGTCCGGCCACCCGCTCGTAGCCGGGGCGCAGGATATCCATCCAGCGCCCGACAAAGCTTGAGGCCTCGTCCAGTTCCGGCGCCTGTCCCGAACACATCGCATGGCAGCCGGCGATGCCGCCGCATTGGCTGTGCCCCATCACGATCAGATGCGACACATGCAGCTCGCGCACCGCATATTCCACCGCGGCCGAGGTGCCGTGCTGTTCCCCGTCGGGCGCATAGGGCGGCACCAGGTTGGCGATATTGCGGTGGATGAAGAACTCGCCCGTGTCCGCCCCGAAGATCGAGGTGACATGCACCCGCGAATCGCAGCAGGAAATCACCATCGCCCGCGGGCGCTGTCCTTCGTCCGCCAGTCGTCGGTACCACGCGCTGTTGTCGGCATAGGTGGTGGCGTGCCAGCCATGATAGCGCTGGACGAGGTATCGGGGCAGCGGACGGATCGTCATGGTGGCCTCGTTTGTGCTTTTGCGGTTCTGGATAGTGTCCCGATCCTTAAACTGCGAGCGATTTCTGCCGGTTCCGGTAAGGATTTCTTGAGGCACCCTGCCTAGTCTGCCCCGACGTGTGGGGACACGGGGCGAAAGAATGGTGGGGTGCGATGATGGCGGAGCTGACGGTTCTGACCATGACGGACAAGGTGCATATCGATTCACGCCGGCTGGGCGAGATCGTGGACGAGCTGGGCGAAACCGCGGCGCATGACGTGCTGACGCTGGCGCTGGAACAGCTGGCGCGCGGGTTGCAGGACCTGCGCGCGGCCGCGGCGCGGGGCGACGGGGCCGAACTGGCGATGCGGGCCGAGATGCTGGCGCGGCTGGCATGGCAGTTGGGGATGACCTCGCTGGCCGGGGTGGCGGTGGACGTGGCGGTCTGCGCCGAGCGGCGCGACGACATCGGGCTGGCCGCGACGCTGGGCCGGCTGATGCGGATCGGCAACCGCTCGCTGACCGAGATCTGGGATGAACACCCCGATCCGGGATGACCCGCACCGGCTTTCCCGGTCAGGCGATCCGCAGCCGCGGGTCCGTCGCGGCGCGGTCGCGGACCCATTCGGCCTCGGCCGCGAAATCATGGGGCACCTGCGCGGCATTGCGCGACCCCGACAGCGACAGCGAGGCGAAAAAGTCGAAACCATACAGCGTCAGGCTGGCGGGTCCGGCCCGCAGCAGCAGCTCGATCGCCATGGCGCCGGTGCTGGGCGGTGCGCCTAGCCGGGCCGCCAGGGTTCGGTAATCCGCCAGCGGATGCAGGTAGAAACCGGGGCTGGCGGCCGTCCGCCAGTCCAGCCGCTTGCGCTTGGGCGACATCCACAGAATGCGGTCCGGGCGCAGCCGGTCGCGGTCGGCGTCCGGCAGCCGCACCGCCAGCGCCAGCCAGTCGGTGCGGCTGCCGTGGCTTTCCGGCGCGGGCATCGGGGCGCGGTTGATCCGCACCACCAGCCCGGCCGCGTCGATGGCGGCGCCGTGGCGCTGGGTGGCAAGTGACCGGGCATTGCCGACCAGCGCGATATTGCGCCCCGCGGCCGCCGCCAGCAGTTCCGCCTGCGGCACCGACAGCGCCGCCAGCGCGGGCTCATCCCGCAGGGTCCGCGCCAGCAGGAAGCGCAGCCGGTTCACGGGCGGTCGTCCAGCAACTGCCGGTAGACGGCGACGATGGCGCGGGCCTCGTTCTCGATGGCGTGGTGTGCCTCGACATGGGCGCGGGCGGCACGGCCGGCGGCCTCGCGCGCCGCGCCGTCGGCAAGCCAGTGGTCAATGGCGTCGCATATTTCCCGGGAAGCATCCGGTGCGATCAGGCTGCCGGTTTCGCCGTCGACGACCAGTTCCTCGAACGCGCCGACGCGGGTGGCGACCACCGGCACCCCGCAGGACATGGCTTCCAGCGGGGTCAGGCCGAAGCCTTCCCATCGCTGGGGCGCGACGTAAAGATCCAGCGCACCGAACCAGCCGGCCATGTGGTCCACCGGGACCTCGGGCAGGAACAGGATGCGGTCGGACATCCCGGCCCGGGCGACCTCGTTGACCAGCCCGGCAAGATAGGCGCGATGCTGTTCTGTCGCCCGCCCCATCACCAGCGCCCTGACCCCGGGCCGCGAAGGCAGTATCGCCAGCATTGCCCGGACGAAATCGCCAGTGCCCTTCTGGCTGCGGATGCGGCCATAGCAGCCGACCAGCACGTCATCGGCCGGCAGGCCCAGGGACCGGCGCAGCGCGGCGCGGTCCGTGGGCGGGGCGAACTGCACGGTGTCGATGCCGTGGTGGATCACCGTCGCCGGGCGTTCCAGATAGGCGGCGCCGCGCGCCGAGGTCGCGATCACCGCATCCATTCGGCGGATCAGCCATTTCGTATAACCGCTGTGGACCCGCTGCGAGGCCGAGGTGAACAGCAGCCGGTATCGCCGCCGCAGCAGGTGGCGCAGGATCAGCCCCAGCGCCATTTCGGTGTTGCGGCGCGCGTGCCAGACCCGCCAGCGGTCGCGGGGCAGGGTCGCGGCGCGGGCCAGCGGGATATGCGGCAGATCAGAGGGTAGCCCCGGCCCGGTCGCCACGATGCCGATCATCCGCGCCTGCACCGGGATCAGCCGCACCACCGTGGCGGTGACCCCGGACAGCCGCCGCTTGAGGTTGGGGGCCACGACCTCGATCGTGGAGGGCTCAGTCGGGGGCCGTTCAGTCATGGCTTGCCTCGGGGGTGGTCAGGTAAAGCAGGGTTCCCAGCGCCATCGGCAGCAGGAAGAACAGGAACAGCACCACATACGGCCTAGGCCCCGCCAGCCCCTGCGCTGACTGATACAGCGGGCGCGAGGCGAACTGCATGATCCCGGCTCCGCCGATCGAGATCATGTTAAGGAAGGTCACGCCCCTGCCCACCAGATGTTGCGGCAGATGCAGCCGGGCATCGGCCATCAGCATGGAATAATTCGCCCCCACCAGCCCGATCAGCCCCAGCAGCGCCACCGACAGCACCAGCCCGTGCCCGGGCAGCAGGCACAGCAGCGCCAGCGCCGCCAGTGCCAGCGCGTGCCCTGCCAGTGCCGCCCTCCTGGCCGATCCGAACAGCCGCAGGCTGACCCCCAGCCCCAGGTTGCCGATTGCCATCGCGATCCCCATTACCAGCGTTGCCTGCCCGATGATGCGGTCGTCGGCGCCGAACACGTCGTGCAGATAGGGCGCCGCCCACAGCCCGCGGATCGCGGCCGAGGCCGCATAGCTGGTCGCGAACAGCGGCAGCATCAGCCACAGCACCCGCAGCCGCAGGATGTCCAGGATACTGCCGCGCGGCGGGGCTCCGTCATGGTCGGGGTCGCGCACGGCCACCCATTCCAGCGCGGCGACCACCAGCGTGACCGCGGCCAGCAGCCACAGTGACTGCCGCCAGCCGATCGCGTGGATCAACCCGACCAGTGGCGCCGCGCCCAGGATGTTGCCCAGCGAACCCAGCCCGATCATCATCCCGCTAAGCATGGCAAAGGCGTGGCGCGGATAGTCATGGGCGATGATGTAATAGGCCGCCATCAGCGCCGGCGCGCAGCCCGCCCCGATCAGCGCCATCGCCAGGTGCAGGTGCCAGGGCTGCGTGGCCAGCGCGAACACCGCGGCGCCGCCTCCGCCCCCCAGGGCCAGCAGGGTCGCCACCGTGCGGCGCGGCCCGATCCGGTCCAGCGCCCAGCCCACCGGCAGCTGCATCAGCGCGAACGCAACGAACCACATCCCCGAGGACAGCGCCAGATCGCCGGGGCTGGCGCCCAGCTCGGCCTGCAACGTGGGGCTGAGCACCGCCAGAAAGGCGCGGTAGAACTGGCTGAGCGTATAGCCCAGCGTCAGCACGATCAGCCCGGGGTTGAGTAAGGACTGCATGAAATCTCCTGCCGGCGGGACGGCGCGAGGCTGGGGCAGCGCCCGGGCGGTTGCAAGCCCCCCTGCCGCCCTTGGACCGCGCGCCTCTGCCCCCTACACGCGCCCCAGCGCCGCCGCTACCCACAGCAGCGCCTGCGAGGGCGCATCGCGGCGGTGGAAGCCTCCGCGACGCAGCGCCCGCAGCCGCGCGCCCGCGCCGGGGCCGCAAAGCACTGCGAAATCCTCCAGCACCGCGCGGTGTTCCGGGGTCAGCAGCGGGCGCTGGCGCTGCATCTCGTGCAGGGTGGCGCGGCTCCAGTCCCGGTGGTGGCCGGACAGCATCCGCCCGGCGCTTGCCAGCCGGCCGCGCAGCCCGGCATTGGCGCCGACCACGTTGTCCCCGTGCTGGCGATAAAGCACCGAGGGGCGCGGGTCCCAGATGACCTGCCCGCCCGCGCCGGTCAGCAGCTGGTAAAGCCACCAGTCATGCAGGACGACCTGACCGGCCTCCTGCGCCGCCTGCCGCGCCAGCGCCGCCGCCGCCGGGTTCAGCACCGCGGTGTTGCCCTGCACGAGGTTCTGCACCAGCGCATGCCGGAACGAGGGCGGGTGCCGCGGCGCCGGCGTCAGCCCCAGCGGGCGCAGCGCGGCATCGCAGATCGTGGCGCGGGAACAGTAAAGCGCCGGACGCCCGCCCGCCCCCTGCAACGTGGCCAGCGCGCGGGGCAGCTTGTCCGCCAGCCACACGTCGTCCTGATCCGACAGCGCAATGAACCCCGGCTCGGCAGGCAGCGCCGCCAGCATCGCCATGAAATTTGCCGCCGCCCCTTGCCCGGGCCCCGCGCGTAGCGTCACACGGCCGGGATGCGCCCTGGCAAGGCGGCGCGCGATCCCGGCGCCCGCATCGGCCCCCGGGTCGTCGTCGCTGACCAGCAGCCGCCAGTCCACCGCCTGCGCCGCGATGCTGTCCAGCTGCGCTTGCAGGAACGCCGCGCCCCGATACAGCGCCAGCAGCACCGTGACAGAAGCCTTGTTCATCCGGGCCATCCGCTTCTTCCTGTCGCAGGCTCTGGCACGCGCAGCGTGTTGCGTCTAGACCTGCGCACGCAGGCGGAGAGACCATCATGCAGATCATCGGCCCCGAAATCGAACCCCGGCTTGACTGGCTGGCGCTGACCGATGCGCTGGCCCATGGGCACGAACTGCCGCGCGCGGAAATCGCCGACAGTTTCCTGTATCGGGGCGAGGATACGCTGCTGACCCGCAGCGCCTGGATCGACGGCCTGGGGTTGGCGATCAAGCCCGCGACGATCTTTCCCGGCAACCCCGGCCGCGGCGCGCCTTTGGTGAACGGGGCGGTCAACCTGCTGGACGACACGACCGGGCAACTGCGGGCGCTGGTTGATTTCCACCTGGTCACCAAGTGGAAAACCGCCGGAGACAGCCTGCTGTCGGCCCGCAGGCTGGCGCGGCCGGATGCGCGGCGGGTGCTGGTGATCGGTGCGGGCGCCGTCGCCGAAAGCATGGTCCACGCCTATCGCGCCCTGATCCCCGATGCGCAGGTCTGTATCTGGAACCGTTCGCCCGCCGGGGCCGAGGCGCTGGCGCAGCGGGTCTCGGCCACAGCGGTGCGCGATCTGGAACCCGCGGTGCGCGACGCGGAAATCATCGCCACCGCCACCATGGCGACCCAGCCGGTGCTGCGCGGCGAATGGCTGTCGCCCGGCACTCATGTGGACCTGATCGGCGCCTATCGCCCCGACATGCGCGAGGCCGACGACGACGTGCTGAAGAACGCCCGGCTTTTCGTGGACAGCCGCGCCACGACGCTGGGCCATATCGGGGAAATCCAGATCCCGCTTGACGAAGGCGCGATCCGAGAAAGCGACATCCACGCCGATTTCTACGACCTGCCGGCGGGGGCCTATTCCCGCCGCTCGGACCATGAAATCACCGTTGCCAAGAATGGCGGCGGCGCGCATCTGGACCTGATGACCGCCGCCTGGATCCTGTCGGTGGCCGAGGGCTGATTACTGGGCGGGTGCGGGCACGGGGCCGCTCAGCGGCCCGGCCGGCGCTTCGCGCACCGGCAGGTGGATCAGCGCCGAAAACGCGCCCACCCCCACGCCGACCCACCAGACCATGGTGTAGTCGCCATAGACATCATACAGCCAGCCGCCCAGCCACACCCCCAGGAACGACCCGATCTGGTGCGACAGAAAGACGAATCCGTAGAGCGTCCCCATGTAGCGCAGCCCGTAGATATAGGCGACCAGCCCCGAGGTCAGCGGCACCGTCGCCAGCCACAGCGCCCCCATGGCCAGCGAAAACACCACCACCGTGGTGGGGGTAATCGGGGTCAGGATGAACCAGGCCGCGATGATGGTGCGCAGCGTATAAATGCCGGCCAGCAGGTATTTGCGGCTGTATTTCCTGCCCAGCCAGCCCGCCGCGATGGACCCGGCGATATTGGCGATCCCGATCAGCGAGATCGCCACCGCCCCCAGCGCCGAGGTCGAGGTGATCCCCAGCGCCGCCAGCCCTCCGTCGGGGGAAATCGGGCCGCACATCTCGGTAATCATGGCGGGGAAATGCGCGGTGATGAAGGCCAGCTGATAGCCGCAGGAAAAGAACCCTGCAAAGATCATCAGGAAGCTGGGATCGACCAGCGCACGCCTGAGCACGCGGCCCATGCTTTCCTCCAGCTCGTGCCGGGGCGCGGGTTTCGTGCCGCCCAGCATCGGCAGGAACAGCAGCACCGTCAGCACCAGCGCGGCAAAGACCATGAACACCTGCTGCCAGGGCAGGAACGCCAGCAACCCCTGCGCCAGCGGCGCCCCCACCACCTGCCCGGCCGAGCCGGCGGCGGTGGCGATCCCCAGCGCAAGGCTGCGGTTTTCGTCGCTGCTGGCCCGCCCGATCACCGCCAGAACCACGCCAAAGCCGGTGCCCGCGATGCCGAAACCGACGGCGACTTCCCATAGCTGCATGGCCTCGGGGGTGGTTGCGGCGGCGGTCATCAGCAGCCCCAGCGCGTAAAGGAACGCGCCCAGAATGATCGCCCAGCGGTCGCCCCAGCGTTCCCCCAGCGCCCCGAACAGCGGCTGCCCGAAGCCCCAGGCAAGGTTCTGGATGGCGATGGCCAGGCTGAACTCGGCCCGCGGCCAGCCGAAGGTCTCGGCGATGGGAATCTGAAAGACGCCGAAACTTGCCCGCATGGCAAAGTTGATCAGCAGGATCATGCAGCCGCCGATCAGGATCGGGGTGAACAACCGGGACTGGGACATGGGTCAACGCTCCTGACGGACCGGCGCAACAGACACCTGCCCCAAGGCCGCGTCAAGCGGTCGCACCACCCAACCGCCGCGCTGCCGCCATCCCGGCGTGACGGCCGGTGGCAAGACAGGTGGTCAGCAGATAGCCGCCGGTCGGAGCCTCCCAGTCCAGCATCTCTCCGGCGGCGAAAATGCCGGGCCAGGCGCGCAGCCCCAGCGCCGGGGTCAGCGCGTCCAGCCGAACCCCCCCGGCCGAGGAAATCGCGCGGTCCAGCCCCGCCGGCCCGGCCACGCGCAGCGGCAGCGCCTTGGCAAGGGCCGCCAGCGCAGCAGGGTCGCCGGGCAACGGCCGGCCCCATTCCAGCAACAGCGCCACCTTGACCGGATCGCGCAGAACCCGGCGCAGCCAGTTGCCGACCGACAGCCGCCCGCGCGGCCGCGCCAGCCGGGCGGCCAGCGCCCCGACATCCAGATCGGGCGCCAGATCCACTCTCCCCGCCGCGCCGTCGCGCAGCGCGGCCGAGACCTCATAGACCGCGCCGCCCTCGATCCCCTGCCTTGTCAGCACCCATTCGCCGCGGCTGGACAGGGCGCCAGCGGCCAGCCGTGTCCCCTTGACCGCGGCCCCGAAATGCGGGGCCATCGCGGGCGACCAGCCGACAAGGAACCCCATGTTCGCCGGACGAAACGGCGCCACCGCGACGCCCGCATCCCGCAGCCAGCCGACCCATGCCGCGTCCGAGCCCAGCCGGGGCCAGCTTGCGCCCCCCAGCGCCAGAACCGTCACGCCGGGTTGCAGCAGCCGCTCGCCCAGGGGCGTGTCGAACCGGAACGCCTCGCCGGAACACCCCTGCCAACGCCAGCGGGTGCGCAGCTCGACCCCCTGCGCTGCCAGCCGCCTCAACCAGGCGCGCAACAACGGCGAGGCCTTCATCCCCATCGGAAACACCCGCCCGGTGGACCCCGTGAACAGCTCCACCC
>JAZIHR010000131.1:0-8308 GCA_036678445.1 Alphaproteobacteria bacterium
GGGCGGGGGCAGGCCCAGCAGGGTGGCGGCGTGTTCCAGCACCTCTTCGGGCGGGGCGGGGTCGTCGTCGCAGACGTTGTAGACCGCCCCCGGCGAGGGCCGCGCGATCGAGGCCGCCAGCACCTGCGCGATGTCCTGCACATGGATGCGCGAAAACACCTGCCCCGGCTTGATGATGCGCCGCGCGGTGCCGGCGCGGACCTTGGCAAAGGGGCCGCGACCGGGGCCGTAGATCCCGGCCAGGCGGAAGATGTGCAGCGGCAGGCCATGGGCGGTGGCCAGCGCCTGCCATGCGGTTTCCGCGGCAACGCGGTCGTGGCCGCGCCTTGTGGCCGGGATCAGGGGCGAGCCCTCGTCCACCCAGCCGCCCTGCCGGTCGCCATAGACGCCGGTGGTGGACAGATACCCCAGCCAGCGCGCCGGGCTGGCCGCGATGGCGGCGCCGAAATCGCGCAGCGCCGGACATTCGCCTGCATCCGGGCCGGCGCTGACAAGGATGGCATCGGCGCGGGCGATCTCGGCCCGCAGCGCATCCTCGTCCCCCGGCCAGCGCAGCGGTTGCGCGCCGGTGGCGGTGACGCGGCCGGGGTCGTCGCGGGTGGTGCCGGTGACGGTCCAGCCCTGCGCGACCAGCGCCCGGGTCAGGAAGCCGGCGGAATAGCCGTGGCCCAGCACGACAAGATGCGGCGCGGCCGGGTGCGATTCCACGATCATGCCTGCGACAGCCCCATCACCTCGGCCCCGATGGCGAATGACCGCATCCGTGCCTCTGGATCCCAGATATTGCCGGTCAGGATCAGCTCGTCGGGGCGATAGCGCGCGACCAGCGCATCCAGCTGCGCCTTGACCGTTTCCGGCGCGCCCACCGCGCTGACGCTGAGCACCCGGTCCACGCTGGACTGGTATTGCGCCGGCACCACGGTATCGAGATCGTCCACCGGCGCCGGCAGCAGCCCCGGATTGCCGGTCCGCAGCCGATAGAAGGAAATCTGCGAACTGGTGCGCAGCTTGCGCGCGGCCTCGTCCGTGTCGGCAGCGATCAGGTTTGCGGCCAGCATGAAGCGGGGCGCCTCGCCCCACGGCCCCGGCTGGAAGCGTTCGCGATACAGCGCCAGCGCCTGGTCCAGCGCATCGGGCGCGAAATGTGAGGCGAACGCATAGGGCAGCCCCAGCGCCGCCGCGAGGCTGGCCCCGTAAAGCGACGACCCGAGGATCCACACCGGCACGTTCGTGCCCTGCCCGGGGTGCGCTGCCACCGCCGCGCCGGGGCGCGCAGGCCCCAGATAGGACAGCAATTCCACCACGTCCTCGGGGAAATCCTCGTTGCGGGACTGGCCGCGGCGCAGCGCGTGCATCACCGCCCCGTCGCCGCCCGGCGCCCGGCCCAGCCCCAGGTCGATGCGCGGGCCGTGGATGGTGGCCAGCGTGCCGAACGCCTCGGCCACCGCCAGCGGCGCGTGGTTGGGCAGCATGATCCCGCCCGCGCCGACCCGGATCGTCCGCGTATGGTCGGCGATATGGCCGATCAGCACCGCCGTCGCGGCGCTGGCGATGCCCGGCATGTTGTGGTGTTCGGCCAGCCAGTAGCGGCGATAGCCCCAGCGTTCGGCCGCCTGTGCCAGCCGCACGCTGCTGGCGATGGCGGTGCGTGTGTCCGAGCCCTCGGGCACCGGCGCCAGATCCAGAATCGAGATGTCCATGCCTTCCAGATAGTCGTGCAGCGCCGGTCTTGCCAGCGGCTCTGGCCTCCGGGTTGCCTCGGCGCGGGACGCCTGCCACTGTCGCGCCGGAAACAGGAGCCAGAGAGCAGCCCCGGAAGGAGCCCTGCATGGACCAGCCCTCACGCCTTTTGCCGGTCGAGACCCCCCGGCCGGCTGCACGCGAATATTTCACCGACCCCGCCGCCGCCGTCGCCCGGCTGGAACAGCTTTATGCCCGCGCCACCGACTGGCTGCTGGACCGTTTTCTGGGCACGCTGGACGGGGCGGTTCCACAGGCGCGGTTCCGCGCCTTTTACCCCGAGCTGCGCCTGACCACCGCCAGCCATTCGCAGGGGGACACGCGGCTGGCCTTTGGCCATGTGGCGCTGCCGGGCAGCTATGCCGCCACCATTACCCGCCCGGACCTGTTCCGTGACTATCTGATCCAGCAGATCGGGCTGTTGATCCGCAACCATGGCGAACCGGTGGCGGTGGGCGACAGCGACACCCCGATTCCGGTGCATTTCGCGGTCTCGACCCGGTCGGACCTGAACGTCCCGCAGGAAGGAGTGCTGGGGTTTTCATTGCGCGACGTGTTCGACGTGCCGGATCTGGACACCACCAACGACGACATCGTGAACGGAGTGGCGCAGCCCGCGCATGACGGCACCCAGCCGCTGGCTCCGTTCACCGCGCAGCGGGTGGATTACTCGCTGGCGCGGCTGGCCCATTACACTGCCACCGCCCCCGAGCATTTCCAGAACTTTGTCCTGTTCACCAACTATCAGTTCTATGTGGACGAGTTCGAGGCCTTCGCCCGGCAGGCGCTGGCCGATCCGGCGTCGGGCTATACCGCCTTTGTCGCGCCCGGAGACCAGGTGCTGGAACGCCCCGAGGACGTGATCGCCACCGGCGCCAAGTCGCCGCAGATGCCGGCCTATCACCTGAAACGCGCGGACGGGCAGGGGATCACCCTGGTCAACATCGGGGTGGGGCCGTCGAACGCCAAGACCGCGACCGACCATATCGCGGTGCTGCGCCCGCATGCGTGGCTGATGGTCGGCCACTGCGCCGGGCTGCGCAACAGCCAGAGGCTGGGGGATTACGTGCTGGCCCACGCCTATCTGCGGCTGGACCATGTGCTGGATGACGACCTGCCGGTCTGGGTGCCGCTGCCGACCCTGGCCGAGGTGCAGGTGGCCTTGCAGGACGCCGTGGCCGACGTGACGCAGCTTGAGGGCTTCGAGCTCAAGCGGATCATGCGCACCGGCACCGTGGCCACCATCGACAACCGGAACTGGGAGCTGCGCGATACGCCGGTGCACCGGCTCAGCCTCAGCCGCGCCATCGCGCTGGACATGGAAAGCGCCACCATCGCCGCCAATGGTTTTCGTTTTCGCGTCCCCTACGGCACGCTGCTGTGCGTCAGCGACAAGCCTCTGCACGGCGAACTGAAACTGCCCGGCATGGCGACCGATTTCTATCGCGGGCAGGTCGCCAGCCACCTGCGCATCGGCATCCGCGCGATGGAGCTGCTGCGCCGGACCCCGGTCGAGCGGCTGCACTCGCGCAAGCTGCGATCCTTCCACGAAACCGCGTTTCTGTGACGGCGGGGCCCGCTACCGGCGGAATCAGGCCGCAAAGCCGGGATTTTCTTGCGAACTCGTGCCGGAAACCGGGGAAACCGCGCTGAAAGGGCTTGAAATGCGGGTTGAAACGGGCTGTAGCAGAAAAATGCCAGGAAGAACTGGCACTGGAAACGCCCGCACTCAACGCGCGCACCAACGAGGAGACAGTTTCCCATGGCGACAGCCCCCGCGAAGCCCATGACCAAGACGCAGCTGGTGGCTGCCATGGCCGAGGAAATGGGCAGCGACAAGAAAACCGCGACCGCTGCGCTGGATGCGATTCAGGCGATCGTCGCCCGGACCGTGGCCGAAGGCGGCGCCCTGACCCTGCCGGGTATCGGCAAGGTCGCCTGCCGCGCCCGCCCCGAGCGTCAGGTCCGCAACCCGCAGACGCAGGAAATGATGACCAAGCCCGCCGACAAGGTGGTCAAGGTCACTATCGCCAAGGCGCTGAAGGACAGCGTGAACGCCTGACCTTTCCGTCCCGGCAGGGCAGGATCATCGGGGTCGCGCCGGGGCGCGGCCCCTTTTTCGTCTTTCTCAGGGTGAAACAGGATGAACATCACCGTTGACGATGCCCTGTCCGAAGCCGGCGCCGGCAGGTTCCAGCGCCGCCTGATGGCGATTTTCGGCCTGGTCTGGGCGGCCGATGCGATGCAGGTGGTGGCGGTGGGGTTTGCCGCGCCCTCGATCGCGGCAAGCTTCGGGCTGGACATGCGCACGGCGCTGCACAGCGGGACGCTGTTCTTCCTGGGGATGTTCCTGGGCGCGGCGCTGTTCGGGCGGCTGGCCGACCGGGTGGGCCGGCGCAATGTGCTGATCGTGACGGTGGCCTGCGATGCGGTGTTCGGGCTGGCCTCGGCGCTTTCGCCCGATTTCCAGTGGCTGCTGGCGCTGCGCTTTCTGACCGGGGCGGCGGTGGGCGGTACGCTGCCGGTCGATTACGCGATGATGGCCGAGTTCCTGCCGCCGAAGAACCGCGGCCGCTGGCTGGTCTGGCTGGAAGGGTTCTGGGCGCTGGGCACGCTGATCGTGGCGCTGACTGCATGGGCGGCGGCGACATGGGCGTTCGCCACGCCGTGGAAACTGATCTACGTCGTCGCGGCGCTGCCGGCCTGCATCGGGGTCTTCCTGCGGCTCTGGGTGCCGGAATCGCCGATGTATCTGCTGCGCAAGGGCCGCGAGCCGCAGGCCCGCGCCATCATCAACCGGGTCCGCGTGGCGAACGGCGCCCCCGCCCTGCCCGAGGGCGCGCGGCTGATCCTGCCGGCCTCGGCCCCCGCGCCGGCGGGCGGCATCCTTGCGCCCGGCCTTGCCCGCACCACGCTGGCGGTGCTGTCGGTGTGGTTCCTGGTGTCGCTGAGCTATTACGGGGTGTTCGTGTGGCTGCCCGGCAAGCTGGCGACCGAGGGCTTCGGCTTCGTCCGCGGCTATGGTTTCCTCGTGGTGCTCGCCCTGGCGCAGTTGCCCGGCTATGCGCTGGCTGCCTGGGGGGTGGACAACTGGGGGCGGCAGCGGACGCTGCGCATCTTCCTGATGCTGTCGGCGCTGGGGTGCCTGGCCTTCGTTACCGCCGGCTCGGCCCTGCTGGTCGCCGGCGCGCTGATGCTGATGAGCTTTGCGCTGCTGGGCACCTGGGGTGCGCTTTATGCGCTGACCCCCGAAGTCTACCCCACCACGCTGCGCGCCACCGGCATGGGCATGGCCGGCGCTGTCGCACGGCTGGGCGGGCTGGCCGCGCCCTCGGTGCTGGCGGTGCTGGCGACCCGCGATTTCAACGCGATGATCGGGCTGTTCGCGGCGCTGCTGGTGCTGGCGGCGGTGCTGTCCTTTGCCATCGGGCGCGAGACGCGGGGCGTCTCGATCGCCTGAGGCGCCCGGCGTCGCCGCCGCATGGGTATTTGGGCCAGAAAGAAGTCACAGGCGCTCTCTGCGGCGGGCTTCTTTCTGGTTCAAATACCCGTCGCAACCGGGCCGCCGGCGCGGCGCCGCCGGTTCAGGGCCGCACGAACACGCGCGAGGGGTGGACCTCGCCGCCCATGTAGCGGCCGATGGCGATGGCATTGCCCTGGTGGCTGACCCAGACCTCGGTCCCGTAGTCGGCATGGTCCAGCACCTGTCCGGGGTTGCCGTTGGCGATACGGGAGGCGCCCTGGTCGGTGGCGCGCATCTGCGGCAGGTCCAGCGCCGCCTGGATCGGCAGCAGCGCCGATTCCAGTTCCGCCTGCGCGGCGCGGTCGACCCGCTGAAACGGGATCGCGTCGGCCACGTCGAACGGGCCCGACCAGACCCGGCGCAGGCTGTGGACATGGCCAAGGCAACCCAGCGCCCGGCCTAGGTCGCGGGCGATGGCGCGGACATAGCCGCCCTTGCCGCAGACCAGCCGCAGGTCGGCCTGATCGTCGCGGGCCTGGGTCAGCGTCAGCTCCTCGACCCGCAGCGGGCGGGCAGCAAGGGTGAAATCCTCGCCCTCGCGCGCAAGGTCATAGGCCCGCGCACCGTCCACCCTGACGGCGGAAACGGCGGGCGGCACCTGCATGATGTCGCCGCGGAACGCGGGCAGGGCGGCTTCGATCTGCTGCGCCGAGGGGCGCGCGTCCGAGCGTCGCAGCACCTCGCCCGAGGCGTCGTCGGTCGCGGTCTCGGTCCCCCAGTTCACCGTGAAATCGTAAGCCTTGAGCGCCTCGGTCAGGTAGGGCACCGTTTTTGTCGCCTCGCCCAGCGCCACGGCCAGCAGCCCGGTCGCATCGGGGTCCAGCGTACCGGCATGGCCAGCCTTTTTCGCGTCCAGCGCCCAGCGCACCCGGCCGACCACATCGGTCGAGCCTACGCCCGCAGGTTTGTCCACCAGCAGCCAGCCGGAAATCTCGCGGCCCTTCTTTCGTGCCATCAGGGAGTGCTCACATAACCGATGATCGGGCCCATCCGCCGGCCCCAGTCGGCCCGGCCCAGCGCGGGCGCATAAAGCCGGCTGATCGAGCCATCGAAATACAGCGCGTTGCGTGCGCCCAGCCCGTCGCGGAAGAAGCGCGCGAACTGGTGAAAGGTCACCGCCCGGTCCGAGATCGTGAACCACGCGGTTGCCATGTCGGGCGACACGCCGACGCCGTTGCGGATATAGCGGCTGTCGCTGTCGGGCAGGAAACGCGGGTGCAGCTTGCCGTCGATCAGCAGCATCGGGCCGGACTGTGTGGCCAGCCGGCATTGCGGCCGCACCTGCGCAAAGCGGCGGCTTTCGATCACCTGGAACGGGGCTTTCGCGCCCACGCAGAACACGCCGTTCGGCAGCAGCCCGAAATTGCCGCCGCCGCCCGCGGTGACGACCTCGCCCCGCTCGGCCTCGTCCGAGCGGAACAGCCCGACCGGGGACAGGTCCGAATGATACATCCCCGCGTTCATGGCGAAATCCAGCACCTCGCCGTGGGCAAGAAGCTGGCGCACGGCGCGGAACTCGCCCAGCGGGCGGCCCTCGGTGTCGTCCAGCCACAGCCGCAGTCGGTCCTGTTGGTCGCCGGAGACGGTGCAGACGGCGTAGCGGGCGCCCTCGAATTCGCGGGTGTCGCAGAGGTCGGCCAGCGCGGGCAGGGTCATTGCGACCAGCGCGCCGACCGCCAGCCCCAGCCGGCGCTTGAGCTCAGCGATCATCGTTCCCGTCGTCCCGGCCCTCGTCATCCGCACTGGCGTCGAGATCGGCCTCGATATCGCGGCGCACCCGTTCGTCGGACAGGATGCGGCGGGTGTCGTCCATGCGGTCGAAGGTCTCGTCCAGGACGAAGCGCAGGCTGGGCGCGTATTTCAGCGTCAGGCCGCGGGCGACAAGGTGGCGCAGCTCGCGCGTGTTGCGGCGCAGCGCTTCAAGCACCTCGTCCGCGCCATGCCCGCCCAGCGGCAGCACATAGGCCGTCGCCACCTTGAGATCAGGCGAGGTGCGCACCTCGCCCACAGTGATCGAGTAACGGTTCAGATCCGGGTCATGCACGTCGCCACGCGCCAGCACATCGGAAAGCGTGCGCCGGATCAGTTCGCCCACGCGAAGCTGGCGCTGCGAAGGGCCTTTGCCGGATTGGAAGCGATTGTTTGCCATGAGGTCCCATCTAGGGGGTCGCAGGGTCCGCCGCAACGGGCTAGAGCTTGGCGGAACAACGGGGGACGAATGATGGGCGCGACCGGGACGGGAATCGTGGTGGCGGGGGTGTCGGGCCGCATGGGCCGGATGCTGGTCGAGACGGTGCTGGCCTCGGACGCCTGCCACCTTGCGGGGGCGCTGGAACGCACCGGCCACGCATGGGTCGGACAGGATCTGGGCACGGCCATGGGTGGCGCGCCGCTGGGGCTGACGGTCAGCGACGACGCGGTGGCGACCATCGCGCAGGCGCAGGCGCTGATCGACTTCACCTCTCCGGCGGCGACGGTGGCTTATGCGGAACTGACGGCGCAGGCGCGGGCGGTGCATGTGATCGGCACCACCGGGCTGTCGGACGACGACCTGCGCCACATCGCCGCCGCTGCCCGCCATGCGCCGATCGTCCGGGCCGGGAACATGAGCCTGGGGGTGAACCTGCTGGTCGGGCTGACCCGGCGGGTCGCCGCGGCGCTGGGGACGGATTGGGATATCGAGATCATCGAGGCGCACCACCGCCACAAGGTCGATGCGCCCTCGGGCACCGCGCTGATGCTGGGCGAGGCCGCCGCCGAGGGCCGCGGCGCCACGCTGGAGGCGCTGCGGGTGCCGGCACGCGAAGGGATCACCGGCGCGCGGGTGCCCGGCTCGATCGGGTTTTCGGCGATTCGTGGCGGTGATATCGTGGGCGAACACGACGTGATCTTTGCCGCCGACGGCGAACGGGTGGTGCTGCGCCACCTGGCCACCGACCGCGCCATCTTTGCCCGCGGCGCACTGCGGGCCGCGCTGTGGGGGCAGGACAAGGGGCCGGGGGAATACGACATGGCGGACGTGCTGGGGCTGTAACCGGCCCGGCC
>JAZIHR010000132.1:0-8236 GCA_036678445.1 Alphaproteobacteria bacterium
AGCAGGAAGACCCCCAGCCCCCCCCGCAGCCACGTCGTCACCAGGCCCAGGAACAGTCCACCCATGAAACCGACCCCGCCCAGCGAGAACAGCAACACCACCAGCCCCATCACCGCGGCGAAAATCCAGCAGTTCCGTGCACAATCGGTCATGGCGAGCGTCCTTTACGGCAGAGGGCCTGATCGGTCAGTCGGTATCTTTCATGGTGGCGGTCTCAGAGCGCACCCAGGGGGTCAGGATCGGCACCTCGGTCCCGTCGATGCGCTTGAGCGTGTCGGCCAGCCGCGTCGCGCGCGCGACCGAGGCGTTCGCCTGTTCGACCCGCGCGGTCGATTGCAGCGCCACCGGCCCGCCCAGCGGTTCCGACGAAAAGCGGCCGTTCTGCGGGCCGGGCACCGGCACCTGCCCCGCAGCCATCGCGTCGATCAGCGCCGACAGTTTTTCCGCGGTCAGGTCCTCGTAGTAGTCCTTGCCGATCTGCGCCATCGGCGCGTTCGAGCAGGCGCCGGGACACTCGACCTCCTCCCACGAGAAATTGCCGTCGGCCGACACCGTATGCGGGGTCGGCGCGATCTTTTCGCGGCAGACGGCGATCAGCTCCTCGGCGCCGCAGATCATGCAGGTCGTGGTGCCGCAGATCTGGATATGAGCAATCCTGCCAACAGGTTGCAGCTGGAACATGAAGTAGAATGTCGCCACTTCCAGCGCGCGGATATAGGGCATTCCCAGGAAATCCGCCACGTATTCGATGGCCGGCCGCGACAGCCAGCCCTCTTGTTCCTGCGCGCGCCACAGCAGCGGGATCACCCCCGACTGCTGGCGGCCCTGCGGATACTTGGTCAGTTGCGCCCGCGCCCATTCAAGATTCGCGGGGGTGAACTCGAACGATTCGGGCTGGACGGGGGACAGGCGGCGCAGCATCAGGCGAACTCTCCGGTGCGAATGGCGGCGGCTTGCGCCGGGGACGGGCCAAGGGACGACATGCTCACCGGTCGATTTCTCCGAACACGATGTCGATCGAGCCGATCAGAGCGGCCACATCGGCCAGCATATGCCCGCGCGACATCCAGTCCATCGACTGCAAATGCAGGTAGCCCGGCGCCCGCAGCTTAGCCCGGTAGGGGCGGTTGGTCCCGTCCGACACCATGTAGACGCCGAACTCGCCCTTGGGGGCCTCGACCGCGGCATAGACCTCGCCGGCGGGGACCTTGAACCCTTCGGTATACAGCTTGAAATGGTGGATCAGCGCTTCCATGTCGCGCTTCATCTCGGCGCGTTTCGGGGGCGCGAGCTTGCCGCGCGCCAGCACGTCTCCGGCCGGCTCGGCCAGCAGCTTGGCGCAGGCCTGGCGGATGATCGAGGTGGACTGGATCATCTCCTCCATCCGCACCAGATAGCGGTCGTAGCAGTCGCCGTTGGTGCCGACGGGCACCTGGAACTCGAACTCGTCGTAGCATTCATAGGGCTGGCTGCGCCGCAGGTCCCAGGCAAGACCCGAGCCGCGCGCCATCACCCCGGAATAGCCCCAGTCGAGGATATCCTGTTCCTTGACCACCCCGATATCGACGTTGCGCTGCTTGAAGATGCGGTTTTCGGTCAGCAGCGTGTGCAGGTCGTCAACCACCTTGGGAAACGCCACCGCCCAGTCGTCGATGTCCTGGATCAGCTGCGGCGGCAGGTCCTGATGCACCCCGCCGGGGCGGAAGTAGTTGGCGTGAAGCCTTGCCCCGCAGGCGCGTTCGTAAAAGATCATCAGCTTCTCGCGCTCTTCGTAGCCCCACAGCGGCGGGGTCAGCGCGCCCACGTCCATCGCTTGCGACGTGAGGTTCAGAAGATGGTTCAGGATCCGCCCGATCTCGCTGTAAAGCACCCGGATCAGCTGGCCGCGGCGGGGAACCTCGGTGCCGGTCAGCCGCTCGATCGCCAGACACCACGCATGTTCCTGGTTCATCGGCGCCACATAATCGAGCCGGTCCAGGTAGGGCAGGTTCTGCAAATAGGTGCGGCTTTCCATCAGCTTTTCGGTGCCGCGGTGCAAAAGCCCGATATGAGGGTCGGCGCGTTCGACGATTTCGCCGTCGAGTTCAAGCACCATGCGCAAAACGCCATGCGCCGCAGGGTGTTGCGGGCCGAAGTTGATGTTGAAGTTGCGGATGCGCTGTTCATCGGTCAGCACGTCCACGCTGCCATCGTCATACTGGTTGTTGCGGATGTCGCCGTCCATCACTTCTTGCCCTCTGCGCTGACGCCGGTGGTGGCCGGGGCTTTCTCGTCGCCGGGCAGCACGTATTTCGCGCCTTCCCACGGCGACAGGAAATCGAACTGCCGGTATTCCTGCACGAGATCGACCGGTTCATAGACGACGCGCTTTTCGGCGTCGTCCCAGCGAACCTCAAGATAGCCGGTGGTCGGGAAATCCTTGCGCAGCGGATGGCCGCGGAACCCGTAGTCGGACAGAAGGCGGCGCAGGTCCGGGTGCCCCGAGAACAGGATCCCGAACATGTCGAAGACCTCGCGCTCGAACCAGTTGGCGCAGGGCATCAGCCCGGTGATCGAGGGCACCAGTTCGTCCTCGCGCACCGCGGCCTTCAGCCGGATGCGCTGGTTGGTATACATGGACAGGAAATGCCACACGACGTCGAACCGCGCCGGACGTTCCGGGTGATCGACCGCGGTGATGTCGACCAGGGTCGAGAACCGGCAGGCCGGATCGTCGCGCAGCGCCTGCACCAGAGCCACGATGGACTGCGCATGGACGGTCAGCGTCAGGTCACCGAACGCGACCTCGGATTTCAGCACGTCGTTGGGACGGCGGGCGGCGATCATCTCGCCCAGTTCGGCCAGCGCCTGCGGATCGGGATAGACGGCCATCGCTTACCTCACCAAGGTGCCGGTGCGGCGGATCTTCCGCTGCAGTTGCAGGATGCCGTACAGCAGCGCCTCGGCAGTGGGCGGACAGCCGGGGACATAGATGTCCACCGGCACGATCCGGTCGCAGCCGCGCACGACGGAATAGGAATAATGGTAATAGCCGCCGCCATTGGCGCAGCTGCCCATGGAAATCACATAGCGCGGCTCGGGCATCTGGTCATAGACCTTGCGCAGTGCCGGCGCCATCTTGTTGGTCAGCGTGCCCGCGACGATCATCAGGTCCGACTGCCGGGGCGAGGCTCGCGGCGCCGTCCCGAAACGTTCCAGATCGTAGCGCGGCATCGAGGCGTGGATCATCTCGACCGCGCAGCAGGCCAGCCCGAAGGTCATCCAGTGCAGCGAGCCGTTGCGCGCCCAGTTGATGATGTCTTCGGTCGTGGTCAGCAGGAAACCCTTGTCCTGCAACTCGCGGTTCAGCTGCGCCGTCGCGACCTCGCGGTCGGCACCCGCGGTATTGGCCCCGGTCATCACGCCCATTCCAGCGCCCCTTTCCGCCATTCATAGGCAAATCCGATGGTCAGGACAGCCAGAAAGACCATCATCGACCAGAAGGACACGTCGCTGAGCGACGACAGCTTCACCGCCCAGGGGAACAGGAACGCGATTTCCAGGTCGAAGATGATGAACAGGATCGACACGAGATAGAACCGCACGTCGAATTTCATCCGCGCATCGTCAAAGGCGTTGAAGCCGCATTCATAGGCGCTGACTTTTTCCGGGTCCGGGTTGCGCACCGCCAGCACGGCGGCGGCCAGGACCAGGATGATCGCCAGCGCCGCGGCCATGCCGATGAAGACCAGGACGGGCAGATATTCGGACAGAAGATAGTCCACGAGAGGGCTCCCCTGACGGCGGCGACCCTCGGGTGCCGCGTGGCTGTGGCTGGGGTTTCGTTTATCCCTCCCCCGCGCGGTGGTCAATGGAACCATGCCGCCCGAAGCGAGGCATGGATCGCGGCTTTGCGGACTGTGGCGCGAAACCGGCAGCCATCCCCTGCCCCATGCCCGGCGGCCGGCGCCGCGCCCCCGGAATCGGCACCGGCGGCGCTTCGTCCCTTGGGTATTTTCACCAGAAAGAAGCGGCCACGCGGGGTTTCTTCCTTGCGCAGGCGTCCTTAGGGGGAATCGCCGTCAGGCGCTGGGGGCAGACAGCCTCCCCTGCGGCAGGGCTGTCGCCGCGGCCCCGGTCGTTTCAGGCAGTGGCCGCCTTGCGCGGTTTGGTCGCGGCTGCGGGTCGCATCGTGGCGGACCGTTCCAGCAGCGGCGCCAGGTAGCGGCCGGTGTGGCTGTCCGGCACCGCGGCGATATCCTCGGGCGTGCCGGTGGCCACGATCAACCCGCCACCATCGCCGCCCTCGGGGCCGATGTCGATGATCCAGTCGGCGGTCTTGATCACGTCGAGGTTGTGCTCGATCACCACCACGGTATTGCCCTGCTCGACCAGCCGGTGCAGCACCTCAAGCAGCTTGCGGGTGTCGTCGAAATGCAGCCCGGTGGTGGGCTCGTCGAGGATATAGAGCGTGCGCCCGGTCGAGGCGCGCGACAGTTCCTTGGCCAGCTTGACCCGCTGTGCCTCGCCGCCCGACAGGGTGGTTGCCTGCTGGCCGACCTTGACGTAGCCCAGCCCGACCTCGACCAGCGCGTCCATTTTCGACCGGATCGAGGGCACCGCGCGGAAGAATTCCTGCGCGTCCTCGATGGTCATGTCCAGCACGTCGGCGATGGATCGGCCCTTGAACTCGACCTCCAGCGTCTCGCGGTTGTAACGCTTGCCCTTGCAGGTTTCGCAGGTGACATAGACGTCGGGCAGGAAATGCATCTCGATCTTGATGACGCCGTCGCCCTGGCAGGCCTCGCAGCGCCCGCCCTTGACGTTGAAGCTGAAGCGGCCGGGGCCATAGCCGCGGGCCCTGGATTCCGGCAGCCGGGCGAACCAGTCGCGGATATGGGTATAGGCGCCGGTATAGGTGGCGGGGTTCGAGCGCGGGGTGCGCCCGATGGGGCGCTGGTCGATGTCGATCACCTTGTCCAGATGTTCCAGCCCCTTGACCGCGCGCGCGGGCGCCGGGGTCTGGCGGGCGCCGTTCAGCCGCATCGAGGCGGTCTTGAACAGCGTCTCGATGGTCAGCGTCGACTTGCCGCCGCCCGACACGCCGGTCACGCAGACGAATTTCCCCAGCGGGAAATCGACGGTCACGTCGCGCAGGTTGTTGCCGGTGGCGCCCTCGACGGTGACGGTCTTGCCGTTGCCCGCGCGACGGACAGAGGGCACCGGGATCTGGCGCGCGCCGGACAGATATTGCCCGGTCAGGCTGTCGGGGTCGGCCTCGATTTCGGCAGGCGTGCCCTTGGCCACCACCTGCCCGCCATGGACCCCCGCCCCCGGCCCCATGTCAAAGACGTAATCGGCGTGGCGGATCGCGTCCTCGTCATGCTCGACCACGATCACCGAATTGCCTTGGTCGCGCAGCCCCTTGAGCGCGCCCAGCAGCCGGTCGTTGTCGCGCTGGTGCAGCCCGATCGAGGGCTCGTCCAGCACATAGAGCACCCCGGTCAGGCCGCTGCCGATCTGGCTGGCCAGCCGGATGCGCTGGCTTTCGCCGCCCGACAGCGTGCCGGCGGCGCGGGAAAGCGTCAGGTAGTCCAGCCCGACATTGACCAGGAATCCCAGCCGTTCGCGGATTTCCTTGAGGATGGCGCGGGCGATCTCGTTCTTCTGTTTCGACAGGTGGTTCGGGGCGTCCTCGGTCCACGCCAGCGCCTCGTGGATCGACAGGTCGGTGACCTGGCCGATGTGGGTGCCGGCGATCCTGACCGCCAGCGCCTCGGGCTTCAGCCGCCAGCCGTTGCAGACATGGCAAGGGCGCGAGTTCTGGTAACGCTCCATCTCTTCGCGCGACCAGGCCGAATCGGTCTCGCGGTAGCGGCGTTCCATGTTGGGGATCACGCCCTCGAAGGTGCGGCTGACCTCGTATACGCGGCCGGCGTCGTCGAAGCGGAAGCGGATTTCCTCGGCACCCGAGCCGTGCATGAACAGGCGCCGGATGTCCTCGGGCAGGTCGCGCCACGGGGTCTTGCGGTCGAAACCATAGTGTTTCGCCAGCGCGTTGATGGTCTGGGTCAGATAGGCGGATTTCGATTTCGCCCAGGGCGCGATGGCGCCCTGCGCCAGCGACAGGCCGGTGTCGGGCACGATCAGCCGTTCGTCGAACACCAGTTCCGCCCCCAGCCCGTCGCAGGCCGGGCAGGCCCCCAGCGGCGCGTTGAAGGAAAACAGCCGCGGCTCGATTTCCGGGATGGTGAAGCCGCTGACCGGGCAGGCAAAGTTTTCGCTGAAGGTGATGCGCTCGGGCTCGGCCTCGCCACCTTCGGCCCCGGCCCCATCCCCTGCGATTTCCAGCACCGCGATGCCGGCGGCAAGGTCCAGCGCGGTGCGCAGGGAATCGGCAAGGCGCGTTTCCAGCCCCTCGCGCACCACGATGCGGTCCACCACCACGTCGATGTCGTGGCGGAACTTCTTGTCCAGCGTCGGCGGCGTGTCGAGTTCGTGGAAGGCGCCGTCGATCTTGACCCGCTGGAAACCCTTTTTCCGCAGGTCGAGCAGTTCCTTTTCATAGGCGCCCTTGCGGTCGCGCACCATCGGGGCCAGCAGATAGGCGCGGGTGCCCTCGGGCAGGGCCATGATCCGGTCCACCATGTCCTGCACCTGCTGCGCCTCGATCGGCAGGCCGGTGGCCGGCGAATAGGGCGTCCCTGCCCGCGCGAACAGCAGCCGCAGATAGTCGTAGATTTCCGTCACCGTGCCGACGGTCGAGCGCGGGTTCTTGGATGTGGTCTTCTGCTCGATCGAGATCGCCGGCGACAGGCCGGTGATATGGTCCACGTCCGGCTTGCCCATCATGTCCAGGAACTGCCGCGCATAGGCCGACAGGCTTTCGACATAGCGCCGCTGCCCCTCGGCATAGATCGTGTCAAAGGCGAGGCTGGATTTCCCCGACCCCGACAGCCCGGTGATCACCACCAGCCGGTCGCGGGGAATGTCCATGTCGACATTCTTGAGGTTGTGTTCGCGCGCGCCGCGCACCTCGATGAACTTCTGTTCCATGCGGGGGCCTTTTCGGGGGGGCAGGTGCATCAGATAGGCTTGCGGCGCGGGATCGGCAAGAGAAATTGGAACAATCGGCGAACGGACCTCGGCTGACCGAGAGGCCGGCAACGGGGGCCAGAGGCTTCAGCCGCCCGTATGGCTCATGTGGCGCGAGACCTTGCCGGCGACGCCGCGCGAATAGTCGAAGTCGTGGCCCTTGGGCTTGCGGGCGATGGCGGCGCGGATCGCCTCGCGCAGCGGCCCGTCGTCGGGGCTGGCGCGCAGCGGCGCGCGCAGGTCGGCGCGGTCTTCCTGCCCCAGGCACATGAACAGCTCGCCCGTGCAGGTGACGCGCACCCGGTTGCAGCTTTCGCAGAAATTATGGGTCAGCGGGGTGATGAAGCCGATCTTCTGGCCGGTTTCCTCGATTCGCACATAGCGGGCCGGGCCGCCGGTGCGTTCGGCCAGCGGCGTCAGGGTAAAGCGTTCGGCCAGCCGCGCGCGCAGGTCGTCAAGCGACCAGTATTGGTCCAGCCGGTCTTCCTCGCCCATCTCGCCCATCGGCATGACCTCGATGAAGGTCAGGTCGTGGCCCTCGTCCGCGCACCAGCCAAGCAGGGGGAACAACTCGTCTTCGTTGAAGCCCTTCAGGGCGACGGTGTTGATCTTGACCCGCATCCCCGCAGCCTTGGCGGCCCTGATACCCTCCATCACCTGCGGCAGCCGGCCCCAGCGGGTGATGGCGGCAAACTTGTCCGGATCCAGCGTGTCGAGCGAGACGTTCACCCGCCGCACCCCGCAATCGGCCAGCTCGGCGGCAAAGCGCGACAACTGGCTGCCGTTGGTGGTCAGGGTCAGTTCGTCCAGCCCGTTGCCCAGTCGCGCCGACATGGCGTGGAAGAATGACATGATGTTGCGCCGCACCAGCGGCTCGCCCCCGGTGATGCGCAGCTTGCGCACCCCCAGATCGACAAAGGCGCCGGCAAGGCGTTCGAGTTCCTCAAGCGTCAGCAGTTCGGCCTTGGGCAGGAACTGCATGTGCTCGACCATGCAATAGGTGCAGCGGAAATCGCAGCGGTCGGTGACCGAGACCCGCAGATAGGTGATGGGGCGGGCAAAAGGGTCGATCAGCGGGGCGCAGGACATGGTTGCAACATAAGGGGCGCGGCCGGGCGGCTCAAGGTCCGGTGCGGGCGGCACGAGGGGGACGGCACGAGGG
>JAZIHR010000133.1:0-8125 GCA_036678445.1 Alphaproteobacteria bacterium
GCCCCCAGACAGAGAACCGCCCCCCCACCCAGTCCTCGAAGCCGAACACCGCCCGGCGGTCGATCCCGAAATCCGCGGTCCGCACCGGGTCCGAGGACACCGCCGCGAACTGCCGCTCGGGGTGGGCGACGCTTGCGGCCATCCAGCGGCGCACGGTGTCGGCGTTGGTCATCGTCTCAAGCGTGGTGAAGGTCTTTGACGCCACGATCACCAGCGTGGTTTCCGGGTTCAGCCCGCGCAGCGTGTCGGTGGCGTCGGCCCCGTCCACGTTGGACAGGAAATGCAGCCGCGGCCCGTCCGCCCAGGGCGCCAGCGCCAGCGCCGCCATGGCGGGACCAAGGTCCGAGCCGCCGATGCCGATATTGACCACATCGGTATAGCGCCCGCCCTGCCCCGCGATCCGCCCCTCGCGCACCGCATCGGCAAAGCCGCGCATCCGGGCCAGCGTGGCGTGGACCCCGGGCAGCACATCGCGGCCATCGACCAGGATCGGGCCGTCCTGCGCGCGCAGGGCGACGTGCAGGACGGCGCGGCCCTCGGTCTCGTTGATCTTCTTGCCGGCAAACATCGCCTCGCGCCGCGCAGGCACGCCGGCGGCCAGCGCCAGCAGCAGCCCAAGCGCGCGCGCGTCGATCCCGGTCCTGGACCAGTCAAGCCACAGCCCGTCCGCGGCAACCGCGCAGCGCCGCGCCCGGTCTGGGTCGGCGTCGAACAACGCCGTGATCGGTGTCGCCCCGGTTTCGGCCCGGTGCGCAGCCAGAAGCTGCCAGAGATCTGTCATTCCCGCTACTCGTTACATGTCACTTGCCCGCGGCGTCAGGCCGCCGCGCTGGTCTGCGGCGTCAGGCCGCGTAATGCACCCGCAGTCCTTTCAGAAGCGCCCTTATCGGTGCTTCTTCAACCGGCAGCGAGGCGGCGCGTTCCAACGCCGCGCGTTTTTCCGGCCCCGTGATCATCAGCAGCGCATCGGTGGCCGAGGTCAGCGCGGGCAGGGTCAGCGTCACCCGCGGCTCGGGTGCGGCGGGGGCGGTGATCGCCAGCACCGGCGGCGCCGAGGGGTCCAGCGCGGCCGCCAGCCCCTCGGCGCCGGGGAACAGGCTGGCGGTGTGCATGTCCTCGCCCATGCCCAGCAGCAGCACCGACAGCGGCAGCAGCGGCGCCACACGTTCCGAGGCTGCCACGGCGCCCGCGTCCGGGTCCAGCCCCTCGGTATACAGCCCGACCAGTTCGGCCCCCGCGCCCTCGTCGATCAGGTTGCGCCGGATCAGCCGCGCGTTCGAGCGGTTGTGGTCCGGCGCCACCCAGCGTTCGTCGCCGGGCAGCACCACCACCCGCCCCCAATCCAGCGGCGCCGCCGCCAGCGCCTTGTAGACCGGCACCGGGGTCGAGCCGCCGGGCAGGCACAGCACGGCGCGGTCGCGGGTCTTCAGCGCCATGCCCAGCGATTCGGCGATGTCCTGCGCGACGGCCAGCGTCAGGGCCTCGCGGTCGGGATGCTCGGTCAGCTTCATGGTCTTGTGTCCCCAGTCTGCATCTTGGTCTGCGTCTTGGCCTGCGCCCCGGCCCAGGGCGTCGCGGCGCGGCTCATGCCCGGATCTCGCGCCAGCGCCGGCCGTCGCGGTGCATCAGCGCCAGCGCCTCGTCCGGGCCGCTGCTGCCGGGCCGGTAGGTTTCGGGCCGGGCGCTGCCGTTTTCCCAGGCGGCGATGATCGGGTCGATCCAGGCCCAGGCGGCCTCGACCTCGTCACCGCGCATGAACAGCGTCTGGTTGCCGCGGATCACGTCGGTGATCAGCCGCTCATAGGCGTCGGGCATGTCGGCGCCCTCGGGGCCCAGCGCCTCGGCGAAGCTCATGTCCAGCGGCACCTCGACCAGGCGCATCCCGCCCGGGCCAGGTTCCTTGATCATCACCTTGAGGTTGATGCCTTCGTTCGGTTGCAGGCGGATCACCAGCTGGTTGGCCCGGTGCCCGGCCGAGTCGCCAAAGATCGAATGTGGCGGCTCGCGGAACACCACCGCGATTTCGCTGCTGCGTTCACGCAGGCGCTTGCCGGTGCGCAGGTAGAAGGGCACCCCCTGCCAGCGCCAGTTGGCGATGCGCAGCTTCAGCGCGACGAAGCTTTCGGTGCGGCTGTGCGGGTTGTCCACATCCTGCGCGTAAGAAGGCGCCGCCCCCGCCGCATATTGCCCGCGCACCACGTCGGCGGGCGCGACGGGTTCCAGCGCCCGGATCACCTTGAGCTTTTCGTCGCGCACCGCGTCGGGGTCGAAGTGATACGGCGGCTCCATCGCGATCAGGCACAGAAGCTGCATCAGGTGGTTCTGCACCATGTCGCGCATGGCGCCGGCGTGGTCGTAATAAGCGCCGCGCCCGGCCACGCCGACAGTTTCCGCCACGGTGATCTGCACATGGTCGATGTAAAGCGCGTTCCACAGCGGCTCGAACAGGATGTTGGCAAAGCGCACGGCCATCAGGTTCTGGACGGTTTCCTTGCCCAGATAGTGGTCGATCCGGTAAATCTGCGCTTCGGGGAAATGCCGCACCAGCGTGCGGTTCAGCGCCCGCGCGGTGTCCAGATCGCGGCCAAAGGGCTTTTCGGCGACGATCCGCGCCTCGGGTCCGGCGATGGAGTGGCCGGTCAGCCGGCGCGCGATGTCGCCGAACAGCGAAGGCGCCACCGACAGGTAGAACGCCTGCACCACCCCCGGCCGCATCCGCGCCGCCAGATCGGGCCAGCCGCTGTCGCCGGCCGCGTCGATCGCGATATAGGACAGCCGGTTCAGGAACCCCGGCAGTTCCGGAGATTGCGCGCGGGCGGGGTCGAACTCGGCAATGGCGGCGGCCACGCCGGCGCGGAAGGCGGCATCGTCCATCCGGCTGCGGGCGGCGCCGATGATGCGTGCGTCCGGCGGAAACTGCCCCGCGGCATGGCGGCGGAACAGCGCGGGCAGGATCTTGCGCCGGGCAAGATCGCCGGTTGCCCCGAAGATGACGAGGTCGAAGTCATCGACCTGGATCAGACGCGATGCCATCGCGGAACCTTTCGGACTGGTGCTGAGGTGGTAGAGGCTGCGGGCTTGCGCGGCAAGCCGTCAGCCGTCGTGCGGCGGCCACCCGCCCACCCCGCCGACCCTCACACTGGCCCTCACATCGGCCCTCACATCGGCCGGCGCCCCTGCCCGGCTTTCTTCCGGCATCCCGGCGGGCTGTGCGCCGGCCCGCTCCAGCGCCTTGCTCAGCCGGGGCAGCCGCGCGCGGCCCATCAGCGCACGCAGGGCGACCGGCCCGCCCAGTGCCTGCGCGCGGTCGTGGGCGGCGCGGACGCTGGCGGCGACCGGGGCGGCGTCGCGCTGCCACAGGCCCAACAAGAACGGGTCGGGATGCACCGCCCGCAACCCCAGCGCCGCCAGCGTGCGCGACGGAAAATCGCGCAGATTGGCGGTGACGATCAGGTCGGCGCCCGCCGCCAGCGCGGTTTCGACGACATGGCGGTCGGCGGGGTCGGGCCAGTCATAGCCGGCGGCGCTGTCGGGGGGCCGCGGGATCTCGGCCGCGGGGTGGCCAAGGCGCAGCAGCGCGATCTCGGCCCCTGCAACGGCGTCATGCTGGTCGCCCAGCCGCGCCGCGGCGTGGCGCCACTCGTCCAGGATGCGCGCCGACCACAGCGGCGCATAAAGCCCGGCCTCGGCGGCGCCGATCAGGATTTCCCGCAGCACCGTGGGGTAAAGCACACAGGCATCCAGCACTGCCCTGACCATCCTGCACCCTTGTTTCCGCACGCGACCCGCGCCGCCTGAACCTGCATGTCGGCGCGGCGCCGCCCGACCGCAAGGGGCACCGCCACGGCCGCTTGCGACGGGGCTGCACCCAAGGGCCTGCTTGACTATCCCGGATCGCCGCGCCACCTGTCCCCGGATTACGACCTCGTGAGGGCCTCATGTCCATTCCCCAACAAGGCGGCGGCCCGATCGAACGGCGCGAAGAACTGGCCGACTATATCGCATCGGGCGAGAAACCGCGCGACGCGTGGCGCATCGGCACCGAACATGAAAAGTTCGGCTTCCTGACCGACACGCTGGAACCGCTGCCCTATGCGGGCGAACGCTCGGTGCTGGCGGTGCTGGAAGGGCTGCGCGACCGCTTCGGCTGGTCCGAGCTGCGCGAAAGCGGGCATCTGATCGGCCTGTCGCGCGACGGCGCCAACGTCAGCCTTGAACCCGGCGGCCAGTTGGAGCTGTCGGGCGCCCCGCTGGCCGACATCCACCAGACCGACGCCGAGACCCGCCAGCACCTGGCCGAGGTGCGGGCCGTGGCCGAGCCGCTGGGCATCGGCTTCATGGGGCTGGGGGCGGCGCCGATCTGGCGGCAGGACCAGATGCCGATGATGCCCAAGGGCCGCTATGCGCTGATGACCCCTTATATGCAGCGGGTCGGCACGCTGGGCACCCAGATGATGTATCGGACCTGCACGGTGCAGGTGAACCTGGACTTCGCGTCCGAGCCCGACATGGTCCAGAAGCTGCGGGTGGCGCTGGCGTTGCAGCCGGTGGCGACGGCGCTGTTCGCCAGCTCTCCGTTCCTGGACGGGCAGGTGAACGGGATGAAGTCGTGGCGCGCGCATATCTGGCAGAACCTGGATGCGGCGCGCACCGGGCTGCTGCCCTTTGTGTTCGAGGACGGGTTCGGCTATGAACGCTGGGTGGACTATGTGCTTGATGTGCCGATGTATTTCGTCTTTCGCGACGGGAAATACATTGACGCGCTGGGGCAAAGTTTCCGCGATTTCCTGAACGGGCGCCTGCCGGCGCTGCCGGGGGAAATTCCCACGCTGTCGGACTGGGCCGACCACATGACCACCGTGTTCCCCGAGGCGCGGGTCAAGAAATACATCGAGATGCGCGGCGCCGACGCCGGCCCGCTAAGCCATCTGAACGCGCTGCCGGCGCTGTGGGTGGGGCTGACCTATGACCAGGGCGCGCTGGACGCTGCCAGCGACCTGATCCGCGGCTGGACCGCCGACCAGCGTGACGGCCTGCGCCGCGCCGCTGCCCGGGACGGGCTGGCGGGGGAACATGACGGGCTGCGGCTGCGCGATCTGGCGGCCGAGGTGCTGCGGCTGGCCGAGGCCGGACTGGCGGCGCGCGGCCAGCTGGCAGGGGGCGCGGACGAAGCCGGCTTCCTGACCGTGCTGCGCGAGCGGGTGGAGCGCGGCGCGACGCTGGCCGATGACCTGCTGGCGAAATATCACGGCGAATGGCAGGGCGATTTGACCCGCATCTACGCCGACACCGCTTACTGAAACCATACTGAAAACGGGGTCCGTTCGCACGGACCCCGCGAAAGTCAGGCGCTTGCCGGGCGTCAGCCCTGACGGCGTTCTTCCATGAACTGGTCGAACTCGGCCTTGTCGCGGGCCTCGCGCAGCTTTTGCAGGAAGTCGCGGAAGGCGCGGTGTTCGTCCTCCAGCCGCTTCATCGTTTCGTCGCGATAGGCGTCGAAGGCGGCGTTGCCGGTGCTTTCGACCCGGTGGAAACGGCCGGTCCCGGCGTGGTGGCGGGTGCAGTGTCCGAACATGCGTTTGCTCCAGATCATGTAGCCGAGGATGGCAAGCCCGACGGGCCAGGCAGCGACGAAGCCCAGGATCATGGCGATGATCCACGCGGGCTTGCCACGGGCATCAAGCCAGTCGCGGGCCTGTATCAGCACCCGCTTGACCGACTGCACGAAGCCGTCGGCCGGCGCGGCCGGGGTGGCGGTTTGGGGGTAAGCAAGGGGCATGGGATGCTCCATGACATGTTAATGTTAATCACATTAACAATGTGGAGTGCGGCGAGGCTGCGTCAATCCCCGGCCCCCGGTTTTTTTATTCGGGTTCTTATTCGGGTTCTTATTCGGGGATGACGCCCAGCCCGCGCAGATAGATCAGCACGCCGCTTTCCAGCATCTCGGCCGCGCCGATGGGGCTGCGAGTGCCGGGGCGGCCGCGGCCGAACAGCTCGACCACGCCGTGCGACAGCGCCCAGATATGGTTGGCAACCATTGTCACGGGGGGGCGGCTGCCGGGGGGCAGGCGGGCGAACAGCGCCTCGGCCGCGCGGACCAGCGCCAGCTCGGCCCGTTCGGCCGCGGCGGCCAGGTCGGCGTTGCCGGCGATCGACAGGCCCGATTCGAACATCGCCATGTAGAACCCGGGTCTTGCGGCGGCAAAGCCCAGATAAGCCTCGCCCATCCGCAGGAACGCCGACAGCGCCGAAGGGCGGCCGCCGTCGAACGCCGCTTCAAGCCGCGCGGCGAAATCAAGGAACCCCTGCCGCGCGACTTCTTCCAGCAACTGGTCGCGGCCCGAGAAATGGCGGTAGGGCGCGGCGGCGCTGACGCCGGCCTGGCGCGCGGCCTCGGCCAGGGTAAAGGCCATCGGCCCCTTTTGCTGGATCAGCGCCACGGTCGCGTCGACCAGCGCCTGCCGCAGGTTGCCGTGGTGATAGCTTTCGCGGGCCATGGGCGCGGCGCCCTAGCCGCCTTCGCCGAAATAGCCGTCGACCAGATCGGTCAGCGCCTGCATCAGCGCCTCGGCGTCCGGCCCCGAGGTGGTGACCTGGATCGCGCTGCCGCGGGGGGCAACCAGCATCAGCAGCCCCATGATCGAATCGCCCGACACCCGTTCACCGTCCTTTTCGACGATGGCGCGGGCGTCGAATTGCTCGACCGTTTCGACAAAGCGGGCCGAGGCGCGGGCGTGCAGCCCCTTTTCGTTGATGATCCGCAACTCGCGGCTGAATTCCGTCACGAAACCGCCCTTCGCGCCTGCGGTGCCGGGGGACCGGGGGCGTAGCAGTCGATGTATTTGCGCCCGGCCTCGCAAGCCAGCATCGCCGCCTGCCCCACGTCCAGATGCCGCGACTTGGCCAGCTTGACCAGCAGCGGCAGGTTGGCCCCGTAAAGGATGCGGCGCTGTTCCGGCAGGCAGGCCGGCATCGACAGGTTCGAGGGCGAGCCGCCGAACAGGTCGGTCACGATCACCACGCCCGCGCCGGTATCGACCGCGTTCGCAGCGGCGCAGATTTCGGCCTGCTTGGCGGCGCGGTCGTGGTCCTCTTCGATGGTCACGGCCACGATGCCGGCCTGAGGGCCGACGACATGTTCAACCGCCGCGAGGTATTCACGGGCCAGCCCGCCATGTGCAACGATGACAATTCCGATCAACTGTGTTCCACCATCACGACGGATCGGTCTTACCCGATCCCCCCAGACCTGCCCCCGACAGAGTTGCCGCGCCGGCACCAGCTGCCGTGTGGGGCGCCCGGGAACGTCGCTCTATCTCTCGATGTCGTTTAGACACCTGCCAGTGTTTTTTGGCAAGGTCGTCAGCCATCAACTCGACCAAAGTGACCGAGCGGTGTTGCCCGCCGGTGCAGCCGAAGCCGATGGTCAGATGGGCCTTGCCCTCGTCCACCTGCGCCGGAAGCACATAAAGAATAAGGTCTCGCAGCTTGTCAAAGAAGGGCTGGAACCGCGGATCCGCTGTCACATGATGCTGAACCGCCGGATCGCGACCGTCCAGCGGGCGCAGCGCGGGGTCCCAATGCGGGTTGGCCAGGAAGCGGCAGTCGAACATGAAGTCCAGCCCCCGCGGCACCCCGCGCTTGTAGCTGAAGGATTGCAGCGACACCGACAGCCCCGGGCCGCCGCCGCGCGCATCGAAGGACAGCGCCAGTTCCGCCCGCAGGTCGTGGGGGGACAGCTCGGCCGTGTCGATCAGCACATCGGCGCGGTCGCGCACCGGGGCCAGCAGATCGCGCTCCGCGGTGATCGCCTCGACCGGGGGGATGTCGCCGGCCAGCGGGTGGCGGCGGCGGGTTTCGGAATAGCGGCGCACCAGCACGTCGGTGGCGCAGTCGAGATACAGCACCTCGGGCAGGAAGGCCGGGTTGCGGGTCAGCGAATCGATCAGGTCGATCAGGTTCGCGGCCGAAAAGTCGCGGTTGCGCACGTCCAGCCCCAGCGCCAGCGGCACCGGGCGGGGCGGGCCGTCCAGCAGCCGCGGCACCAGCGACAGCGGCAGGTTGTCGATCGCCTCGAACCCCATGTCCTCAAGCGCGTGGATCGCGGTGGAGCGTCCGGCGC
>JAZIHR010000134.1:0-8092 GCA_036678445.1 Alphaproteobacteria bacterium
TCGCTGCCGGCGCGGCAGGCTGCAATCATTCTGCAACACTGCGGCAATAGCCCAGCCACATCCACAAGACGACACGCGAAGGGGAGCTCGCATGGATTTCGCACTGACCGAGGAACAGCAGGCCATTTTCGACATGGCACGCGATTTCGGGGCCGAACATATCGCGCCCCATTCGTCGGAATGGGAGGCCGCGGGCACCATCCCCAAGGACCTGTGGCCCCGCATCGCCGAGCTTGGCTTCGGCGGGCTGTATGTGTCCGAGGAATACGGCGGCTCGGGGCTGTCGCGGCTTGACGCGACGCTGGTGTTCGAGGCGCTGGCCATGGCCGACCCCGCGATCGGATCGTTCCTGTCGATCCACAACATGTGCGGCGGCATGATCGACAAGTTCGGCAAGCCCGAGGACAAGGCGCGCTGGCTGCCCGCCCTGTGCAGCATGGAAAAGGTGTTCTCCTACTGCCTGACCGAACCCGGCAGCGGCTCGGACGCTGCGGCGCTGCGCACGCGGGCCGAGCGCACGAACGAGGGCTGGCGCCTGAACGGGGCCAAGGCGTTCATTTCCGGCGGCAGCTATTCGGATGTTTATGTCACCATGGTCCGCACCGGCGAGGACGGGCCCAAGGGCATTTCCGCCGTGGTGATCGAGGACGGCACCTCCGGCCTGTCCTTCGGCGCGCTGGAACGCAAGATGGGCTGGCAGGCGCAGCCGACCAGCCTGGTGCAGTTCGACGACTGCGTGATCCCGGCCGAGAACCTGCTGGGCGAGGAAGGCCGCGGCTTTGCCTATGCCATGGCCGGGCTGGACGGCGGGCGGCTGAACATCGCCGCCGGCGCCCTGGGCGGCGCGCAGGCCGCGCTGGACCGCACCCTGACCTACATGGGGGAACGCAAGGCCTTCGGCAAAACCCTCGACCAGTTCCAGGCGCTGCAATTCCGCCTGGCCGAGATGGAGGTCGCACTGCAATCCGCCCGCACCTTCCTGCGGCAGGCCGCGTGGAAGCTGGACCAGGGCGCGCCCGACGCCACCAAGTTCTGCGCCATGGCCAAGCTGTATGTGACCGACCGCGCCTTTGAGGTCGCCAACCAGTGCCTGCAACTGCACGGCGGTTATGGCTACCTGGCCGACTACGGGGTGGAAAAGATCGTCCGCGACCTGCGGGTCCACCAGATCCTGGAAGGCACCAACGAAATCATGCGGCTGATCGTCAGCCGCGCCATGCTGGCCGAGAGGGGCTGATGAACGACCTGCATATCCGCCGCGACCGCAACGCCGGCCGCATCACCCTGACCCGCCCCCAGGCGCTGAACGCGCTGACCCATGACATGGCCAACGCAATCCACGCCGCGCTGGATGAATGGCAGGGCGACCCCGCCGTCAGACTGGTCATCATCGACGCCGAGGGCGACCGCGCCTTTTGCGCCGGCGGCGACATCGCCGCGGTCTACCACGGTGGCCGCGCGGGCGATCACGGCATCGGGCAGCGCTTCTTTTCCGACGAATACCGGATGAACGCGGCGATCCGCGACTATCCCAAGCCCATCGTCGCCTTCATGCAGGGCTTTGTCATGGGCGGCGGCGTCGGCATCGGCGGCCATGCCAGCCACCGGGTGGTGGGCGACAGCACTCAGGTGGCAATGCCGGAATCCGGGATCGGGCTGATCCCCGACGTGGGCGGCACCTGGCTGCTGGCCCATGCGCCGGGCCGCATCGGCGAATACCTGGGGCTGACCGGGGCGCGCATGGGCGCGGGCGATGCGATCCACGCACGCTTTGCCGACCTCTACCTGCCCGAGGCGGAATGGGAGGCCGTCAAGGACCGCCTCGCCGACACCGGCAACGTGGCAGAGCTGAAGGGCCGGACCCCTCCGCCCGCGTCGCTCGCCACCCGCGACCTGTCGGCTTATGAGGCCGAGACGGTGGCCGAGATCACCGCAGCGCTGGAAACCGCGGGCGATGAGGATTCGCTCAAGCCCATCCGCCGCAACTCGCCGCTGTCGATGGCCGCGACGCTGGCGATGGTGCGCGCCGCCCGCGACGACGCCCGGATGCAGGATTCGCTGACCCGCGAATACCGCTTTACCCATCGCGCCACCGAATCAAGCGATTTCATCGAAGGCGTGCGCGCCCAGATCATCGACAAGGACCGCAACCCGAACTGGTCCGCCCCCGCGGACCCGGCCGCGGTCGCCGCCATGCTGGCCCCTCTTGGCCCCCAAGACCTGTCGTGGGAGAACTGAACATGAAGATCGGATTTATCGGCCTGGGCAACATGGGCGGCCCGATGGCCCGCAACCTGGCCGCCGCCGGGCATCAGGTCGCCGGTTTCGACCTGGCCGCCCCACAGATCGAGGGCGTGACCCCGGCCGCCAGCGCCGCCGAGGCCGCCGCGGGCGCCGAGGTCGTCATCACCATGCTGCCCAACGGGCAGATCCTGCGCGCCGTCGCGGCCGAGGTGATTCCGGCGATGACTGCGGGCGCGGTGCTGTGCGACTGTTCCACCGTCGATGTGGACAGCGCCCGAGCGGTCGCCGAACAGGCCGTCGCAGCCGGGCTGGGGGCGCTGGACGCGCCGGTGTCCGGCGGGGTCGGCGGCGCGGCGGCGGGCACGCTGACCTTCATGGTCGGCGGTTCGGACGCGGCCTTTGCCACCGTCAGCCCGCTGTTCGACATCATGGGGCAGAAAGCCGTCCATTGCGGCGAATCCGGCGCGGGACAGGCGGCGAAGATCTGCAACAACATGATCCTGGGCGTAACCATGATCGCCACCTGCGAGGCCTTTGCGCTGGCCGACAAGCTGGGGCTGGACCGGCAAAAGATGTTCGACGTGGTGTCCACCTCGTCGGGCTACAGCTGGTCGATGAACGCCTATTGCCCGGCGCCGGGGGTGGGGCCGAAATCGCCCGCCGACAACGACTACAAGCCGGGCTTCGCGGCCGAGCTGATGCTCAAGGACCTGCGGCTGTCGCAGCAGGCGGCCGAAAGCGCCGATGCCGACACCCCGATGGGGCAGCTCGCCACCGCGCTTTACACCAGCTTTGTCGAGGATGAGGACGGGCGCGGCATGGATTTTTCGGCCATGCTGCCGCGGCTTTCCGCCCGCGGGCGCGGCACCGGCAGCGCCTGAGGAAACCACGGCGCGGCGGCGGCGTTGACCCGGCACAGCAGAGGGGAGACAGGATGAAACTGGTCGCATTCCTTGTCGCCGCCTCGGTCGCGCTCAGCCTGCCGGGCGCCGCCGCGGCCGACCGCCATGATCATGCCGGCAAGCGCGCCAAGCCGGCACAGGCCCATGTGCTGCACGACGGGCACCACGACCGCCGGCACCGCCACGCCGAACGCGACGAGCGGCGGCACGGCCACGACCACCGCCACGACAAGCGGGACGACTGGCGGCGCTATCCTGCGGCGGTGGCGCATTGTCCGCCGGGGCTGGCCGGGAAATCCCCGGCCTGCATCCCTCCCGGACAGGCAAGGCGGTTGCGGGCCGGCAGCATCCTGGACTGGAACCACGCCCATCTCGTGCGCCAGCCCGGGCTTTACGGGCTGACCGGCGCGCCGCACGGGCAGCGCTACGCGATCGTGGACGGGCAACTGGTGCGGGTGGATGCCGGCACCGCCAAGGTGCTGGCGGTGATCCGCGCGGTCGAGGCGATTCTCGACTGACCCCTGTGGCGGGTTGCCCCTGCGACGGGGCGGGCGCTATTCCTGCCGCCCGGCCGCCAGCAGCGCCTCGGCCGCCGCGCGCGCGGCCGGGGTGATTTCTTCCCCGGCCAGCATCCGGGCGATTTCCTCGACCCGCTCGTCCGCATCCAGCGCCGTCACGCGAGAAGTGGTCATGCCGTCCGCAACCGATTTCGCGACACGCATGTGCAGTTCGCCCAAGGCCGCGACCTGCGGGGAATGGGTGACGACCAGCACCTGCGCGCCCTCGGCCAGCCGCGCCAGCCGGCGGCCCACCGCATCGGCGGTCGCGCCGCCGACGCCGCGGTCGATTTCGTCGAAGATCATCACCAGCGGCTCACCCCCGCGCGCGAGACAGACCTTGAGCGCCAGCAGGAACCGCGACAGCTCGCCCCCCGAGGCGATGCGGTCCAGCGGCCCGGCCGGCGCGCCGGGGTTGGTGGCCACGGTAAAGCTGACCGCATCGCGCCCCTCGGGGCCGGGTTCGCCGTCCGCGACAAGGGTGCGGAACACCGCGCGTTCCATTTTCAGCGGCGCCAGCTCGGCGGCCATCGCGGCATCGAGCCGCTTGGCCGCCGCACGCCGGGCTACGCCCAGCGTGTCCGCCGCGGCGGCGTAGGCGGCATCGGCCTCGGCTACCTCGCGTTGCAGGTCGCCCAGCCGCGCCTCGCCCGCATCCAGCGCCGACAGCCGCGCGGACAGTTCGGCGCCCAGCGTGGCAAGGTCGTCGGCCAGCACGTCATGCTTGCGCGCCAGTGCCCGCAGGGCGAACAGCCGTTCCTCGGTCGCCTCAAGCGTGGCGGGGTCGAAATCCATGGCGGCCAGCGCGTCCTCGATGGCGCGCGTGGCCTCGCCCAGTTCGATCGAGGCGCGCGACAGCGCCGCCAGCGGCTCGTCCAGCCCCTCGGCAGATTTGTCGCCCATCTTGTCGGCCGCGCCTTCCAGCCAGCGCGCGGCCTCGACGATCAGCCCCTCGGCGCCGGGCTGCGCGGGTTCCCCGGCCAGCATCTGCAAGGCACGCGCCACGTCGCCGCGCACCCGCTCGGCGGCCTGCATTCCGCGGCGGGCGATGTCGAGCGTTTCTTCCTCGCCGGGTTGCGGGTCCAGCTTTTCCAGTTCGGCCACGGCGTGGCGCAGGAAGTCTTCCTCCTTGCGGGCGGCCTCCAGCGCGGCCTCGGCCTCGGCCAGTGCCGCCGCGGCCTGCCGGCGCGCGGCCCATGCGGCGCGCACCGGGCCAAGGTCCAGCCCGCCGAAAGCGTCCAGCAGCAGCCGGTGGCCGCGCGGATTCAGCAGCCCACGGTCGTCATGCTGGCCGTGCAGTTCCACCAGTGCGTCCGACAACGCGCGCAGCACCTCGCCGGAAACGCGGCGGTCGTTGACCCAGCCGGTCTTGCGCCCGTCGGCGGCGTTCACCCGGCGCAGGATCAGTTCGTCCCCGGCCTCGATCCCGGCCTCGGCCAGAACAGCCCGCGCGGGGTGGCCGGGGGGCAGGTCGAATACCGCCGTGACCTCGCCCTGTGCGGCACCGGCGCGGACCAGTTCGGCACGGCCGCGCCAGCCCAGCACAAAGCCCAGGCAATCCAGCAGGATCGACTTGCCGGCGCCGGTTTCACCCGTCAGCACGTTCAGCCCCGGCGCGAAATCCAGCGACAGCCGGTCGATCAGCAGCATGTCGCGTATGTCCAGCGTGCGAAGCATCCGCCCCCTCGCCCAGTCGCGCCCGGCCCCGGTGGCTAGAGCCACTTGCCCTGAATCATCTGCCGGTAGACCTGGGTCAGCCAGCTGTCCCCCTTGGCCGTCGCATCCAGCCCCCGTCCGCGCAACTGCGCATAGGCGTCCTGATAGAACGGCGAGGACCGGAAGTTGTGGCCCAGAATCGCCCCTGCGGTCTGCGCCTCGTCGGTCAGACCCAGCGCCAGATAGGCCTCGGTCAGCCGCATCAGCGCCTCGGGGGTGTGGGTGGTGGTCTGGAATTCCTCGACCACCACGCGGAATCGGTTGATCGCGGCAGTGTAATGGCCGCGCTTGAGATAGTAGCGGCCGATTTCCATTTCCTTGGCCGCGAGGTGGTCGAAGGCAAGGTCGAACTTGAGCACCGCCGAGCGGGCATATTCGGTGTCGGGATATTCCTCGATCACCTCGCGCAGGCCCTGAAGCGCCTGGAAGGTCAGCCCCTGGTCGCGGCCGATGTCGTCTATCTGGTCGTAATAGGACAGGGCGAGCAGGTATTTGGCGTAGGCCGCATCCTCGTCGCCCGGATAGTTGTCGATGAACCGCTGCGCGGCGCCGCGGGCCTCTTCGTACTGGCGGGCGCGGTGGTGGGAATAGGCCTGCATGATCAGCGCGCGCTTGGCCCATTCGGAATAGGGGTAAAGCCGCTCGACCTCGCTGAAGTAATGCACCGCGTCCTTGGGCTTGCGCTCGTTTTCCAGCGCGTATTCGCCGCGCTTGTAAATCTCTTCGGCGGTGAAGTTGTCCAGCGCTTCACCCTTGCTGGCCGGGGTGCCACCCCCGCCGCAGGCCGCAAGCGAAAGGGACACCGCGACTGCCATGAGCACGAGGCGCGTCTTGCTGAATGCCATGTTCGTTCTGTCCGTCCCGTCGAGATGCGGCCCTGTCGCCGGTGCGAAACCGGGGACAGGCCCTCGTATCACACAACATGGGGGCGCGCAAAAGGGCAAGTCGCAGAGAAAGGCCCGCGCCGGAATTGATCCGGCACGCAGCCGGTGTCGCCGCAGCTTCAGGCGACCGCGCGGGCGCGGGCGGAGGCCTTGGCGACGGCGGGCAAGGCGGGCGCGGTCAGGGCCGGCGGGCACAGCCCCGGCACCCCGGCCCCCAGCATCCGCTGCTGCACCTCGGGCGAAAGCTCGGTCCATTCCCAGGCGCCCTCGGTCGAGAACAGCGTGCGCAGCAGGCGGTTCGTCATCGCGTGGCCGGCGCGGTTGCCGGTGTAGCGCGCCAGCAGCGGCGCGCCCGCCAGTGCCAGATCGCCCACCGCGTCCAGCATCTTGTGGCGCACGGGTTCGTCCCGGTGGCGCAGCCCGCCGGGCGACAGCACCCGGTCGCCGTCCACCACCACGGCGTTGAAATAAGTGCCGCCCAGCGCCAGCCCGCTGGCCTGCATCGAATCGACATCGGCCTGCCGGCAGAAGGTGCGCGAATCCATCAACTCGCGGACAAAGGCGCCGTTCGCCAGATCCAGCCGCTTTTCCTGATGCCCGATCGCGGCATCGGCAAAGTCGATCACGAAATCCATCTGCAACCGTTCGGCGGGCGACAGCCGGGCGAAACCGGCGCCCTGATGCACCTCGACCGGGCGCAGGACCCGAATCGCGCGCAGCGGCTCGGGCGAGCAGCGCAGCCCGGCCCGCAGGATGCCCTGCACGAACGGCGCGGCGGACCCGTCGAGAATCGGCACCTCGGGACCGTCGATGTCGATCAGCGCGTTATGCACGCCGGTTCCGGCCAGCGCCGCCATGACATGTTCGACGGTCGAAACACTGGCCCCGTCCTTGCCGCGCAGCAGGGTGCACAGCGTCGAAGGCTCGACGTGATCCCACAGCGCCGGAATGCGCACCCCCTCACCCAGGTCGGTGCGGCGGAACACGATGCCGTGCCCGACCGGGGCCGGGTTGATCACCAGCCGCGCGGGCTTGCCCGAGTGGAGTCCGACGCCCGTGAACCGGGCCGGATTTGCAAGAGTGGCCTGCATCGTCCTGTCCATTCTTTCAACGGGAACAATCGTCTGCATCCCGATGATCCTGAGTTAGGCGCCCACCCCTGCACCCTCAATTAACGTTTTGTGACTCATTGAAACATCCGCCGCCGGGGTAGCCCAGACATTGCGATTTTTACCCCCACCCCGCTGATCCAAAACGAAAAAGGGCCGCAACAGCGGCCCCTTTGCGTCGTGATCGGCGTCACGGGGATGTGACGAAAGGGCGCGGCCTCAGTTCGCCTGGCGGCGCAGGAAAGCCGGGATTTCCACGTTGTCCTGTGCCGCGTCGGGCGAGGCGAGGTCGTCGAAATCGGTTTCCGCCTGACGGGCGCGGGCCATGCGGTCGCTGACCCGCTCGGCGATGGTTTCCGGGCGCGGCCGCTCGGCCTCGGCCGAGGCGCCGGCGACGCGGTTCAGCATCCGGCCCAGCCCCGACATGCGGCCCTGCGCCGAGGGCGCCTCGGCCGTGGTGGGGCGGCGCGGGGCGGACAGGCCGTCACGCGCGGGTTCGCGGTTGATCGCGCGTTCCAGCCGTTCACGCACTGCCTGGCTCGGCTCGCCGCGCGGGGCCTGCGGGCGGGTCGGGGCGGTGAATTCGCTGGCCGGATCGCTGAGCCGCTGGTCGATGCTGCGGGTATCAAGCGCGGCACGGGGGGGCTGGCGCTCGGCCGCCGGCTCGGGGGCACGCTCGG
>JAZIHR010000135.1:0-8052 GCA_036678445.1 Alphaproteobacteria bacterium
GTCCTTTCCATGCCTGTCCCGTGCCTTTCGCGGCCTTCTGCGTCGCGACGGCTTCTTTCTTGCCTGGTATCGGGGGGCGGGGGCAGCGCCCCGGTCCGGGTGCGCAGAGACAGGGTGCGCGGGGCCGCGTTCAGGACAGCTTGCGCGTCGGGCGGAAGGGCAGCGGTGCGACGGGGATGCCGTCCTCGATCAGCTTGCGGGCCTCGTCCAGCCGCGCCTCGCCGTGGATCGAGCGTTCGGGGATATCGCCTGCGTGCATGGCGCGCGCGGTGGTGGCGAAATCGCTGCCGACATAGGCCGAGTTTTCCTCGACATGCCGGCGCAGGGCGCGCAGCGCCGCCTCGGCGGCCGAGCCGGGGCTGTCCAGCGGGCGCGCCGCGCCCTCACCGGGATCGGCGGCGCGCGACGGCGCGCGCGCATCCTCGCGGGCGGGGACGGCAGGCGCCATCGGCGCCTTGTGCACCGTGGTGCTGCCGCAGACCGCGCAGCCGATCCGGCCGGCGTCGCTCAGCGCGTCATAGGCCGCGGCCGAGCGGAACCAGCTGTCGAAATCATGCCCTTTGTCGCAGCGCAGCGCGTAACGGATCATTCGTGGCCTCCTGCCGGACCATGAATATCGGAATTGCGGCCGCGCCGTGCAAGCGGGTTCGGGCGGCGCGGATCGGAGCCGGCACCCGAGGCCCCCTGCCCCCCGGCCAGCGCCAGCAGCCGCGCCACCAGCGGCGCCGGGTCGGGGGCGGCCGTGTCCAGCGCACGCCGCGCCGCCTGTCCCATGGCGCGGCGGCGCCCCGGGTCGGACAGGATCGCCTCAAGCCGCCGGGCCAGCGTCTCGGCCGTCACCAGCCGCGCCGCGCCCTCGGCATCCAGCAGCGCATAATCGGCGCGGAAATTGGCCACATGGGGGCCGTGCAGCAGCGCGCAGCGGAACGCCGCCGGTTCCCACGGGGTATGGCCGCCGTGATCGGCCAGCGACCCTCCGGTCAGGCAGGTTCCGGCGGCGGCATAGGCGCCGCCCAGCGCGCCCAGCCGGTCGATCAGCAGCAGCGCCGGCGCGCCCGCCGCCGCCACCTCGCGCGCGCCCAGCCGTTCCGGCGCGAACCCGGCGGCAACCGCCAGCGCCGCCACCTCGTCGGCGCGGCGCGGGTGGCGAGGGGCAAGGATCAGCCGCAGCCCCGGCATACGCGCCGCCAGCGCGGCATGGGCGGCCAGCACCACCCGTTCCTCGCCGGGGTGGGTCGAGGCCGCCAGCCACAGCCGGTCCCGCGCCGCGCTTTCGGGGGGCGGGCGCATCGCCGCCGGTCCCAGCAGCTTGAGGTTCAGCCGCCCCGCCAGCGCCGCCTGCGGCAGGCCCAGCGCGCGCAGCCGGGCCTCAGTCCCCTCGTCCTGCGCCGACAGCAGGTCCAGCCCGGCCAGCACCGGCCCGATCAGCCCCCGCGCCCGCGCCCAGCCCCTGGCGGAACGTTCCGACATCCGCGCCCCGATCACCGCTTGCGGAATGGCGCGGCGGCGGGCCTCGGCAGCGCGATTGGGCCAGATCTCGTTTTCCACCGTCACCATCAGCGCCGGCCGCACCGCGTCCAGAAACCGCCGCACCGCCCCCGGCACGTCCAGCGGCGCCAGATGCGCAGGCAACCCCCAGCCCAGCGCCACCGCCCGCCCGGTGACCGAGTTCGTCGTCACCACCACCGCGTGATGCGCGGCCAGCGACTCGATGACGGCGCGGGCGGAATTCAGCTCTCCGACGCTGGCGGCGTGGACCCAGATCGCGCCCCGAGGCAGCGCGGGCGTGGCCAGCGCCAGCCGCTCGCGCAGCAGGCCGCCGGCCAGCGGCGCCGCCGCCCGCAACGCGGGGCCGGCAAGACCCGTGGCAAGTCGGTAGATCATCGGCCCACCCGGCAGATTGGAACGCCGCGCAGAACAGCCGCTGCGGACGGGAAAGTAAACTCCCCCCTGCGCGGTATCCGCGAACCGGGAAACCCCGCGTCCGGCCGGACCTGCGCAAAGCCGGGAACGGCGTGGCCCGGGCGTCAGTGCGGGCTTGCCCCGGCGCGCATCATCGCCGATTCTGCGTCCATGACCAGCACCCCGCATCTGCGCCCCGAATTCTTCATCCGCCTGTTCTTCTCGGCATCGGACATGATCGGCCCCGGCAAGGTCGCCCTGCTGGAAGGGATCGCGCGCACCGGCTCGATCTCGGCTGCGGGGCGCGAAATGGGAATGAGCTACAAGCGCGCCTGGATGCTGGTCGAGGCGCTGAACGGGATGTTCCAGACCCCGCTGGTCGAAAGCGCGCGCGGCGGCGCGGGCGGTGGCGGCGCCACGCTGACCGAGGCCGGACGACAGGTGCTGGCCCTGTTCCGGGAAATCGAAGCCGCCGCGACCGAGGTAAACGCCGAGCGGCTGGCGACTCTGCGCGGGATGCTGGCGAACGCCCCTGCCGGAAATAACGGTTGAGCACGGCGCCATGTCGGCTATGTTCGACGGAACATATCCATCGGAGACCGCCATGCCTCGCCTGACCCGCGTCCTTACCGCCACCGTTGCCGCGCCGCTGCTGGCTGCCGCGCTGGCCCTGCCCGCGGCTGCCGACGAGGTGGTGGTGTTCGCCGCCGCCTCGATGAAAACCGCGCTGGACCCCATTGCCGAGGCGTTCCAAGGCGAAACCGGCCATAGCGTGGCGATCAGCTATGCCGGCTCGAACGCGCTGGCCAAGCAGATCCTGGACGGGGCGCCGGCGGATATCTTCATCTCGGCCTCGGAGCAGTGGATGGACGAGGTCGAAAAGGGCGGCGAGGTGGTCGAGGGCACCCGCGCCGACCTGCTGGGCAACACGCTGGTGCTGGTCGCCCATGACGCGGACGCGCCGCAGGTGACCCCGGCGCCGGGCTTCGACCTGGCGGCGATGCTGGACGGCGGCAAGCTGGCCATGGCGCTGGTCGATTCGGTCCCGGCCGGGCAATACGGCAAGGCGGCACTGACGAGCCTGGGCGAATGGGACGCGGTGGCGCCCTCGGTCGCGCAGGCCGACAACGTCCGCGCCGCGCTGGCGCTGGTGGCCACGGGCGAGGCCCCCTATGGCATCGTCTATGCCACCGATGCCGCGGCCGAACCCAAGGTCCATGTCGTCGGCACCTTCCCCGCCGATTCGCATGAACCCGTCGTCTACCCCGTCGCCCTGCTGAAGAATGCCGCCGACGAGGCCGACCGCGCCTTTCTGGAAATGCTGAGCGCCCCCGGCTCCGACGAAATCTTCGCGGCGCAGGGCTTCACAGTCCTGAACTGATGCCCGACTGGTTGTCGCCCGCCGAATGGGACGCGCTGCGCCTGTCGCTGCGCGTGGCGTTCTGGGCGACGCTGGTCAGCCTGCCGCCGGCGCTGCTGGTCGCCCATGCGCTGGCCCGCTGGCGGTTCCCGGGCCACGGGCTGCTGAACGGGCTGGTGCACCTGCCGCTGGTGCTGCCGCCGGTGGTGACCGGTTATGTGCTGCTGCTGACGCTGGGCCGGCGCGGCTGGGTCGGGCAGTATCTCGACCAGTGGTTCGGCATCGTCTTTGCATTCCGCTGGACCGGCGCGGTGGTCGCGGCGGCGGTGATGGCGTTCCCGCTGATGGTCCGCGCCATCCGCCTGTCGGTCGAGGCCGTGGACCCAAGGCTGGAACAGGCGGCGGGCTCGCTTGGCGCCTCGCGCGCCTGGGTCTGGGCCACGGTCACGCTGCCGCTGATCCTGCCCGGGGTGATCGCGGGCGCCATCCTCGCCTTCGCCAAGGCGATGGGTGAATTCGGCGCCACCATCACCTTTGTCTCGAACATCCCGGGGGAAACCCAGACCCTGCCCTCGGCCATCTACAGCTTTCTGCAAGTGCCGGGGGGCGAAGGCCCGGCGGCGCGGCTGGCGCTGGTGTCGGTGGCGGTGGCGATGACCGCGCTGGTCGCGTCCGAGGCGCTGGCCCGGCGGGCCGCGCGGCGGGTGCAGGGAAGATGAGCGTTTCGATCGCCCTGCGCCACCGGCTGGCGGATTTCACCCTGGACGTGGCCTTCGACGCGCCCAGCGGGGTCACGGTGCTGTTCGGGCCGTCGGGGTCGGGCAAATCCACGGTGCTGAACGCGGTCGCCGGGCTGCTGCGCCCCGATACGGGGCGGGTCGCGGTGGATGGCACGGTGCTGACCGACACCGCGCAGCGCCTGTTCGTGCCGCCTCACCGCCGCCGGCTGGGGGTGATCTTCCAGGACGGGCGGCTGTTCCCGCATCTGAGCGTGCGCCAGAACCTGCGCTATGGCCGCTGGTTCGCCCCCGCGCGGACCCGGCGCACCCCCGAGGCCGCGGTGGTCGAGATGCTGGGCATCGGCGCCCTGCTCGACCGCGCCCCGGTCACGCTGTCGGGGGGCGAACGCCAGCGCGTCGCCATCGGCCGCGCGCTGCTGGCCGAGCCACGGCTGATCCTTGCCGACGAGCCGCTGTCGGCGCTGGACGACGACCGCAAGGGCGAGATCCTGCCCTATCTAGAACGGCTGCGCGATGAATGGGGCGTGCCGATGCTTTATGTCAGCCATTCGCCGGCCGAGGTCGCGCGCATCGCCACCACGGTGGTGATGATGGCCGCGGGCCGCGTCACCCGCCTCGGCCCGGCCGCCGAGGTGCTGGCCGATCCGGCAACCGCCGGCCCGGGCCGCGAGGCCGGCGCGATGATCGAGGCCGAAGTCATCCGCCACCACGACGACGGCGTGACCGAGCTTTCTGCCGCGGGAATGCCGCTGTTCCTGCCCAGCCTTGCCGCCCCGCCGGGCGCAAGGCTGCGGCTGCGGATCGCCGCCCCCGACGTGATGCTGGCGCGAGGCCGGCCGCAGGGCATATCGGCGCTGAACATCCTGCCCGGAACGGTGGAATCGCTGACCGATCAGGGGGCGCAGGTGCTGGTGCGGCTGTCCACCCCCGCCGGGCCGGTGCTGTCGCGCATCACCCGCCGCTCGGCCGCGCAATTGGGTGTCGCGCCGGGCGAAGCGCTGACCGCGGTCATCAAGTCGGTCTCGCACGCCCCCGCCGATGTCGGCCGCGCACACGGCTGACCTGCCTTGGCTCTTTCATCTTGCCGGAAATATCCTCTGGGGTTCCGCGCGCCCGGAAAACAGTCCGATGGACTGTTTCCAGCGAGGAAGGCCGCGAGGGTGAGACCCCCCGCTCTGGCAGCGCAACCTAAGCGCCCACCCCGTAATAGTCGCGGAACCACGCCACATAGGCGGCAACGCCCTCGGCCACCCCGGTCTGCGGCGCGTAGCCCGACAGAGCCTGCAACAGCGTGGTGTCGGCCCAGGTCGCGGGCACGTCGCCGGGCTGCATCGGCAGCATCTCGCGCAGCGCCTCGCGGCCGGCGGCGGTTTCGATCGCGGCGATGAAATCCAGCAGCGGCACCGGCGCGCCATTGCCGATATTGACTACCCGGAAGGGCGCGACCGGGGACAGGCTGTCGAAGTCCCCTGCCCGCTCGGCCCCCGGCACCGCGTCGACCAGCAGCCGGATCGCGCGCACCAGGTCGGCGACAAAGGTAAAGTCGCGCATCATGTCGCCGTGGTTGAACACCTTGATCGGGCGGCCGTCAAAGATCGCGCTGGTGAACAGATAGGGCGCCATGTCGGGTCGCCCCCATGGCCCGTAGACGGTGAAAAAGCGGAACATCGTCACCGGCAGCCCGAACAGATGCGCATAGGAATGCGCCATCGCCTCGTTCGATTTCTTGGTGGCGGCATAGAACGACATCTGGCTGTCGGCCTTGTCGGTCTCACGATAGGGCATCTCGGTGTTGGCGCCGTAGACGCTGCTGGTCGAGGCCAGCAGCATGTGGCGCGGAGGGTGGGCGCGGGCGGCTTCCAGCAGCTCGAACGTGCCCAGCAGATTGGCCTGCACATAGGCGCGGGGGTTCTCGATCGAATAGCGCACGCCGGCCTGCGCGGCCAGGTGGACCACGGCCTCGGGGCGCTCGGCCGCGAACAGGTCCATCAGCAGCCCGGGGTCCTCGACCGCGCCGCGCACCGCGCGGTAGTTGGGGTCGGCCAGCAACTGCGCCTCGCGCGCGGCTTTCAGCGCGGGGTCGTAATAGTCGTTGTGGTTGTCCACCCCGACCACGCGCCAGCCCTCGGCCAGCAAAAGCCGCGACAGGTGGAACCCGATGAAGCCGGCCGCGCCGGTGACAAGGATCGTGCGCATCAGTCGTTCCCGAACAGGTCGCGGGTGAACACCTTGCCGGCCACGTCGGCAAGGTCATCAGTCATGCGGTTGGCGATGATCAGGTCGGCGCGGTCCTTGAACTCGGCCAGGTCGGCAATGACGGGCGAGTTGAAGAAATGCGACTCGTCCAGCACGGGTTCATAGACGATCACGGGAATCCCCTTGGCCTTGATCCGCTTCATGATCCCCTGCACCGAACTGTCGCGGAAATTGTCGGACCCCGCCTTCATCACCAGCCGATAGACGCCGACGGTCTTTGGCGCCCGCGCGACGATCTGGTCGGCGATCACGTCCTTGCGGGTGCGGTTCGATTCCACCACCGCCGCGATCAGGTTCTGCGGCACGGTGGCGTAGTTCGCCAGCAGTTGCTTGGTGTCCTTGGGCAGGCAATAGCCGCCGTAGCCGAAGCTGGGGTTGTTGTAATGCGCCCCGATCCGCGGGTCGAGGCACATGCCCTCGATGATCTGGCGCGCGTCCAGCCCGTTGTTCAGCGCAAAGCTGTCCAGCTCGTTGAAGAACGCCACCCGCATGGCCAGGAAGGTGTTGGAAAACAGCTTGATCGCCTCGGCCTCGGTCGGGCCGGTGAACTGCACCGGCACGTCCTTTTCGAGCGCCCCCGCCAGCAGCAGCTCGGCAAAGCGCCGCGCCTGCGGGGTGGTGTCGCCCACCACGATCCGCGAGGGGTGCAGGTTGTCGTAGAGCGCCCGCCCCTCGCGCAGGAACTCGGGCGAAAAGACGATGCCGTCCCAGCCATGTTTTTCGCGCATCCGCTGGGTAAAGCCGACGGGAACGGTGGATTTCACCACGACGATCGCCTGCGGCGCGATGCGGCGGACCTGCGCGATCACCTGCTCGACGCTGGAGGTATCGAAACGGTTGGTGCGGGGGTCGTAGTTCGTCGGCGTGGCCACGATGACGTAATCGGCACCCGAAAAGGCCTGCACCGGGTCCAGCGTCGCGGTCAGGTCCAGCTTGCGCCCCGCCAGGAACGCGGCGATGTCGGGGTCCTCGATGGGCGAGCGACCCTCGTTCACCAGATCGACCCGCGCGGGGCTGACATCCAGCGCAAGCACGGTATTGGCTTGCGCCAGCAAAACCGCAAGGGACAGGCCGACATAACCCAGACCGGCAACCGCAATCTTCATCGTGAACGCTCCGCGACTCGTAATCAGGCGTTCTCTTAGCAGATTATACCCTGTATTCTACGGGCTATCGTCCGGGCGAGGCCGCCCGTTGCACAGCAGGCGGGGCCTTGATGCGGCTGATGATCACCACCATGCGCGACGAGGCGCCGTTCCTGCTGGAATGGATCGCCTATCATCGCGCCATCGGTTTCACCGATTTCCTGATCTTTTCCAATGACTGTGTCGATGGCACCGACGCGATGCTGGACCGGCTGGCAGAGCTGGGGATCATCACCCACCTGCCCAACCCGCGCGAGGGGCAAAAGGCCATCCAGTGGCAGGCGCTGACCCGGGCGCGGGCGCATCCGCTGGCGCAGCTGGCCGAATGGATCATGGTCGCGGACGTGGATGAATTCCTGGTGATCCACCCCGGCGCCGGCCGGCTGGACGACCTGTTCGCCGCCGTGCCCACGGCCGACGGCTTTGCGGTGCCATGGCGGATGTTCGGCAGCGGCGGCCGGCTGCGGTTCGAGCCGGGGCTGGTGATGGAACAGTTCACCCGCTGCGGCCCCGAAACCCTGCTGTGGCCGCTGCGGGCCAGCCAATACAAAAGCCTGTTCCGCAACGATCCGCGCCATGCGCGGCTTGGCGTCCACCGCCCCCGCCCCGCCGGCGGCGGCCCGCCCGCCGGGGTCTGGGTGGACGGCAA
>JAZIHR010000136.1:0-7965 GCA_036678445.1 Alphaproteobacteria bacterium
GGGCGCCGGTGATGATGGCGGCCTCGCTGATCCGGCGGCGGCGCTACCCGGCACCGGGGGTGCATGAATGACCGGGGCACGGCGGCATCTGGGGCAGGGGTTGGCGGTCGCCGGGGCCGCGATGGCGGCAGCGCTGTCGACGCTGGCGATGGCGGTGGCGGCATCTCCGGTGCTGGCGCTGGGGGTGCCGCTGGTGCTGATCGGCGCGGTGGTGCTGCTGGCGCAGCCGTTCCTGGGGGCCGCGGCGCTGGTGTTCCTTGGCCACCTGGACAGCCTTGACACGCTGCTGTTCGGGTTCCTGCCGCTGTCGGGGTTCAAGGCGCTGACCGCGGCGACGCTGGCGGCGGTGCTGCTGACCGCGGCGCGGCGGCGCGACTGGATCGCCAGCGCGCTGCGCGACCCGGTGGTGACATGCGCGCTGCTGTTCGGGCTGCTGGGCACGGTGTCCTTCCTGCTGGCGGACGACCGCGCCGTGGCGCTGGCCGAGATGCGCAAGCTGGCCAGCCTGATCGCCCTGCTGCTGCTGGTGGTGGCGCTGGTCGACACCCCGCGGCGGCTGGGCGCGATGATGTGGATACTGATCGCCAGCTCGCTGGTTTCGGCGCTGATCCTGATGACCGACATGCTGCTGGGCACGCATCTGCTGGCCACCTCCGAGGCGGCGACCACCGCGCAGTCGGCGGAAGGTTTCGTGCGCTCGTCCGGGGCCTCGGACCAGAACCCGACCACGGCGGCCTCGATGTTGCTGGTGGGGGTGGTGATGGCGCTGGTGCACGGGGTGGAAACCCCGCGGCTGCGGGGGGCGATGCTGGGGATGGCGGCGCTGGGAACGGCGGCGCTGGTCATGTCCTTTGCGCGCTCGGCCGCGATTGCCTATGCGGTGGCGGTGGCCTGCCTGGCCTGGCGACACCGCAACGCGCGCATGGCGCCGCTGGCGGCAGCCGGCGTCCTGATCGCCGGGCTGGCCGCCCTGCCCTTCGTTCCCACGGAATACTGGAAACGGCTGGGCACGATCTTCGGGGCGGGCGGCGACTGGACGCTGGGGCGGCGGCTCAGCTACAACCTGATCGGGCTGCGGCTGTTCGCCGAAAGCCCCCTGTTCGGCATCGGCCCGGGCAATTTCGCCGAACGCTTCGCCGACCCCGAGTTCCGCTATTACCCCGGCCGCACCCTGCTGGGGCGCGAGTTGCACAACATGTATCTGTCGGTGCTGACCCAGTACGGCATCGCGGGGGCGGCGGCGTTCTACGGGATGCTGGGGGCTTCGCTGGCCGCGCTGCGCCGGGTCCGGCGCAACCCCGCCAGCGAAACCATGCGGATCTGGGCGCTGGCGCTGGGGCTGGGGTTCGGCGCCTATCTGATCGCCAGCCTGTTCCTGCCCAACGAATACACCAAATACACCTGGGTGCTCAGCGGGCTTGCCGCCGCGCTGGCGCGCGTGAACCGGCAGGAGCTTGAGCGATGAAGATCCTTGTCATCGTCAGCGAGTTTCCCAAGCTGACCGAGACCTTCGTCTATCGCAACATCGCGGAATACCGCCGCGCCGGGCATCAGGTGACGCTGTTCTACGCCAAGGCGTTCTTTGCGGACGAGCTGGTCCATGATTTCGCCCGCGACACCGCGCGCACCGCTTTTGGCCTGGGCTTCCTGTCTCCGCGCAGCCTTGGCGCGCTGGTGGCTGAAACCCTGCGCCGCCCGGGTGCGCAGGCGCGGCTGTGGGCGCAGATCGCCCGCGCCCACCGGGCCGAACCCCGCCGCGGCCTGCGCAGCTTTGCGGTGCTGCCCAAGGCCGTCGCGCTGGGGCATTGGTGCCGCGCGCAAGGCATCGACCATATCCATGCCGAGTTCGCCGGCTTTCCCGCCACCGTGGCGATGATCGCGGCAAGGGTCTCGGGCATCCCGTTCAGCTTTTCGGCCCACGCCAACGACATCTTCGTGTCGCAGGCGCTGCTGGCCGACAAGGCGGCCGAGGCGCGTTTCGTCCGCACCATCAGCCGCTACAACATCGACTGGCTGCGCCGCAACGTGCCCGGCTTTCCGATGGAGCGGCTGCGGCTGATCCCCTGCGGCGTGCCGCGCGAGCTGCTGGACGCGCCCGGCCCGCCGCCGGTCGGGGACGGGCCGCTGAACGTGCTGTATGTCGGCTCTCTGATCGAGAAAAAGGGCGTGGCCCATCTGATCGCGGCACTGGCCCGGCTGGCCCCCGGGGCGCCGCTGCGCGCCCGGATCATCGGGCGCGGCGATCTGGAACCGGCGTTGCGGCAGGCGGTGGCGGACGCCGGGCTGGGGGGCGTGGTCAGCTTCGACGGCCCCGCGGATGCCGAGGCCGTGCGCGCCGCCTATCGCTGGGCGCATGTGGTGGTGGTGCCCTCGGTCGTCGGCCGCAAGGGCCGGGCCGAGGGCATCCCCGTCGTCGCGATGGAGGCGCTGGCCCACGCCCGCCCCGTGGTCGCCTCGGCCCTGTCGGGCATCCCCGAACTGGTCGAGCACGGGGTGACCGGCTGGCTGACCGAACCCGGCGACGCCGCCGCCATCGCAGATGCGCTGGCCGCGATCCGCACCGACTGGCCGCACGCCGCCGCCATCGCGCAGGCTGGGCGCGAGCGGGTGCGCGCCACCTATCTGATCGAGGACAACGCCGCGGCCCTGCTGCGCGCGATGCAAGAGGAGGAGCCCGCATGACCTGGGTTTTCTGGCTGTCCGCCGCGGCGCTGGCCTACAGCATCGCGGGCTACGGGCTGCTGGTGATGGCGCTGGCGCGGCTGGCGCCGTCGCGGCCGCCAGTGCCGCCCGCGCAACCGATCACCTTCAGCTTCCTGATCGCCGCGCATGATGAGGCCGCGCATATCGAGGCCAAGATCCGCGACACGCTGGCGCAGGACTCTGGCCCCCACGCGGTCGAGGTGATCGTGGTCTCGGACGGTTCGACCGACGGCACCGCCGCGCTGGCCCGCCGCGTCGTGGACCCGCGCGTGCAGGTGTTCGAACTGCCCGGCCATCAGGGCAAGGCCGCCGCGATCAACCTGGGGCTGCAACATTGCCGGGGCGAAGTTGTGGTGTTCTCGGATGCCAACAGCCTGCTGCGGCCCGGATCGCTGCTGGCCTTGGCGCGGCATTTCGGCGACCCGCAGGTCGGCGGCGTCTGCGGCCGGATCACCGTGCCCTCGCACCGCGCAGGCCCGACCGGGCAGGCCGAGGGGCTGTATTGGCGCTATGACCAGGCGATCAAGGCGGCGGAATCGCGGCTGGGGGGGACGGTTTCGGCGCAGGGGTCGATCTATGCGATAAGGCGCGAGCTGACGCGCCCGCTGATCCCGGGCTGCGCCGATGATTTCCTGATGTCGGTCAACGCGGTGGCGGCCGGCCGGCGGCTGGTGTTCGAGCCCCGCGCCACCACCTCCGAGCCGGTCGGCGAACGGCTGGGCCGCGAGATGGGCCGCCGCACCCGCTCGACCGAGCGTGGCTGGCGGGCGCTGATGGTGCACCGGGCGCTGATGAACCCGTGGCGCACCGGCTGGTATGGCTGGCAGCTGTTTTCGCACAAGCTGGTGCGGCGGCTGAACCCGCTGTTCCTGATCGCGCTGCTGCTGTCCAACCTGGCGCTAATCGGGCATGGCTGGTTCTATGGGCTGACCGCGGCGGCGCAGTTGCTGTTCTATGGGCTGGGGCTGGCCGCCATCGCGTTCCCGGCGCTGCGGCGGTTCAAGCCCGCCGGGCTGGCCGCGTTCTTCATCTTTACCCATGCGGCGATGCTGCGCGGCATCCTGCGCTATTACCGCGGCCATAAAAGCGTCACCTGGCGCCCGGTGCGGGAATGAGCAGCCCGGCGCGCATCGGTTTCTTCCTGCCCCACCTGCGCCACGGCGGCGCCGAGCGGGTGGTGCTGGAGCTGCTGCGCCACCTGGACCGGACGCGGTTCCAGCCGCTGCTGATCCTGCAACGCCGCGACGGCGACTATCTGGCGCTGCTGCCCGAGGACGTGCCGGTGACCGCGCTGCGCCACCCCCGCCCCCCCGGCTGCGTGACCGGGCTGGCGCGGCTGCTGCGCCGCGAACGGATCGACCTGCTTTATAGCGCGACCAACGCGACCAACCTCTATGCCGTCGCCGCCGCCCGGCTGACGGGCGGGCGCACCCGGGTGGTGATCGGCGAACACACGCCGCTCGACTTCAGCCTCAGCCGGGCCAAGTGGCTGGCGCTGCGCCGGGCGGCGATCCGGCTGGCCTATCCGCTGGCCGACCTGATGGTGGCGCCGCTGGATGACATCGGCCGGGAAGCGGCGCGTTTCCTGGGACCGGCGGCGCCGCCGTTCCGTTGCCTGCCGAACCCGGTGGTCGAAACGCTGGCGCCGCCGCGCGACTCGCCCGCCGTTGCGCTGCGGGTCGTCAGCGTCGGGCGGCTGGCGGCGGTCAAGCGCTTTGACCTGCTGATCGCTGCCTTTGCCGGGTTTCGCGCCCGCTACCCCGCCGCCACGCTGACGCTGTTCGGCGATGGCCCGGAACGCCCGGCGCTGGAACGCTTTGCCGCCGGGCTGGGGCTTGGAACTTCGGTCGCCTTTGCGGGCTATGTCGATGACGTGCCCGTGCGGTTGGCGGAATACGACCTGTTCGTCTGCACCTCGGAACGCGAGGGCTTCGGCAATGCCCTGGTCGAGGCGATGGCGGCCGGGGTGCCGGTGGTCAGCGTCGACTGCCCGTTCGGGCCGCGGCTCTTGCTGCAAGGGGGGCGGGCGGGGTGCCTGGTCGAAACCGACACCCCCGCCGCGATCGCCGCGGCAATGGCGCAGCTTGCGGCGGACCGGAGCCGAAGGCGCGACCACGTGGCCGCGGCCCGCAGGATCGCCGCGGATTTCGGCGTGGCCCGGGCGGTGGCCGCCTATGAACGGGCATTCGCCGCGGTCCTGGCCCGCAAGGATGTGACGGCGTAAAGGGAAAGGGAACCGGAATGGCAATCAGGATCGAACCCCGCGGCCCCGAGATCCGCGAACAGTTCCTTGCGGAAATGGCCAAGACCTTTGACGCGACGGCGGTCTCTCGCAAGGATCGCTGCTGGGACTGGTTGTTCAACCCGCCGCTTGGCCCCGACGCGCCCCGGGTGACGGTGCTGTCGGCCTGGCATGGGGACCAGTTCGTCGGCGGGGCGATCCGGGGCGTCACCGCCTATACGATCCGCGGGGAAACCTGGTATCTGCACCCGCCCTACGGCACCAATATCGACCCGAAGATCCGCGGTCTCGGCATCAGCCTGATCAAGGAGTTCTACAAGGTGTCGGGCATCGGTATCCCGATCGGCGACCAGCTTGCCCGGGTGAACGAGAAATACGGCGCCCGCAACGCCGAGCGCGTCCAGATGTTCGCGCCCCTGCGGGCGGGCAGCGCGGTGGCCCGGCGCAAGCCGGCCGCCGCTCCGCTGGCCGGGCTGGGCGATGCGCTGTGGTCGGCCTGGCGCGAGGTTTCCGCCTGGCGCGGCCCCCGGCTGGCGCGGGGGGAAACCATCTCTGATGCCGGCGAATTCGGCGCCGAGCACGACGAATTCTGGCGCAAGGCCGCGGCGAACCACCTCTTCATCCAGATCCGCGACGCCGCTTTCATGAACTGGCGGTTCCGCGACATGCCGTTGCAGGACTACGATGTGCTGCAACTGCGCCGGGATGGCGAGCTGCGCGGCTATGTCGCCGTCGGCCATGCCATCGACCCCAAGCGCGCCACGGGACAGGTGACCGACATCCTGACCATCGACGACGACCCGCGAGAGCTTGCCCTGCTGCTGCGCGCCGCGCAGCAGCGGCTGCATGCGTTGGGGGCCGAAGTCGCGGTTTTCGGCTGCGTCAGGACCCCCGCGCTGGCCGAGGCGGCGCAGGCGGCAGGGTTTTCCCGCAGCAAACCGACCCGCCCGGCGCAGGTTTCCTTCCACGACCCCAAGGAAATGCAGCGCATCGACGAGATCCTGCCGCATCTTTACCTGACCCGCGCCGACCAGGACGAAGATTACTGATCGGCAACCATCCCGGGTCGCCCCCTGCCCGGGCACGGAGCCAGCACCACGCCCGTATCAGGGCCGCGATGCCGCAGCTCGTGGCGGGGCGGCCCAGGGCCGATTCACGGCCTGAAAGCCTGCGTTGTCCCCTGCGCGGCAGGAACCGAATCGCCCGGTCACCGCCGCCGACCTGTTGCCGGTTGCACGCCCCGCTGCCGCGCGCAGCCACGCTATCGTCGGGCGGCCGGTCTTTCTGCTTTCTGCGCGATGCCTGCCTTCTTTCGCCTGCGGCAACCGCCGGCACATGACGCGCCCCGGTCCCGGCGGGATGATCCGGTGTCCGGTCTGGAAAGCCGGGCCGGCGTCAATTACCACGGGGCGGGAAGCGACGCCCGGGTGGCGGGACGCGGCCACCTGCGCCCCGTTCCCCGGAAAAGATGCAAGCCGCGGACGACACCCCCAGCCGGGAAGGTCGCCGGCCGGGGCTGCCCGCCCCAGACCACAGCGCCACGGAGACCGACATGAACCGCCGCCTTTCAGCCCTTGCCGCCTGCGCCGTGGCGGCCGCCACGCCCGCCCTCGGGCAGGGCGCGGACTTTCTTCCCGCCGATACGCTGCCTCATGACCTGTCCCCGTGGGGAATGTTCATGGCCGCCGATACCGTGGTCAAGGCGGTGATGATCGGGCTGGGGGCGGCCTCGGTCGCGACCTGGACGGTGGCGCTGTTCAAGCTGGTCGAGATCGTCGCGGCCTCGCGCGCGGCGGCGGTCAGCCACGGGCGGATCGCCGGCGCCGGGACGCTGGCCGCCGCGGCGGGGCGGCTGGCGGGGCGGCGCGACCCGGTGGCGCGGATGCTGCGGGCGGCGGGCCGGGAACTGGTGGCCGCCCGTCCCGACCTGCCCGGCGTGCCCGTGCAGGGGGTGAAGGAACGCGTGGCCTCGACCCTCGCCCGGACCGAGGCGGCGGCGGGACGGCAACTGGCCACCGGCACCGGGTTGCTGGCCACCATCGGCGCGACCGCGCCCTTTGTCGGGCTGTTCGGCACCGTCTGGGGCATCATGAACGCATTCGTCGGCATCTCGCGCACGCAGACCACCAACCTGGCCGTCGTCGCCCCCGGCATCGCCGAGGCGCTGCTGGCCACCGCGCTGGGGCTGGTCGCGGCGATCCCGGCGGTGATCGTCTACAACCTGTGCGCGCGCGCCATCGCATCCCACCGCGCGCGGCTGCGCGACAGCGGCGCGATGATCGAACGGCTGCTCAGCCGCGAGCTCGACCACGCCACGCGGGGACTGTGACATGGGTCCGGGCCCCGACGATCCGCCCGACGAGCTGTCGGAAATCAACGTCACCCCCTTTATCGACGTGATGCTGGTGCTGCTGATCATCTTCATGGTCGCGGCCCCGCTGGCGACGGTGAACGTGAACGTGGACCTGCCGGCCTCGACCGCGGCGGCGACGCCACGCCCCGACCAGCCGGTCCATGTCACCCTGCGGGCCGACGGGCGCATCGCACTGGCCGAGACCGAGATCGACGCCGGGGCGCTGCCCGAGGCGCTGGCCAACGCCACCGGCGGCGACCCTGAAACGCGAATCTACCTGCGCGCCGACCGCCACGTCGAATATGGCGAACTGATGGCGTTGATGAACCGCATCCGCGACGCGGGCTGGGGGCGCATCGGGCTGGTCGGCCTGGAAACGGTGCCGGCGCCGTGACGGGGGCGGGCCGCCCGGGCTGGTGGTTCGCCGCCGCCGTGCTGGTGCTGGGCGCGCATCTGGTCGGCGCCACCACCCTGGCGCGGCGCCCCAAGCCGATGCCGGTGCCGCCTGCGGTCACGGTCATCGAACTGCTGCCGCCTGAACCTGCGGCGGGTATTGGCGCCCCCGCCTCGGGGCTGGCAGGCAGCCTGCCGGCGTTGCCGCAGCTGGCCGAGCTGCCGCCTCCGGACCTCTCCAAGCCGGAACCAGAACCAAACCCCCGGCCCGAGC
>JAZIHR010000137.1:0-7842 GCA_036678445.1 Alphaproteobacteria bacterium
GCCGGGGGCTGGGGCGGGGAAGGGCGCGCGCACCGCGGTCTCGGCCGCGGCGGCCAGGGACTTGCGGTCGTGGCTGGCGACCGGGATCGGGTCGTGCAGGGTCACGGTGACGCTGCCCTGCCGCCACTGGCCCAGCACCGCCAGCAGATGTGGGCCCAGATCCATGTCCCCCCACCAGCCATAGAACCGCGGCTCGCGCCCCCAGGGCGCGGTGTAGCGCACGGTCACCGGCTGGATCGCCAGCCCCTCGGGCAGCGCCGGGTCAAGGAACGCCTGGAACAGCGTCGGCTTGAACGGCAGCACCCTGCGGCCGTCGGTGCTGGTGCCCTCGGGAAAGAACAGCAGCCGATGACCCAGCGCGGTGCGTTCGGCGAACTCGGCGGCCTGCGCGCGGGCAAGCCGGGGGTCGCGGGTCACGAAATGCGTGTCGGTGACGCGGGTCAGGATGTTGATGCCGGGCCAGCCCGCCACCTCGGCCTTGCTGACGAAGAACACCGGCGCGGCCGCGTTCAGCACGAAGATATCCAGCCAGCTGGAATGATTGGCGACCACCGCGCCCGGGCCGCGCATCCTTGCGCCGCGGCACTGCCAGCGGATCCCAAGCGCCAGCAGGCACAGCCGGCACACGCCCTGCACCCACGGCCCGGTCAGCGGGCGCCGGCGCCCCGCCACCAGCCGCTCGGCCCCGCGCAGCGGCAAGAGCAGCAGCACCCCCGCCAACAGCACCGTGACGACCGCGCCCCCGCGCAACGCCACCAGCGCCCAGCCCAGCCCCGAGGGGCGCGGCGGCACATCCGGCGGCAGGCCGCGCCATGTCGCGGGGGTGTTCGGCCGCGTCGCGGCAGGCGAGCGGGCGGGCATGGGGGCAGGCGATGAGGCAGGCGGTGGGGCCTCGGCCGCTGTGGTGCCGCCAGGCCGGGAAGATGTCGCGGTCATGACCCCTGCCGGCGGTCCTGGTAATACTGGCGGTGACGTTCGGACATGGCGGCGGTATCCATCAGCAGGAACACGTCGGTGGTGTTGAAGTCGTGGTCGATCCAGGCGCCGTCTCCGACTACGCCCCCCAGCCGCAGATAGGCCTTGATCAGCGCCGGCATGGCGGTCATCGCCGCGCGCCGGTCCAGCGCCTCGGGGGCGATCAGGTCCATGCGCTGGTAATGCGGCGCCCGCGCCACCGGCCGCAGCGCCGGCGGGGCCAGATGGTGATAATGCAGCCAGGACAGCGCCTGCGCCAGCGGCTCGATCTCGGTGCCGTGGAAACTGGCGACGCCGAACAGGATCTCGATGTCATGGGCCAGCACGTAATCGGCCAGCGCGTTCCACAGCAGGAACATCCCCGAGCCGCCGCGATAGTCGATGTCCACGCAGGACCGGCCCAGCTCGACCAGCCGCCGCCCCGACCGGCGCAGCGGCGTCAGGTCGTATTCGCTGTCACAGTAGTAGCGGCCAAAACCCTCGGCCACCTGGCTGCGCAACAGCCGATAGGCGCCGATCACATGCTCGCCCGCATCCGGGTCGCGGCGGGTATCGACCAGCAGCAGATGATCGACCACCGGGTCGAATTCGTCGCGTTCCAGCCGTGCCTGATGGTCGACCAGCGGCCCGTCCCCGCCCAGTTCCTCGACAAAGACGCGATAGCGCAGCCGCTGCGCCGCGCGCAGGTCGCGATCATCCGCGGCAAGCCGCACTTCGAGCCAGCCCGGGTCGGTCTTCATCGGCTCACCTTCTCTTGAGGCGTTGCAAATGGGCGGCACACCGCCGACCACAATAGCAGTTTCGGCGGAAATTTGCTTGACACATCCGCTGATTGTAAGGAATTGGTTGTTGCAATTAGAGCAGAAGACATCACGAGGGCGCAGGAGTGAGCAGTTCGATCCCGAGACGGCCGAGAGCCACCCCCCGTTCGCGTCCTGTGCGCCATTTCGCTGCACATTCCACGCCAGGGCCATCGACAAGAACTGCATCGGGTCGGGGTTGCGGTTGGAAACGGGGTCGGGGTGCAGCCGCTGCGCGGGGCGCGGGGCTGGGGATGACCGTCCCGGTTGTGGGCGTCGTGTTCATCTGGAAATCCGCCTCGGCTGGTCTGGGCGCAGAGGCTAGCGGACGATGAGGCCAGTCACAATCCCGGCCGGTGCATCCGATGGCCCGGGGATCGAATTGGCCAGTCTGGTCGCAGCGCGGCTGTGCCATGATCTGGTGTCTCCGCTTGGGGCCATCGGCAACGGGGTCGAGCTGCTTGAAATGGCCGGAGAGTATCCGGGCCTGGCCAAGTCCCCCGAGCTGTCGCTGATCGGCGAAAGCGTCAAGGCGGCGCGGGCGCGGGTGCGTTTCTACCGCACCGCCTTTGGCCACGCCACCCGCGACCAGCGCACCGCGGTGGCCGAAATCGTGCAGCTAACGCAGGACTATGCCCGCAGCACCCGGCTGACGGTCGAGTTCGAGGGCGGGGGCGATGCCTCGCGGGTCGAGGCGCGGATGCTGCTGTTGGCGCTGATGTGCATGGATTCGGCGATGCCCTGGGGGGGCAGGGTGCTGATCTGCCGCTCGATGACGGGCTGGCGGGTGGTGGGCGAGGCCTCGCGCACCCGCAGCCAGCCGGACTTGTGGGGCTGGCTTGACCTTTCGGGGGCGCCGCTGTCGCCGCCCGAGCCGTCCGAGGTGCATTTCGCCGTGTTGGGAACGCTGGCCCACCAGCATCGCCGCCCCATCCGGTGGGAGGTGGACGCAACCGGCGGCGAGATCAGTTTCTGACCCCGCCAGCCTTTATTTCCCCCCGTTTTCCACCGCTGCCGCGTCCCGTGATGCGGACAAGGGCGGGGACAAGCGCTTTCCCGGCGCGGTTCAGGGGCGGATCGTGCCGTCCCCGGTCACCAGGTATTTGAAGCTGGTCAGCTGTTCCGCCCCCACCGGCCCGCGCGCGTGCAGCTTGCCCGTGGCGATGCCGATTTCGGCGCCCATCCCGAATTCGCCGCCATCCGCGAACTGGGTCGAGGCATTCTGCAACAGGATCGCGGAATCGAGATGCTGCATGAATCGCGCGGCGGTGGCGTCGTTTTCGGTCAGGATCGATTCGGTGTGCCCCGAGCTGTAGCGGCGGATATGGTCGATGGCCTCGTCCACGCCATCGACCAGCTTTGCGGCGATGATCATGTCCAGGAACTCGCGCCCGAAATCATCGGGACGGGCCGGGGTGGTGCCGGGGATCCGGGCCAGCTCGCCCTTGGCCCGGACCTCGACGCCGGCGTCCAGCAGGTCGCGAATCAGCACGTCGCCGTGCCGGGTGTAGAACTGCCAGTCGATCAGCAGGGTCTCGGCCGCGCCGCAGACGCCGGGGCGGCGGGTCTTGGCGTTCAGCACCACGCGCCGGGCCTTGTCCAGGTCGGCGTCGCGGTCGACATAGACGTGGCAGATCCCCTCCAGGTGGGCAAAGACCGGCACCCGGGCCTCGGCCTGCACCAGCCCGACCAGCCCCTTGCCGCCGCGCGGGATGATCACGTCGATCAGCCCCTGCGCGCGCAGCATCGCGGCGACGGCGGCGCGGTCGCGCACCGGCACCATCTGGATCGCGGCCTCGGGCAGTCCGGCCTGCCGCAGCCCCTGCACCATGCAGTCGAGGATCGCGCCCGAGGAATGGATGCTGTCCGTCCCCCCGCGCAGGATCACCGCATTGCCCGATTTCAGCGCCAGCGCCCCGGCGTCGGCGGTGACGTTCGGTCGGCTTTCGTAGATCACCCCCAGCACCCCGATGGGCGTGGCGACGCGCTTGATGTGCAGCCCGTTCGGCCGGTCCCATTCGGCCAGCACCCGCCCCACCGGGTCGGGCTGTTCGGCCACCGTCCGCAGCCCGTCGGCGATCGCGCGGATCCGGCCCGGGTCCAGCCGCAGCCGGTCGATCATCGCGGGCGACAGGCCCTTGGCTTCGGCGTAGACCAGATCCTCGGCGTTGGCGTCGAGAATCGCGCCCTCGGAGTCGCGGATTGCGTGGGCCGCGCCGATCAGGGCCGCGTATTTGCGTTCTGGGTCGGCATAGGCCAGCTCGGCCGCGGCCTTGCGCGCGGCTTCGCCCATGCGGGCGATCAGGGTCTCGGCATCGCGGGTTTCATCCTGCGGCATCGGCGGCACCTTCCAGAAAACCTGCCCGCAAGACGCGCGGGCCCGATGTTCGTCGCACAAGGTCGCGCAAAGCGAAAGAGGCCGTGGCTGCGCCCTTGCGCCGGGCAGGCGCCGCGTGGTCCACTTGCCGCACCCCCGGCAAGAAGGGCCTGCCGAACCGGCGAGGAGAGCGAGACGTGACCACGGACAGCGCCAGCAACGACCAGCCCGAACCGCGCCGCTTCACCCCGGCCGAGCTGGGGGCGCTGGCGCATCTTTACCGGGGCGAGATCTACCGCTCGACCGTCTGGCGCACGCGGCTGGACACCACCACCAACTGGTCGGTGGTCACGCTGGGGGTGGCGCTGTCAATCACCTTTTCGTCGCGCGATTCCTCGGCCCTGCCGCTGATCCTGGTAGGGATCCTGATCCTGCTGTTCCTTGCGCTCGAGGCGCGGCGCTATCGTTATTTCAACGTCTGGCGGGCGCGGGCGCGCTGGATGGAAAAGCACATCTACGTGCCGATGCTGCGCGACGGGGTGCTGGACGACGGCAGCAATTGGCAGCTGACGCTGGCCGACGACTATCGCTCGCCGCGCTATCACATCAGCTACCTGGTGGCGATGTCGCGGCGCATCCGGCGCAACTACCTGTGGATCCTGCTGATCCAGTCCATCGCCTATGTCGGCAAGCTGCTGGTCCATCCTACCCCGGCGACCTCGGTGGCGCATTTCATCGACCGCGCCCGGATCGGGCCGATTCCCGGGGTGGCGGTGCTGGGGCTGGGGCTGGTCTATATCGGCGTGTTCCTGGGCCTTGCGGTCTGGGTGCGGCGCGAGGACGCGCGGCGCGCCACCATGCGCGGATCGCAGGGGCCGATGGGCTGACGCGGCTGCGCGCCGGAAAGGAATGGGGCAGGAGGGGGGAAGGTGCAGGATTCTGTTGCCAGGCTCCTGCGGGCCCCGCCTGCCGCGGCTAAGCGACAGGACTTAGTTTTCGGTTACCCGAGCTGCTTACGCAGCCAGAGCCACCGGAGCACGGTTGTCGTTGGCAACTGTACTTTTCGCACCGATAACGGTGGTAGCTCACCGAGACAAAGCAAACAGCTTTAGACGTTCGTCGATCCTGTTTCGGCCCCATTTGCCCCCAACGAGGGATGGATGGTGGAGCCGCCGGGTACCGCCCCCGGGTCCGATCCGCTTATTACCTGCGCGTTTATGTCCATAGTCCGGGCGAACCCGGACAGGATCAAGATAGGGGGGCTGCCGCCCCCCTGCAAGGCCCGATTCAGCGCCGGATCAGGGCTTGATATAGACGAAGCCTTCCTGTTGCAGCCGGGCGACCTCGGCCACGCCGGCCTGCACGATATCCTCGGGCCAGACGTCGAACAGGTCGGTTTCCGGGTCGATGTTGCGGCCGACCAGCGTGTTGTTGCACACCAGAAACCGCACGCCCCGCGCCTTGAGATCCGAGATCGTGGCCTGAAGCGCCTGGTCCTTGTTCGCCGCGGCCAGCAGCCCCAGCCCGTCGCCGTGCATCACCACCCGCAGGTCCAGGTTTTCTTCGCCTACCGCGTTCAGGTGGTTGTCCAGGTTGTTCAGCGCCGGCTTGTAGCCCGAGCCGTCGATCCCGCCCGGATAGTTGATGTGATAGACGGCTTTCTGCGGGGCGTATGCGACCGCTGCCGGGGACTCTGCGGGGGCGGTTGCGGCGGGCGCGGCGTCGTTCCCGGCGGGGTTCCCGGCCTGGGCCAGGGCCGGAGCCGTGGCCAGCAGCAGCATCAGCACGCCAGAGCGAAGGGTATCTTGCACGATCATGTTCAGCCTTTCCTGTTGGGAACGACCATGGTCGGGGGCCGGCAACATGAATACAACCTTTATGAATACAACCTTTTTCCTGTGCTGCCGGGGGGTTCCCGCTTTTTCGCCATTTCCCCTCGCCCTTCCTGGGGCGTCAGCCCTGCCAGTCGATGACCATCTGGGTCTGGGTGATGATCGCCGCGACCTTGCCGTCGCCGCGGGTGATGGTGGTCTGCCACACCATCGTGGTGCGCCCCCGGTGCAGCGGGACGCTGCGCCCGGTCGCCATGTCGCCGATGCGGATCGGGCGCAGGAAATTCGTCTTGCTTTCCAGGGTGGTGGTGGTCTTGCCGGGGGGCAGGTTGATCATCGTGGCGGTGCCGCCCAGATTGTCGGCCATCGCCATGATCGCCCCGCCGTGCATCACGCCGTTGCGGTTGGCCAGTTCGTTGACCACCGCGACCTCGGCCACCACCTCGTCCTGCGTGATGCTGACCAGCCTGAAGCCCAGCAGCCGGGCAAAGGCGGGCTGGTCAAGGGCGATGCGTTCCTGTTCGCTGCGATCCATTCAGAGTTCCCGTCCATCGAAACGACGCGGCCCGGGCGGGGCCGCGCCCAAGGGTCAGCGCCCGGCCTGCGCCGAGGTGAAATAGTCGTAGGGCAGTTCCGCCACCCGCAGCCACTGCTGCTGCCGGGTCCAGTAGGCCGACCAGTGGTCGTAGATCTTGCGGAAATTGTCGTTCGATTCGGCGTATTCCGCATAAAGCTTGCGCGATTCGGCAAAGGCGGCCGACAGCACGTCGTCGGGGAATGCCTGCAACTGCGCGCCGCTGGACACCAGCCGCATCAGCGCCTCGGGGTTGCCGTTGTCGTATTTGGCGACGCAATGGGTCATCGCCTCGGAACAGGCGGTTTCAAGCACGGCCTGGTAGGACGCCGGCAGCGCCCCCCACGCGTCAAGGTTGATATACAGGCCGACGTTGGCGGTGCCTTCCCACCAGCCGGGGTAATAGTAATAGGGCGCGACCCGCTGGAACCCCAGTTTTTCGTCGTCATAGGGCCCCGAGAATTCGGCCGCGTCGATGGTGCCGCGTTCCAGCGCCGCATAGATGTCGCCGCCGCCGATCTGCTGGGGCACCACCCCCAGCCGCGACAGGATGGTGCCACCGATCCCCGCGATGCGCAGCTTCAGCCCGTTCAGGTCGGCGACCGAGGTGATCGGCTTGCGATACCAGCCGCCCATCTGCGCCCCGGTGTTGCCCGAGGGGATCGAGCGCACGTTGGCGCTGGCGATGAATTCGTTCACCAGTTCAAGCCCGCCGCCGTAAAGCAGCCAGGCGGTGTTCTGGCGGGTGTTCATCCCGAAGGGCAGCGAGGTGTCAAAGGCCCAGGTCGGGTCCTTGCCGATATTGTAGGACCCCAGCGTATGCGCACATTCCACCGTGCCGTCGGACACCGCGTCCAGCGCCTGCAGGGGTGGCACCAGCTCTCCGGCCGCAAAGGGCTGGATCTGGAAGCCTCCGTCGGTCATCTCGGCCACGCGGCGCGCGACATGGTCGGAAATGCCATACAGCGTCTCGAGGCTTTTCGGGTAGCTCGAGGTCAGCCGCCAGGTGACATTCGGCCGGGCCTGCGCCAGCGCCGGCGCCGCCAGCACGCTGGCGGCCGACCCAAGCGCGGCGGTGGACAGGAAGTCGCGACGTTTCATGGGGATATCCTTCCGAGGTTCATGGCGCAAAGCTACACAAACCCGCCGCGACCGCAAACAGGACTGCCCCCTGCGTCCCCCGCATCCCCTGTGCCCGCCGCCGCAGGACAGCGGCCGGGGCGCCTGGGGGCCAGGCGAGCCACGCCGGAAAACCACAGGGGCACCCGGCGCGCGCCCCTGTCATCGCTGCTGTCGCCGTTGCCGTCGCCGTCATTGCCGTGCCGTGCCGCGGCGGGTCAGCGG
>JAZIHR010000138.1:0-7838 GCA_036678445.1 Alphaproteobacteria bacterium
GCCCCGCAGCCGGTGTTCACCCCGCGCCGCCCGATCGTGCCCGCCGGCCAGCCGCTGCCGCCGCAGCCCTCGGCCAACGAAATCTCGCCCGAGGCGCTGGCCAGCGTGCGCGAGGTGGAAAAGACCTCGTTGAAACTGTCGCTGATGGAACTGACCGAGCGCACCTGCAAATGGCCGATCGGCGACCCCGCGACCGACAAGTTCTGGTTCTGCGGCCTGCCCAGCCAGCCCGGAAAACCCTATTGCGAGGCCCATGTCAGCGTCGCCTTTCAACCGATGAGCGCAAGACGCGACCGCCGGCGCTGATCCTTGCGCCCGGCAGCCTGCGCGGGTCTTTCGTCGCCCGCCGGCGCCGGGAACTGTCTGCCCCACCGCCGTCTGCGACGATCCCCAAGGATATTTTCCTCAGGCCCAAGGCAGCTTTACCGAATCTTCATCTTTGCCTGCCATGAACGAGGGGCGGCACTGGCGGGGACGCCGATGACCGTTCCGGACCAAGGCACCTTCGGTCCCGCCTGGCTTCGTTGCAGGCCGGATCGGGGGCGTCCTTTTCGCAGGATGAGGAGGAGGAGATGATGGGTGAGGTTTCGGGCCCGCGGGCCGTTTCAGGGCCGCGCACCATGGGTTGCTGAACGCAGGCCGCCGGGGCGGCAAGGGCCGGCAGTCGTGTCGTGTAAAGGGCGGGAAATACGCAGCGCCCTTTCCCCGCGCGGCGCATGGGGGTAAGAGCCGGTCATCCAAAGGACAATGCCATGCCCAAGACGCGTACGCGCCATCTCATCACCTCGGCCCTGCCCTATATCAACGGCATCAAGCACCTGGGGAATCTTGTCGGCAGCCAGCTGCCCGCGGATCTGTTCGCCCGCTACCAGCGCGGCCGCGGCAACGAGGTCATGTTCGTCTGCGCCACCGACGAGCACGGCACCCCGGCCGAGCTGGCCGCCGCCAAGGCCGGCCAGAAGGTTGCGGATTTCTGCGCCGAGATGCACGACACCCAGGCCGACATCGCGCGCCGCTTTGGCCTCAGCTTCGATCATTTCGGGCGCTCGTCCAGCCCGCAGAACCACCGGCTGACCCAGCATCTGGCCGGCAAGCTGGCCGAGAACGGGCTGATCGCCGAGGTCAGCGAACGGCAGGTCTATTCGCTGGCCGACGACCGTTTCCTGCCCGACCGCTATATCGAGGGCACCTGCCCCAACTGCGGCTATGACAAGGCCCGCGGCGACCAGTGCGAAAACTGCACCAAGCAACTGGACCCGACCGACCTGATCAACCCGCGCAGCGCCATTTCCGGCTCGACCGACCTTGAGGTGCGCGAGACCAAGCACCTGTTCCTGCGCCAGTCGCTGATGCGCGAAAAACTGTCCGAGTGGATCGACAGCAAGACCGACTGGCCGGTGCTGACCACCTCGATCGCCCGCAAATGGCTGAACGACGGCGACGGTTTGCAGGACCGCGGCATCACCCGCGACCTCGACTGGGGCATCCCGGTGAAAAAGGGCGACCAGCCCTGGCCGGGGATGGAAGGCAAGGTCTTCTACGTCTGGTTCGACGCGCCCATCGAATATATCGCCGCCACCGCCGAATGGGCGCAGGCGCAGGGCAAGCCGGAGGCATGGCGCCGCTGGTGGCGGCTGGACGAAGGCGCGGACGACGTGCGCTACACCCAGTTCATGGGCAAGGACAACGTGCCCTTCCACACGCTGTCCTTCCCGGCCACGATCATCGGTTCGGGCGAGCCGTGGAAACTGGTCGATTACATCAAGTCGTTCAATTACCTGACCTATGACGGCGGGCAGTTTTCCACCTCGCAGGGGCGCGGGGTGTTCCAGGACCAGGCATTGCAGGTGCTGCCGGCGGATTACTGGCGCTGGTGGCTGCTGTCCCACGCCCCCGAGGGTTCCGACGCCGAGTTCACCTGGGAAAATTTCCAGACCTCGGTGAACAAGGACCTGGCCGACGTGCTGGGCAATTTCGTCAGCCGCATCACCAAGTTCTGCCGCTCGAAATTCGGCGAAACCGTCCCCGAGGGCGGCGACTACGGCCCCGAGGAACAGGCGCTGCTCGCGGCGCTGACCACCCGCATCCGCGCCTATGAGGGCTTCATGGAGGCGATGGAGGTCCGCAAATCCGCCAATGAGCTGCGCGCGATCTGGGTGCTTGGCAACGAATACCTGCAATCGGCAGCGCCCTGGGCGACCTTCAAGACCGACCCGGAACGCGCCGCGATGCAGGTGCGGCTGGGGCTGAACCTGATCCGGCTTTATGCGGTGCTGTCGGCCCCCTTCATCCCCTTTGCCGCCGATTCGATGCTGGCGGCGATGCGCAGCGACAACCGCGACTGGCCCGACGACCTGCCCGCCGCGCTGGCGGCCCTGCCCCCCGGCCACGACTTCGACACCCCCGAGGTGCTTTTCGCCAAGATCAGCGACGAAAGCCGCGAAGAATGGCAGGAAAGGTTCAAGGGCACCCGGGACTGACGGGAGACTGACGGGGGACTAACGGGGGATCGACAGGCGCCGCCCTCGGCATGGCCCTTGCCTTGCGGCAAGTGGCCCGCCCGTCCGGGCCGGGAACATGGCGCTTCTGGCTTTCGGCGCAGGCCCGCTTGTTCTTCCGCGCCCTGCCCCCCGCGCAAGCGTTTTGCGCCCGGACCGCTTGGCGGCGGGGCTTTGGGGGCGCTAGGCTGGGCGCGGGTGCCAACCGACGGGGGACAACCGATGACCCATTGCATCCTGATTGGCGCGCCGGTGGACAGCGGCCAGCAGCGGCCCGGCTGCCTGATGGGGCCCGCGGCCTATCGCGTGGCGCGGATCGCCGAGGTGCTGGCCTCGCTTGGCCATACGGTCGAGGATCGGGGCGACGTGGTGCCGGGGCCTATGGGCGGCGAAACCTGCCCCAACCCCGCCGTCCACTCTTTGCCGCAGACGCTCGCCTGGACCCGCGCGCTGGCAGAGGCCTCGGGGCGGGCGATGGGTGACGGGCTGCCGATCTTTCTGGGCGGCGATCACTCGCTGTCGTTGGGCAGCACCCGCGGGGTTGCGGCCCATGCCGCGGCGACGGGGCGGCCGCTGTTCGTGCTGTGGCTGGACGCACATTCCGACATTCACAGCCTGGTCTCGACCGAGACCGGCAACCTGCACGGCACCCCTCTGGCCTATCTGGCGGGCCGGCCGGGGTTCGCCCCCTTCCCGCCGTTCCCCGCCCCGGTGCCCGAGGAAAACATCTGCCTGTTCGGCATCCGCAGCGTCGATCCCGCCGAGCACGCGGCGCTGGAGCGGTCCGAGATCACCGTCAACGACATGCGGGTGCTGGACGAACAGGGCTTCGCCGCGCCGATGCGGGCGTTCCTTGCGCGGGTGCGGGCGGCGGGGGGAATGCTGCATGTCAGCCTCGATGTGGATTTCCTCGACCCCTCGGTCGCGCCGGCGGTGGGGACCACCGTGCCCGGCGGCGCCACCTTCCGCGAGGCGCATCTGGTCTGCGAGCTGATCCACGAAAGCGGGCTGCTGTGTTCGCTGGACCTGGTCGAGCTGAACCCGTTCCTGGACGAACGCGGGCGCACGGCGCGGATGATGGTCGATCTGGTCGGCAGCCTGATGGGCCGCAAGGTGTTCGACCGGCCGACACGGGCGGGGTGAAAACGCCGCAAGGGGGCGGCGCGCGCCCTGCCCTTCGGGCTTCCCCATGGGGTATTTCCGCAAGAAAGAAGCCCCGGCGCCGGTATCGCCGTGCAACTGGGGGGTTGACCCCGCCGCGCGCTGGCGGTGAAGTGCCGCGATCATGTGCAAGTCTCTGCCGACCGCCCCGAATTTCCGTTCCGTTCCGGCGCCCCCGCGCGCCAGGCGCCGACGACGGCATCCGGCGCCGCCAGATTCCGGAACAGACAGGACTTTGAAAGATGCCGAGTTTTCTAGACCTCCACACCACCCCGCGTAACGACCTGCGCGCGATCATCGACAATGCGCGCGCCATGAAAGAGGCGCGCAACGGCTGCCCGCGCGGCACCCCCGACGCCGAGCAACCGCTGAAGAACCGCATGGTGGCGCTGATCTTCGAAAAGCCCTCGACGCGGACGCGGGTCAGCTTCGACCTGGGCGTGCGGCAGATGGGCGGCCAGACCATGGTGCTGTCGGGCCAGGAAATGCAGCTGGGCCATGGCGAAACCATCGCCGACACCGCCCGCGTGCTGTCGCGCTATGTGGACCTGATCATGATCCGCACCTTCGAGGAAGCGACGCTGCAAGAGATGGCGGAATACGCCAGCGTTCCCGTCATCAACGGGCTGACCAACCGCACCCATCCCTGCCAGATCATGGCCGACATTCTGACGTATGAGGAACACCGCGGCCCCATCGGCGGGCGCAAGGTGGTGTGGTCGGGCGACGGTAACAACGTCTGCGCCAGCCTGATCCAGGCGGCGGGGCAGTTCGGCTTCGACTTCACCTTTACCGGGCCGCAGCCGCTGGACCCCGAGGCCGAATGGCTGGAGTTCGCCCGCGCGCAGGGCGTGCAGGCCGTGATCGAGCGCGACCCCGCGAAAGCGGTCGCGGGCGCCGATCTGGTGGTCACCGACACCTGGGTGTCGATGCACGACCCGCAATCCGCCAAGGAACGTCGCCACAACCAGCTGCGCGCCTATCAGGTCAACGCGGCGCTGATGGCGCAGGCCAAGCCGGATGCGCTGTTCATGCACTGCCTGCCCGCGCACCGCGAGGACGAGGTAACGTCCGAGGTGATGGACGGCCCGCATTCCGTGGTCTGGGACGAGGCCGAGAACCGCCTGCACGCGCAAAAGGCGGTGATGCGCTGGTGTCTGGGGGTCTAAGCACCCCTAGCGCGGCGCCAGCGCCCAGACCTTGCGCATCAGCCCCGGCAGCGTGCCGGGGTCAAAGTCCCGGCGCGGCAGCAACAGCCCGCGGCTGACCCCCTGCGGCGGGCCGCCAAGCACCGCCAGCCGCAGCTCGAAATGGGTAAAGATGTGGCGGACCTCGCCCAGTTCGCGCCACGGGCCGGCGGCGGGGGCCGGGTGGTCCGAACCGTCCCAGCCGGTCGAGGGGAAGGCCAGCGTCCCGCCCAGCAGCCCCTTGGCCGGGCGACGTTCGACCAGCACATGATCGCCGTCCAGCGCCAGCCAGGCGATACCCTGCCGCTGCGGGCGCGGCGGCTTCGGCGATTTGCGCGGCAGTTCGGCGGCAAGGCCAAGGGCGCGGGCACGGCACATGTCGTTCAGCGGGCAGATCGCGCAGGCGGGGTTGCGCGGGGTGCAGATGGTCGCGCCAAGGTCCATCATCGCCTGCGCGAAATCTCCGGGGCGGCGGTCGGGGGTCAGGGTGCTGGCCAGCGCCACCAGCTGCGGTTTGGCCGCGGGCATCGGGGTGTCCACCGCGAACAGCCGCGCCACCACCCGTTCCACGTTGCCGTCCACCACGGTTTCGGCGCGGTCAAAGGCAATGGCGGCGATCGCGGCCGAGGTATAGGGGCCGATCCCCGGCAGTTCGGCCAGCGCCTGCCGCGTGTCGGGAAACCCGCCCATCGCCGCGACCTGACGCGCGCAGGCCAGCAGGTTGCGGGCGCGGGCATAGTAACCCAGCCCCGCCCATTCCCCCATCACCTGCGCATCATCCGCCGCGGCCAGCGTCTGGACCGAGGGCCACAGCGCGGTGAAACGCTCGAAATACCCCTTGACCGCCGCGACGGTGGTCTGTTGCAGCATCACCTCGGACAGCCAGACGCGATAGGGGTCCATCGGCGCCGTGCCCGGCGGCGCGCGCCAGGGCAGCGCCCGCGCGTGGCGGTCGTACCAGCCCAGCAGCCGCGGCGCGACGGCGGCGGGGTCCGGCCCGCCCGACAGGGTTTCACGCAAGTTTGCCCGGTTGTTCATCGCGCCGGTCTGGCATCCCCGGCCCGCCCGGTCCAGAGTAAGCCGACCACGAATGCAAGGCCGATGACCCACACGCCCAAGCCCCCCTCGCCGCCCAAAAGCCGCAGGCGCAAGCCCGTGGCGGCCGAGGATGCGCCGCCGCGCCGCCGGATGCGCGGGTTCGAGCCGGCGGCGACGCTGATCGCGCCGCAACTGCGCCGCAGCGCCGAATCGCGCGGCTTTGCGGTGGCGCGGCTGTTGACCGAGTGGCCGGAAATCGTGGGCGCGCAGACCGCCTCGCACACCCGTCCGGTCAAGGTCAGCCACGGCCGTACCCAAGGGCTGGGCGCCACGCTGACCATCCTGACCGACGGCGCCCACGCGCCCCTGGTGCAGATGGAGCTGCCGCGCATCCGCGAGCGGGTGAACGCGGTCTACGGGTTCAACGCCATCGCCCGCATCACCATCACCCAGACCGCCGCGCAGGGCTTCGCCGAAGGACAGGCCGAGTTCCTGCACCGCCCGCCCGCGCCCGCCGCCGCCCCCGTGCCGCCCGAAGCGATGGCCGCGGCCGAGGCGGTCGCGGCGCGCTTCGACGACCCGAAACTTGCCGACTCGATGCGGCGGCTGGCCCTTGCCCGTGCGGCGCGGGCCGGTCGGCGCTGACGGGCGGCAACCTCGAAAACCTGAACGAAAGGCCAGACATGACCCTGATCCGCCGCCTCGCCCCGGCCGCCGCCATCGGCGCGCTTGCCGCCGCATTCTGCCTGCCGGTTGCCGCGCAGACCCCTGCCCCGGAACCGGCCCCGGCCGCGACCGCCGAGGCCACCGCCCCGCAGATCCTGCCCGACCTGTGGCTGGGGGCCGAGGACGCGCCGGTCGATTTCATCGAATACGCCAGCTTCACCTGTTCGCATTGCGCCGATTTCAGCACCGAGGTGTTCCCCAAGCTCAAGGCCGAATACATCGACACCGGCAAGGTCCGCTTTGCGCAGCGCGACGTGTATTTCGACGACGTGGGGCTGTGGGCCGGGATCCTCGCGCGGTGCGGGGATGAATCGAAGTTTTACCCGGTCTCGGGGATGCTGTTCGAGACCCAGCGCGAGTGGCTGTCGGCCAAGAACGGCGAGGAACTGGCCGCCAACCTGCGCAAGATCGGCGCCAAGGCGGGGTATTCGGCGGAACAGATGGACGCCTGCTGGAAGGACGAGGCCAAGGTGCAAAGCCTGGTCGCGACCTTCCAGCAGAACGCCGTCGCCGACAAGGTCGAGGGCACGCCCACCTTCCTCATCAACGGCGAAACCGTGCGCAACATGCCGTGGGATCAGCTCAAGGCCAAGCTGGACGAAAAACTGGCCGCGGCAAAGTAAGCCGCCCGCGCGCCCACCGGAAAGGCCGCCCGCAGGGGCGGCCTTTTTCGTCAGAACAGCCGGTCCAGCGCGGCGTCCAGCGGCGCCGGATCATCCAGCCGCAGCCGCACCGGCAGGGTCAGCACCTTGGCGCGGAACCCGCGCGGCAGCCGGGCCGCGTCCTTTTCGGTGGTGACCAGCTGCGCGCCCAGCAGCCGCGATTCGGTTTCCAGCCTTGTCAGCATCTGGCGGGAAAACGGCTGGTGGTCGGCCAGCGCCTCGGCCCGGACCACCTGCGCGCCAAGCCCGCGCAGCGTGGCAAAGAATTTCTGCGGATGGCCGATCCCGGCAAAGGCCAGCGCCCGCAGCCCCTGCCAGTCCATCCCGGTCTGCAACGGTTGCAGGCTGCCCGTCAGCCGCGGCACCGGCAGCGCGGGCCAGCGGGCGGAAAACGCCGCCTGCGCATCCGGCCCGCCGATGGTCAGCACCATGTCGGCGCGGCGCAACCCTTGGGTGATCGGCTCGCGCAGCGGCCCGGCCGGGATGCACAGTCCGTTGCCCCAGCCGCGCGCCGCATCCACCACCACCAGCGCCAGGTCATGCGCCAGCGCCGGGTCCTGGAACCC
>JAZIHR010000139.1:0-7818 GCA_036678445.1 Alphaproteobacteria bacterium
CCCGCAAGCCCCGCCCCCCTGCCGCGACGCCGCCGGCGCGGGTGGGGCCGCCGCTTGATTATGCGCAGCAGGTGGCGATCTTCTCGATCCTGTCGGCGGGGAATCCCCACCCGGCGACCGAGCTGCATTACCGCGACGCCTTTACCCTGCTGGTCGCGGTGGCGCTGTCGGCGCAGGCGACCGATGTCGGGGTGAACAAGGCTACTCCGGCGCTGTTCGACGCCGCCCCCACGCCGCAGGCGATGCTGGCGCTGGGGGTCGAGGCGGTGACCGAGCATATCAAGACCATCGGCCTGTTCCGGCAAAAGGCCCGCAACCTTGTGGCGATGTCGCAGCGGCTGGTCGAGGTCTACGGGGGGCAGGTGCCCTCGTCCCGCGCGGCGCTGACGACCCTGCCCGGCGTGGGGCGCAAGACCGCCAACGTGGTGCTGAACACGATCTGGCGGGTGCCGGCGCAGGCGGTGGATACCCATATCTTCCGGGTCGGCAACCGCACCCGCATCGCTCCGGGCCGCACCGAGGCCGAGGTCGAGCGCGCCATCGAGGACAACGTGCCTGCCGAGTTCCAGCAGGACGCGCATCACTGGCTGATCCTGCACGGCCGCTATATCTGCCAGGCCCGCCGCCCGCGCTGCCCGATCTGCCCGATCCGCGACCTGTGCCCGTATGAGCCCAAGACCACCGATCCGGTGTGATTTCCGCGGCTTGCCCTTGCCCGCCGCAAGCGGTTTAAGCGCGCGGACAGTGATCTGAGGGGCAGCCATGGCATATCGGGTGATCGGCATCGGCAATGCGGTGATGGACGTGATCGCGCCCGTGACCGACGCGCGGTTGCAGGAACTGGGCGTTGCCCGTGGGGTCATGGCGCTGGTTGAACGTGATCGCTCGGACCAGTTGACCGCGGCGGCTGCGGAGGCGCGGCTGGTGCCCGGCGGCTCGGTCGCCAACACCGTTGCCGGGCTGGGGCGGCTGGGGCTGTCCACCGCCTGCATCGGCCGGGTCGCCGACGACGATCTGGGTCGCGCCTATCTGCGCCAGACCCAGGCCGAGGGGACCGATTTCGTGAACCCGCCGGTGGCGGGGGCGGGGCTGCCGACCTCTCGCTCGGTGATCTTCGTGACGCCGGATGGCGAGCGGTCGATGAACACCTACCTGGGGATCTCGGCCGAACTCGACGAAAGCGACGTGGACGAGACGCTGTTCAGCGACGGCTGCTGGCTGTTCCTGGAAGGCTACCTGTTCGACAAGGACAAGGGCAAGGCGGCGTTCCACAAGGCCGCGCGGACGGCCCGGGCGGCGGGCGGACAGGCCGGCATCGCGCTGAGCGATCCGTTCTGCGTCGACCGCCACCGCGAGGATTTCCGCCGGCTGGTCGCCGGACCGATGGATTACGTCATCGGCAACGTCCATGAATGGCTGGCGCTTTACCAGGTTGCGGATCTTGACGAGGCGCTGCGGCAGGCGGCCGCCGATTGCGGGACGGTGATCTGCACCCGCTCGGGCGAGGACGCGATCCTGATCCGCGGCGACCAGCGGGTGACGGCGCCGGTCCACCGGGTCACGCCGGTCGATGCCACCGGGGCAGGGGACCAATTCGCCGCCGGGCTGATCTACGGGCTGGCCACCGGTCGCCCGCTTGCCACCGCCGGCCGCATGGGCTGCATCGCCGCGGCCGAGGTAATCTCTCACGTCGGTGCCCGGCCTGAGGCGGACGTGATGGCGCTGTTCAGGGCTGAAGGTCTGGCCTGAGGCATCGCCCGAACGCGTGGCCACCCGCTGAAAACCGGAACCGCCGTGCCGACCTGCCCTGTCGGAGCCTCCGGCGGGGATATTTGCATGATGAAGATGGACGCGGTCGCGGCCCGGAGCGGCGGCCGGGATCAAGGGCTGTGCCGGGGGGGGCGTCCGCATCGGCGCTCATCGGTTACCCGCCCCTGCCGCCCGGTGAAGATGGCTTGAAGCGAATGGAAGCTCGCCACCCAATGCCTTCTTCATCATGAAAATATCCCGGGGGTGCGGGGGCTGGCCCCCGCTCTGACGATGCCGGTAGGGCCGGGATATTATAGGGGGCCGGGCCGCGACGCCCCGGCCCCCTGCGTTCATGCCGCCGTGGCCTGCTGCGCCCCGAAGCGGCCATAGAAGCTGTCGCCTTTGGCCGCCATGTCGCGCAGCAGCGCCGGCGGGGCGAAACGGGCGCCATGGCTTGCGGTCAGGTTTTCGGCGATCTCGACCGCGCGTTCGGCGCCCAGCATGTCCAGCCAGCTGAACGGGCCCCCGGTCCAGGGCGCAAAACCCCAGCCGAGGATGGCGCCGACGTCGCCTTCGCGGATGTCGGTCAGCACGCCCTGTTCCAGCGCCCGCACGGCCTCCAACGCCTGGGCGAACATCAGCCGATGCTGCACCTCGGTCAGTTCCGGCTGGGTTTCGGCGCGGGGATAGTCGGCCGCAAGCCCTTCCCACAGCCCCTGGCGCTTGCTCGCGTCGTCATAGGCGTAGAAGCCCGCCTTGGCCTTGCGTCCCAGCCGTCCGGCCTTTTCCATCGCAAAGATCACCGCGTCCACCGCGTCGTCGGGATAGGCGTCGCCCATCGCGGCGCGGGTGGCGCGGGCGATGCGGGCGCCCAGTTCGATCGAGGTTTCATCGACCAGTTGCAGCGGCCCCAGCGGCATCCCCATCAGCCTTGCGGCATTCTCGATCAGCACCGGGTTCACCCCTTCGCCGACCATGCGGATGCCTTCGTTGAGATAGGGGATGATGCAGCGGTTGGCATAGAAGAACCGCGCGTCGTTCACCACGATCGGGGTCTTGCGGATCTGGCGCACGAAATCCAGCGCCTTGGCCACCGCGCGTTCGCCGGTCTGCCGCCCGCGGATGATTTCCACCAGCGCCATCTTGTCCACCGGGCTGAAGAAATGGATGCCGATGAACTGCTCGGGTCGGGCCGAGGCTTTCGCCAGGTCGCTGATCGGCAGGGTCGAGGTGTTGGTGGCGAAGATCGCATCCGCGGGGATCACGGCCTCGGCTTTCGCGGTGACATCGGCCTTGACCTTCGGGTCCTCGAACACCGCCTCGACGATCAGGTCGCAGCCGTCCAGCGCGGCGTAATCGGTGGTGGCGGTGATGCGGGACAAGACCTCGGCCTTTTTCTCCTCGGTCAGCTTCCTGCGGCTGATGCCCTTGTCGAGGATGCCGGCGGAGTGGGCCTTGCCGCAGTCCGCGGCCTCTTGCGTGGAATCGATCAGCACCACCGGGATCCCGGCATTGGCCGCGACATGGGCGATGCCCGCGCCCATCATGCCGGCGCCCAGCACGCCCAGCTTGCGCACCCGCTGGTCGGGAACGTCGGGGCGATTGGCACCTTTTTCCAGCGCCTCCTTGCTGATGAACAGGCTGCGGATCATGTTCCCGGCCGAGGGGTTCATCAGCACATGGGTGAACCAGCGCGTCTCGATGCGCAGGGCGGTGTCGAAATCGACCTGCGCGCCCTCGTAGACCGCGGACAGCAGCGCGCGGGCGGCGGGGTAGACGCCCATGGTCTTGCCCATCACCATGGCGTTGGCGCCAAGGAAGGTCATGAACCCGGCCGGGTGCCAAGGGTCGCCGCCGGGCATCTTGTAGCCCTTGGCGTCCCACGGCTTGACCAGATCAGCGTCTTGGGCCGACAGCACCCATTCCCGTGCCGCCGCCACCGGGTCGGCCACCACCTCGTCGATGGCGCCCGCTGCCTTGGCCTTGGCCGGGGCATTCAGCTTACCTTCCAGCAGCAGCGGCGCCGCTGCCATCGCGCCCAGCTTGCGCGACAGCCGCGTGGTGCCGCCGGCGCCGGGGAAGATGCCGACCATGATCTCGGGCAGGCCGATTTTCGCCTTTGGATTGTCGGCGGCAAAGATGCGGTGGGTTGCCAGCGGCAGTTCCAGCCCGATCCCCAGCGCGGTGCCGGGCAGGGCGGCGGCGATGGGCTTGCCCCCTTTCAGCGTCTTGGGGTCCATGCCCGCGCGCTCGATCTTGCGCAGCAGGTGGTGCAGGCTCATCACCCCGTCGAACACCGCCTGCGCGCCGCCCTCTTTCATGCGGGCCAGCACGTTGAGGTCCATGCCGGCGGCGAAATCCGCCTTACCGCTGGTGATGACGATGCCTTTGACCGCGGGATCGGCCAGCGCGTCGTCGATCAGCGTGTCCAGCTGGGCCGCGCCGTCCATCGACAGCACGTTCATCGACTTGCCCGGCACGTCCCAGGTGATGGTCGCGACGCCCTCGGCGTCCTTCTGCATGGTGAAGTCGGTCATGTCCTTACACCCTTTCGATGATCGTGGCCGCGCCCATGCCCGAGGCGACGCACAGCGTCGCCAGCCCGGTGCTCAGGTCGCGCCGTTCCAGTTCGTCCAGCAACGTGCCGATCAGGATGGCGCCGGTCGCGCCCAGCGGGTGGCCCATGGCGATGGCGCCGCCGTTGACGTTGACGCGCTCGGGCGAGACGTCGAACGCCTGCATGAAGCGCAAGACGACCGAGGCGAAGGCCTCGTTCACCTCGAACAGGTCGATATCGCCGATGGACATGCCCGCGTCGCGCAGCACTTTTTCGGTCACCGGAACAGGGCCGGTCAGCATGATGGTGGGGTCAGTGCCGATCTTGGCGGTGGCGCGGATGCGGGCGCGGGGACGCAGGCCCATCGCCTCGCCCCATTCGCGCGAACCTAGCAGCACCGCCGCCGCTCCGTCCACGATCCCGGACGAGTTGCCGGCGTGGTGGATATGCTCGACATGATCGAGATGCGGGTATTTCAGCATCGCCACCTTGTCGAAGCCGGGCATCACCTCGCCCATGTCCTTGAAGGCGGGCTTGAGCTTGCCCAGATCCTCGACCGTGGTGCCGGGGCGCATGTGTTCGTCGCGGTCAAGGATCACCAGACCGTTCTGATCCAGCACCGGAACGATGGATTTGGCGAAACGCCCCTCGTCCCAGGCCAGCGCGGCGCGGCGCTGGGATTCGACGGCCAGCGCGTCGGCCTGTGCGCGGGTAAAGCCGAATTCGGTGGCGATGATGTCGGCGGAAATTCCCTGCGGGACGAAATAGGTCTTCATCGCCAGCGCCGGGTCCACGGCGATGGCGGCGCCGTCCGAACCCATGGCGACGCGGCTCATCATCTCGACCCCGCCGGCCAGATAGGCGCGTCCGGCGGCGCCGCGGATCTGGCCGGCGGCAAGGTTCACGGCCTCAAGCCCGCTGGCGCAGAAACGGTTGACCGACAGGCCGGGGATGGATTCGTCCAGATCCGACATCAGCACGGCCGAGCGCGCAAGGCAGCCGCCCTGTTCCTTGACCTGGGTGACGTTGCCCCAGATCACGTCCTCGACCGCGTGGCCCTCCAGCCCGTTGCGCTGCTTCATGGCGTTGAGCAGCCGCGCCGACAGCGCCAGCGAGGTGACTTCGTGCAGGCTGCCGTCGCGGCGGCCGCGGCCGCGCGGGGTGCGGGCGGCATCAAAGATATAGGCGTCGGTCATAAGTCCTCCGATGCGATCGTGGTGCGGGTCAGCCGGGGGCTTCGCGCCCCCGGACCCCCGCGGGATATTTTCATGATGAAGAAGGAACGGATTAACGGAATTTCAATCATTCTGCGCCATTCAGGCCGGGCGGTACAGGCGGGGACGCCGATGACCGCTGATGGAGAAGGAAGCCCCGGCCCGCGCCATTGATGCCGATGGCCGCGCGCGGGTCGGGGCCGCGTCCATCTTCATCATCCAAATATCCCCGCCGGAGGCTCCGGCGGGGCCGCCGGCGGGAAGGGTGCTCATCTCAGAACTGCTCGGCCGACAGCGCCATCACCGGCGCGGCGCCCGAGCGGATGCGGGCCAGATGCGTCGCGGTGATCGGCAGTTGCCGGGCCATGTAGTAGCGCCCGGTGGCCAGCTTGGTTTCATAGAAGCCGCGGTCGGTGGCGTCCGCGTCCAGCGCCGCCTGGGCAGCGACCGCCATGCGACCCCACATCAGCCCCAGCGCCACCTGTCCGAACAGGTGCATGAAGTCATAGGACCCCGCCAGCGCGTCGTTGGGGTTCTTCATCCCCCGTTCCATGAAGAACATCGCCGCGGCTTGCAGGTCCTTGGAGGCGGCCTTGAGCGGGTCGAGGAAGTCGGTCTTCAGCGCCTCGTTGCCTTCGTTGTCGCGGATGAACTCCTTGACCATCTCGAAGAAGGCCATGACGTGCTTGCCGCCGTCCTGTGCCAGCTTGCGGCCCACCAAATCCAGCGCTTGGATGCCGTTCGCGCCTTCGTAGATCATCGGGATGCGGGCATCGCGGACGAACTGCGACATGCCGGTTTCCTCGATATAGCCGTGGCCGCCGAAGACCTGCTGTGCCTGCACCGCGCTCTCGAAGCCCTTGTCGGTCAGGAAGCCCTTGATGACCGGGGTCAGCAGCGACACCAGCCCCTCGGCCGCCGCGTCGCCCTGGTGGCCGCGGTCGATCAGGTCGGCGCCCCAGTAGGTCAGGGCCCGCGCCCCTTCCAGGAAGGATTTCTGGTCCATCAGCGCGCGGCGGATGTCGGGGTGCACGATGATCGGGTCCGCGGGGCCGTTGGGGTTTTCCGTGCCAGTCACCGCGCGGCCTTGCAGCCGTTCGCGGGCATAGGCGACGGCGTTCTGATAGGCACCCTCGGCCACGGCGTAGCCTTGCAGCCCCACCCCCAGCCGCGCCTCGTTCATCATGGTGAACATGGCGCGCATGCCCTTGTGCAGCCCGCCCAGCAGCCAGCCCCGCGCCCCGTCGTAATCCATCACGCAGGTGGCGTTGCCGTGGATGCCCATCTTTTCTTCCAGCTTGCCGACGCTGACCGCGTTGCGCGTGCCAAGGCTGCCGTCCTCGTTCACCAGGAACTTGGGCACGATGAACAGGCTGATGCCTTTGGTGCCCTCGCCCCCGCCCGGGGCCTTGGCCAGCACCAGGTGGATGACGTTGTCGGCCAGGTCGTGATCGCCGGCCGAGATGAAGATCTTCTGCCCGGTGATCAGGTAGCTGCCGTCGTCCTGCGGCTCGGCCCGCGTCCGCAGCAGGCCCAGATCGGTGCCGCAATGCGGTTCGGTCAGGTTCATGGTGCCGGTCCATTCGCAGCTGACCAGCCGGGGCAGATACATCGCCTTTTGCGTATCGGAGCCATGGGCGTGGATCGCGGAATAGGCGCCGTGCGTCAGGCCCTGATACATGTTGAAGGCCATGTTGGCGGACACGAACATCTCGTTCGTGGCCACGTTCAGCACATAGGGCATTCCCTGGCCGCCATAGTCCGGGTCGCAGTCGAGCCCGGTCCACCCGCCTTCGCGCATCGCGTCGAAGGCGCGGTCGAAGCCGGCGGGGGTACGCACGGCGCCGTTTTCAAGCACGCAGCCTTCGCGGTCGCCGCTGGCATTCAGCGGTTCCAGCACCTCGGAGGCAAGCTGCCCGGCGGCATCCAGCACCGCCTGCGTGAACGGGGCGTCCAGCTCGGCCCGGCCGGGCAGGCCGGATTCGGAAATCCTCAGCAGGTCGTGCAGCAGGAACTGCATGTCGCGGATCGGGGCGTTATAGGCGGTCATGGGTCCTCCTCGGCATTCGTGGGCGGGCTGGCCGGATGGCCGGTCCTGCGGGGCGTCGCGGGCCGGGCCAAGATGCCGCTGCCGGCGGCAAGTCCTTGCCCGGCCGTCCAGCCTGGCCCGGCGGCGCCTGCGGTTCCCGCCCGCTGTCCATCAATGGATACAACCCCGCCGGCGTTCCGCCAGCAGGGACGCTGCGTCATCGCCGGGGGTGCCGCTGGGTCAGTTCGGGCGATCGCCGGGGGTCGGGG
>JAZIHR010000140.1:0-7749 GCA_036678445.1 Alphaproteobacteria bacterium
CACCCGCCCCCCCCCCTCCTCCTCCTTTTTCTTGTACACCCGGGCCGGGGCGGGGGGGGGGGGGCCCCCCCCCCCCCCCCCCCCCCCCCCCCCCCGCCCCGGCCCCGTCAGGCGCGGCGCCCCATCGAGGCCACACCCAGAACCTCCAGCACCTTCGCCTCGATCTGCGGCGCGTCCATCGCGGCGGCGCGATACATCGCCTCGGGGCTGGCGTGGTCGATGAAAGTATCGGGCAGCACCATGCTGCGGAAGCGGAAACCGCGGTCGAACACGCCCTCCTCCGCCAGAAGCTGCGCGACATGGCTGCCAAAGCCGCCGATGGCGCCTTCTTCGATGGTGATCAGCGCCTCGTGTTCGCGCACCAGCCGCAGGATCAGCTCGCGGTCCAGCGGCTTGGCGAAACGCGCGTCGGCCACGGTCGGGGCCAGCCCGCGGGCGGCCAGCGATTCGCGCGCCGCCAGCACCTCGGACAGCCGCGCGCCAAAGGACAGGATCGCGACGCGCCCGCCCTCGGCCACGATGCGGCCGCGGCCGATTTCCAGAGGGACGCCGCGCTCGGGCAGTTCGACCCCGGTGCCCTCGCCGCGCGGGAACCGAAAGGCCGAGGGCCGGTCGTCCAGCGCCGCCGCCGTGGCGACCATGTGGACCAGTTCGGCCTCATCCGCCGCCGCCATGACCACGAAACCGGGCAGGTTGGCCAGATATGCCACGTCATAGGCACCGGCATGGGTGGCGCCGTCAGCGCCGACCAGCCCGGCGCGGTCGATGGCGAAACGCACCGGCAGGCGCTGGATCGCCACGTCATGCACCACCTGGTCGTAACCTCGTTGCAGGAAGGTCGAATAGATCGCGCAGAACGGGCGCATCCCGCCCGCCGCCAGCCCGGCCGAAAACGTAACCGCGTGCTGTTCGGCGATACCCACGTCGAAACAGCGGCGCGGAAAACGCTCGGCGAACAGGTTCAGCCCGGTGCCGTCCGGCATGGCGGCGGTGATCGCGACGATCTTTTCGTCACGCTCGGCCTGCGCGATCAGCGATTTCGCGAACACGCTGGTATAGCTGGGGGCGTTGGATTTCGCCTTGGCCTGCACCCCGGTCACCACGTCGAACCGCGCGGTGGCGTGGCCGCGGTCGCTGGCGTTTTCGGCGGGGGCATAGCCTTTGCCCTTTTTCGTCACCGCGTGGATCAGCACCGGCCCCGTGGCGCGCGCGCGCACCGTGCGCAGCAGCGGCAGCAGCTGGTCCAGATCATGCCCGTCCACCGGACCGATATAGGAAAACCCCAGCTCTTCGAACATGGTGCCGCCGACGGTCAGGCCCTTGAGCATTTCCTTGGCGCGGCGGGCACCCTCTTGCATGGGCGAGGGCAGCAGGCTGACCGCCCCCTTGGCCGCAGCCTTGAGATCCTGGAACGGCCCGCGCGTATACAGCCGGGTCAGATAGGATGACAGCGCCCCGGTCGGCGGCGCGATCGACATTTCGTTGTCGTTGAGAATCACGAACAACCGCGTGCCCAGATGGCCGGCGTTGTTCAGCGCCTCAAAGGCCATGCCGCCCGACATCGCCCCGTCACCGATCACCGCCACCGCGTCGCCCGGATCCCCGCCCAGATCGCGCGCCACCGCAAACCCCAGCGCCGCGGAAATCGAGGTCGAGCTATGCCCCGCCCCGAACGGGTCATGCGGGCTTTCGCTGCGCTTGGTAAAGCCGGACAGCCCGCCCTCGGTCCGCAGGGTGCGGATGCGGTCGCGCCGCCCGGTCAGGATCTTGTGCGGATAGCACTGGTGGCCCACGTCCCAGATGATCTTGTCGCGCGGGCTGTCGAACACCGCGTGCAGCGCCACGGTCAGTTCCACCACCCCCAGCCCGGCGCCCAGATGCCCGCCGGTCACGCTGACCGCGCTGATGGTTTCCGCGCGCAGCTCGGCGGCAAGCTGGTGCAGCTGGCGGTCGCTCAGCGCCTTGAGATCGGCGGGCGAGGTCACGCGGTCCAGCATGGGCGTGGCGGGTCGCGGCGGCAGTTCGGTCATGGAGGGGCCCCTTTTCACGGGTAATCGACGCCCGCGGCTCGCCGTGGTCAGGTCTGGCGGTGGATAACGAAACGCGCCAGCGCCCGCAAGTTTCCCGCCGCCTGATGGTCGCCGAACGGGTCCAGCGCGGATTCGGCGCGGGCGACCATGGCGGCGGCGCGGGCGCGGGCCTCGGGCAGGCCCAGCAGCGAAACAAACGTCGCCTTGCCGGCGGCCTGGTCCTTGCCGGTGCGCTTGCCGGTCTGTTCGGGGCTGCCGGTCACATCAAGGATGTCGTCGGCGATCTGGAAGGCAAGGCCAAGATTCGTGGCATATTCATCAAGCGGCGCCGGGTCCGCACCGGCCAGCACCGCGCCCGCGGTGGCGGCAAAGCGGATCAGCGCCCCGGTCTTGGCCTGCTGCAACGCCTCGGTCGCGGCAAGCCCCAGCGCGGTGCCGGCGGTTTCGGCCGCGATGTCCTGCGCCTGCCCCCAGACCATGCCGCGCGCCCCTGCGGCCTCGGCCAGCCGGGCGACAAGGGCGATGCGGGTTTCGGCCGGACCGACCTCGGGGTCGGCCAGCACCGCAAACGCCTGCGCCTGCAAGGCATCGCCGGCCAGAATCGCCGTCGCCTCGGACCAGCGGATGTGGCAGGTGGGCTGGCCCCGGCGCAGGTCGTCGTCGTCCATCGCCGGCAGGTCGTCGTGGACAAGGCTGTAGGCGTGGACCAGTTCCACCGCCACCGCCACCGGCATCGCCTGCGCGGGTCCAACCCCGTAAAGCCGCGCCGATTCCAGCACCAGCAGCGCCCGCACCCGCTTGCCGCCGGCGCTGGCATAGCGCATCGCATCCGCCAGATCGCCCGGAGGCAGCCCCGCCAGCGCCGCCCCGATGGCCTCCGCCACCCTCGCCTCGACCAGGGCGCGCAACCCGTCCAGCTGCTGGCCCACCCTTACAGCCCTTCGACCGGGGTGGTCCCGGCGGGCTCGCCACTGGCGGACAGCATGATCTTTTCGACCCGCTCTTCCGCCTGCCGCAGCCGGCGTTCGCAATGCGCGCGCAGTCGGGCGCCGCGCTCATACAGCGCGATGGATTGTTCCAGCGTGGCGTCGCCATGTTCCAGCTTGCCGACGACGGATTCGAGTTCCTTCATCGCGTCCTCGAACGACATGCTGTCGATTTCGGCGTCGGTCATGCCGCAATTCCCCCAAGCGTGGTGACATGCGCCCGGACCGAACGGCCCAGCGCTGGCAGATCATAACCCCCTTCGAGGACCGAGACCACCGGCGCCGCGCCTGCCGCCTGCACGATCATCGCGGTGATGGCGGCGAAATCGGATTCGTCCCAGTTGAGCGAGGCCAAAGGGTCCGCCGCATGGGCATCGAACCCGGCCGAAACGATCACCAGCCCCGGCGCCCAGTCCCGCAGCCGCGCCGTGATCGTGGCCCATGCCGCAAGCGCCTCGGCCCCGCTGGATCCGGGCCGCAGCGGCAGGTTCAGCACCTGCCCATGCGCGCCCTGCTCACCCGGCCCGCCGGTGCCCGGATACAGCGGCATCTGGTGGGTCGAGGCGAAAAACGCCCGCTTCTCGGTCCACAGCAGGTCCTGGGTGCCGTTGCCGTGGTGAACGTCGAAATCCAGCACCGCCACCCGGTCCAGCCCGTGATGATCCAGCGCCCGTTTCGCCGCGATGGCGGCGGTCCCGAGGATGCAGAACCCCATCGGCGTTTCACGCTCGGCATGATGCCCCGGCGGGCGCATGGCGACAAAGGCGCTGCGATCCTCGCCCGCCAGCAGCGCATCCACCGCCGCGCAGGCCCCACCCACGGCCCGCAGCGCCGCATCAAGACTGCCGGGCGACAGCCAGGTATCCCCGTCCAGCGCCACCTGCCCCTGCGCCGGAACCGCGGCGCGCAGGCGGGTCAGGTAGCGTTCGGGATGGCAGCGCAGCACGTCGGCATCCTCGGCCAAGGACGCCTCGCGGCGCGCCAGCGGCAGGTCGGCCAGCGCGTCCAGAACCGCGCGGTGCCGGGCCACCTGCTCGGGGTGGCCGGGGGGCGTGACATGGCGTTCAGAAGCCGGATGGGTGTAAAGAATCGTCATGGGATCAGGCTAAGGCCAACCCGGCGGCACACGCAAATCCTGTCCGATTCCGGTGGCGCCGGTGGCAGCGTTGCAATGGGTATTTGAGCCAGAAAGAAGCCACTGGCGCTGCGCATGGGCTTCTTTCTGGTCTAAATACCCATGCGGCCGCGACGCGGGACCGGGGGTCAGGCGGAAAGCCGCGCCCCGTCATGGCCTGTGATCACAAGGTCCAGCAGCGCGCCTTCGGGCATGTCGCGGGCAAAGGCGACCTCGGTGAACTGCTCGGTGCGGCCGATGCGGGGGCCTTCGGTCAGGATGCAGTGGGTCCGGCCCAGCTGGGCGTCCAGATGCACGCGCAGCGCCGTGTCGCCCGCAGCCCGCAGCCTTGCGGCGCGTTCGCGGATTGCCGGGCCGGGGACGGCGGGCATCCTTGCTGCCGGGGTGCCCTTGCGCGGGCTGTAGGGGAACACGTGCAGGAAGGTCAGGCCGCATTCCTCGACCAGCTTCAGCGAGTTCTGGAAATGCGCCTCGGTTTCCGTGGGGAAGCCGGCGATGATGTCGGCGCCGAACACGATGTCGGGGCGCAGGCGGCGGGTTTCCTGACAGAAGCTTATGGCGTCGTCGCGCAGGTGCCGGCGCTTCATCCGTTTCAGGATCAGGTCGTCGCCGTGTTGCAGCGACAGGTGCAGATGCGGCATCAGCCGGGGCTCGGTGGCGATCGCCTCGATCAGCTCGGGGTCGGCCTCGATCGAATCGATGGAACTGATCCGCAGCCGCGGCAGGTCCGGCACCATCTTCAGGATCCGGCGCACCAGATTGCCCAGCCGCGGTGTCGCCGGCAGGTCGGCGCCCCATGAGGTCAGGTCGACCCCGGTCAGCACCACCTCGTTGAAGCCGCGGTCGCGCAGGCGCTTGATCTGCTCGACCACCACCCCGGCCGGGACCGACCGTGAATTGCCGCGGCCATAGGGGATGATGCAGAAGGTGCAGCGGTGGTCGCAGCCGTTCTGCACCTGCACATAGGCGCGATGGCGGCCAAAGCCGTCGATCAGGTGGCCGGCGGTTTCGCGCACCGACATGATGTCGTCGACCATCACCCGCTCGGTCCCGAAATCGGGGGCGGCCAGTGCCGACCAGGTGGCGGGCTGCATCTTTTCGTGGTTGCCGATGACGCGGGCGACCTCGGGCATGGCGGCGAAGGTTTCCGGCTCGGTCTGCGCGGCGCAGCCGGTGACGATGATCGGGGCGCCGGGGTTTTCGCGGGCCAGCCGGCGGATTTCCTGGCGGGCCTTGCGCACGGCCTCGGCGGTGACGGCGCAGGTGTTGACGATCACCGCGTCCTGCAACCCGGCGGCCTTGGCCATTTCGGCCATTGCCTCGGATTCATAGGCGTTCAGCCGGCAGCCCAGCGTGGCAAGGATCGGGGGTGTGCTCATGCCACCGCCGCCAGCCAGTCGGGCGACAGCACGCCGTCGAAGACAAGCACCACCGGGCCGGACAGCCAGACACCGTCGTCGCGCCAGTCCACCGTCAGCGTGCCGCCGTCCAGGTCCAGCACCACCCGCCGCCCGGTCAGCCCGCGCCGATGCGCCGCCACCGCCACCGCGCAGGCGCCTGACCCGCAGGCCAGCGTCACCCCGGCGCCGCGTTCCCACACCCGCATCCGCAGGTGGTCGGGGCCGGTCAGGCTGGCGAATTCCACATTGGTGCGCTGGGGAAACAGCGGATCGTGTTCGATTTGCGGGCCGAGGGTTTCCAGCGGCACCGATTCGGCATCCTCGACGAAGAACACGCAATGCGGGTTGCCCATGCCCACCGCGGCGGGCGCGCCGTCCAGCGGCAGGGCATCCATGTCCACCGGTCGCGCCAGCGGCACCTGGTTCCAGTCAAGCTGCGGCGGACCCATGTTGACGTGGACCGCGCCGTCTTCGCGCCGGGCCTCAAGCATTCCGCGGCCTGTGGCGAATCGCACCCGGTCGCGCCCGGTTTCCCGCATCACCAGCTCGGCCACGCAGCGCGAGGCATTGCCGCAGGCCCCGGCCTGAGACCCGTCGGCGTTCCAGAAATCCAGCCGGTAGTCGGCATCCTCGTGGGGCAGGATCTCGGCCAGTTGGTCGAAACCGACGCCGCGGTTGCGGTCGCCCAGCGCCCGCGCCAACGCCGGCGTCATCCGCCGCGCCGCTGCGGCGCGCGAATCGATCACCACGAAATCATTGCCGGCCCCGTGCATCTTGACGAAGCCAAGGCCGCCCGAAGGGCGCTGTAGCTGGTCCATCGCGGCGATATACGCCCGCACCCGCAATTCCGCCAGAGGTCCGAGCTTTTCTGCTTGACCCCGTTTGCACCTGTGTTTAGGGACACGCCCTGTGTTGGGGCCCGTAGCTCAGTGGTAGAGCAACTGACTTTTAATCAGTGGGTCGTTGGTTCGATCCCAACCGGGCTCACCACCTGACCTTTCGGAAATCGCCGGCAAGACCATGCCGGCGGTTTCCGGATCGTCCGGAAGCTCTCCTTATCGACAGCACGGCAGCCGCGCCCGCTTTGGGCAGCCTGCGATCACAAAGCCGCGGGTGCGGCTGACTGCGGCGTCCGCATCCTTTATGCCGGCGGCATGGGGGATTCACATGGATAACACGCGGCGCATGATGCTGGGCGCGGGGGGCGCGCTGGTGCTGGCGGGTTTCGTCGGCGGCGGGATGGCGCTGCGCCGCCGCGCGGCCGAGCTGGCCGACACCGACGTGCTGGCCGACCCCGACAGCCCGCTGCTGGGCAACCCCGCGGGCGACGTGACCATCGTCGAGTTCTTCGACTACCAGTGCCCGTTCTGCAAGCGAGGGCACGAGGACCTGCTGGCGCTGGTGGCCGGGGATGGCAACATCCGGCTGATGATGCGGGACTGGCCGATCTTCGGCGGGGCCTCGGTGCTGGCGACGCAGCTGGTGCTGGGGGCGGCCTCGCTGGGCGATTACGCAAACGCCCACCGGGCGCTGATGGCGACCGAGGGGCGACTGGCCGCGCCGCAGATCCGCCGGACGCTGGATGCGGCCGGGGTCGATCACATCGCGGCCGAGGGCGCCTTTCGCGGCGACCGGGCCCGCTGGAACGGGCTGCTGTCGCGCAACGCGGCCCACGCGGCGCGGATGGGGTTGCAAGGCACGCCCTGTTTCGTGATCGGCCCGACGGCACCGGCAGGAGCCGAGCAGCAGTCGGGCCTGGTGGCCGAGGCCGGCGTCTACCGCGGCGCGGTGGGCACGGCGGTGCTGCGCCGCGCCGTGGCGCAGGCACGGGCACAGGTGCAGGCACAAGCACAGGTGCAGGCGCAAACACAGGCGCGGGCGCGGGCAGAGGGCTGAAAGCAGGGGCCGCGCGCATTGTCGCAGCCCCGTCGCGCAGCCCGTCGCGCAGCTTTCGGGTTTGTAACCCGGGCCGCCGGGGCAAGCGATTGACGGGCCGCCGGGCAGCTTGTAGCTCGAATGCCGAAGCGATTTCCGGCAGGTATTCCCTTGTAGCCCAGCCCGGCTTACCGTGGCTGGCAAGCGTGGTTCGCCATGGCGCAAGACTGGCAATTCCCTTGCCGGGTCATGCCCGTTTCCGGTGTTGCCGCAGCGCCGTCCGGTGGTCGCGGTCCCGTTTCCGGGGGGCCACAGGCCCCACC
>JAZIHR010000141.1:0-7670 GCA_036678445.1 Alphaproteobacteria bacterium
CTGGATGGCCGCAAGCGTCGCCCACCCCGAGCGGCAGTTCGCGGCGGTGTCCTCGGACCCGGTGCGGACCGCGGATTTCGGGATCGACCGCCGGGCGGTGTTCGGCTTCGAGGACTGGGTGGGGGGCGGTTCTCTGTCTGGGGGCCGGTCGGGCTGTCGCTGATGCTGGGCATCGGACCGGCGCGGTTCGACGAATTTCTGGCTGGCGGCCGTGCCATGGACAGGCATTTTCACACGGCTCCGCTGGCGGAAAACCTGTCGGTGATGCTGGCGCTGGTCGGGATCTGGCACCATCAGATCTGCGGCTATCCCACCCGCGCCGTGCTGCCCTATGCGCAGCGTCTGCGCCGCCTGCCGGCCTATCTGCAACAGCTGGAAATGGAATCGAACGGCAAGGGCGTCACCATGGACGGGCAGGCGCTGGCACGTCCCTCTGGCCCGGTGGTGTGGGGAGAGCCGGGCACCAACGGCCAGCACGCCTTCTTCCAGCTGCTGCATCAGGGCAGCGCGGTGGTGCCCTGCGAATTCATCGTCGCCGCACGGGGCGAGGAACCCGAACTGGACCACCACCAGCGCCTGCTGATCGCCAACTGCCTGGCGCAATCGGGCGCGCTGCTGCGCGGCCGCAGCCTGGACGAGGCCCGCGCCATCGTCGCCGCCATGGGGCTGAGCGGCCCCGAGGCCGAGCGGCAGGCCGCCCACCGGGTGTTCCCGGGCAACCGCCCCTCGACCACGCTGCTGATCCCGGCGCTGACCCCGTTCACGCTGGGGCAGCTGGTGGCGCTGTACGAACACCGGGTGTTCGTCGAGGGCGCGATCCTGGGGATCAACAGCTTTGACCAGTGGGGGGTCGAACTGGGCAAGGAACTGGCCCGCGAGGTGCTGCCGCTGCTTGAGGGGGCCGAGGGCGCCGAGGGTGGCGGGCAGGATCCTTCGACCTGCGCGCTGGTCGCCGAATTGCGGCGGATGCGGGGCGAGGGGGCCTAGCAGGGGGCTTTGCCCCCGCCGGTCTGCGACCGGCTCCCCCAGGATATTTGGATGATGAAGAAGCAGTGTCAGGCGGCGAAAAGCTGTTCGACGGCGGCGAGGAATTGCGGGGCGGAGTGGTCGAACATCAGCTCGTGCCGCGCCCCGGGCAGCTCTAACAGTAGCGCCTGTGGCCAGCTGGCGGCGCGGCGGCGGATCGCGGCTGGAGAGACCACCGCCTCGGCGCCCCCGACCCCGATCAGCGCCGGGATTTCAGGCGAAGGCATTGCGGCGAGGCGCGCCATTTCCCGGCGCGCGGCGGCGATCCAGCCATAGGTGGCGCCGCCCAGCGTCAGCTCGGGCCAGCTGCCGGCCTGCGCCACCAGCCGCGCCCATTGCCGCGCGTCCGAGGTCAGCGCATTGCCCCGGAACCTGGTGTCCAGCAGATAGGTGCCGCCGCCGCCCGTGCCCACCGCGGCGCGGTCGCTTCGGCGCAGCAGCCGCGCGCCCGAGGTCAGCGCGCTGATCACGCCCCCCGGCACCAGCGGGTGGTGCAGCCCCCACATCGGGGCCGAGAACGCCGCCCGCGCCACCGGCAGCCCGTCCAGCAGTGCTGCCAACCCGATGCAGCCGCCCATGGAATGCGCCAGCAGGTGCCACGGCCGCGGCAGCGCCAGCGATTCGGCGGCGCTGACCACGGCGGCCACATCGGCGCGGTAATCGGCGAAATCGCCGATATGGCCCGGGCGCGGGTCGGCCAGCAGCCGGTCCGACAGCCCCTGTCCGCGCCAGTCCGGCGCGATCACCGCCAGCCCCATCGCCGCCAGCCATGCGGCGATGGGGCTGTATTTTTCCAGATATTCGGTGCGGCCCTGGAACAGCAGCACCGTGCCTCGCGCCGTCCCCGCCGGCTGCCACAGCCCCAGCCGCAGCCGCAGCCCGTCGCTGGTGGTGACCCAGAACGCCTGCCCGCCGCTGTCGGGCTCATCCGGCAGGCGGTGCAGCGGCGCGGCCGGGAACCGCCGCAGGCAGGCGGCGGTCCCCGGCATGATCGGTGCGGCGCGTCCGGGCGCCATGGCTCAGGACAGCGCCGAGCCCAGCTTCATCGCCGTGGGCAGCGAGCCGTCGATCTTCAGCTTGCCGGTCATATAGGCCATGGTCGGGTTGGTCTCGCCGTTCAGCAGCCCCTCGAAGGTGTCGCGGCTGGCGGTCAGCGTTACCTCGGCCTCGTCGTCGCCGGCGCGCACGCCGTTCTCGTCGATCATGATCGCGCCGACACCGTCGATCACGAACTTGGCGGTGCCGTCGAACGAGGAAATCCGCGCGGCCAGTGCCTTGATGGCGCCTTCGATCACTGAACTCATCTGTCCCTGTCTCCCATGCTGGCGCCGCGGCGCTCGAGTGTCTACATCGACCTTATGCGCGCGCCCAAGCCCCAGTTCCACCCTGTCGCCACGGCATTTGCCGCGGCCCTGCTGTCGGCGGCGCTGGCCGCCGCGCCGCTGGCCGCCCAGAGCCCCGCGGAACCCCCCGACGACATGGAGGCGCTGTTCAGCGAACTGGCCGCCGACGGCGACGGCTGGATGCGGGCGCAATCGGATATCGAGCGGGCCTGGTCGCGGTCCGGCTCGGCCGCGCTGGACCTGCTGCTGATGCGCGGCGAATCGGCGCTGGATGCGGGTGACACGGCGGCCGCCATCGGGCATCTGACCGCGCTGACCGACCACGCGCCGGATTTTGCCGCCGGCTGGGCGGCACGGGCGGCGGCGTTCCACCTGGCCGGGCAGACCGGCCCCGCCATGGCCGACCTGGCCCGCGCGCTGCAACTGGAACCGCGGCACTGGCCCTCGGTCACGCTGCTGGCGGTGATCCTTGAAGACAGCGGCGATACGGCGCGGGCGCTGGCCGCCTATCGCGAAAGCCTGGGCATCAACCCTCATCAGGAGGATGCGGCCGACGGCGCCGCGCGGCTGTCGGCGCCGGTGGGGCAGGGCGTCTGACATGGCGGGTCGCGTCACGGCCGTGCTGGGGCCGACCAACACCGGCAAGACCCATTACGCGATCGAGCGGATGCTGGCCCATCGCACCGGCGTCATCGGCCTGCCGCTGCGGCTGCTGGCGCGCGAGGTCTATGACCGCATCGTGCGTGCGCGCGGCCCCTCGGTCGTGGCGCTGATCACCGGCGAGGAACGCATCGTCCCCGAACGCGCCACCTATTGGGTGGCCACCACCGAGGCCATGCCCGAGGTGCTGGCCGATTTCGTCGCCATCGACGAAATCCAGCTATGCGCCGACCCGGAACGCGGCCATGTGTTCACCGACCGGCTGCTGCACATGCGCGGGCTGCACGAAACCCTGTTCCTTGGTTCCGACACCATGCGCCCCGCCATCGCCGCGCTGGTCCCCGAGGCGCATTTCATCCGGCGCGAGCGGTTTTCCACGCTCAGCTGGGCCGGGTCGAAGAAACTGTCGCGGATGCCCGCGCGCTCGGCCATCGTCGGGTTTTCGGTGGATGATGTCTATGCGACGGCGGAACTGCTGCGCCGGCTCAAGGGGGGCTGCGCGGTGGTGATGGGGGCGCTGTCGCCGCGCACCCGCAATGCGCAGGTGGCGATGTATCAGGCAGGCGAGGTCGATTACCTGGTCGCCACCGACGCGATCGGCATGGGGCTGAACCTTGACATCAGCCACGTCGCCTTTGAATCCACGCATAAATTCGACGGGCGCCGGATGCGGCCGCTGTTCCCGCATGAACTTGGCCAGATCGCCGGCCGCGCCGGCCGCCACACCGAGCCGGGCACCTTCGGCGTCACCGGCGAGGCGCGCGAACTGGACGAAGGGCTGATCGACGCCATCGAGAACCACCGTTTCCAGCCGATCAGCCGGCTGGTCTGGCGCAATCCGGCGCTGGAGTTCGGGACCGTGGACCGGCTGATCCAGTCGCTGGAACGCCCCTCGGGCAGCGAATGGCTGGGCCGCGGGCGCGAGGCCGACGACCTCGCCGCGCTCAAGGTGCTGTCGGGGCAGCCGGAAATCCGCGACCGCGTGACCCACCCCAAGGACGTGCGGCTGCTGTGGGACGTCTGCCGCATCCCGGATTTCCGCGGTATCTCGCCGGCCGAACACACCACGCTGCTGACCCGCATCTACGGTTTCCTGCAAACGGGCGGGATTCCCGGCGACTGGCTGGCCCGCGCCGTCGCCCGCATCGACCGCACCGGCGGCGACATCGACGCAATCAGCAAGCGGTTGGCATATATCCGCACATGGACCTATGTCGCGCAGCGTAGCGGCTGGGTGCGTGACGAAGCCCATTGGCGCGGCGAGACGCGGGCTGTAGAAGACCGGCTGTCTGATGCGCTGCATACTGCGCTGACGCAGCGATTCGTGGACCGGCGCACATCCGTGCTGCTGCGCCGGCTCAAACAGAAGGAGAGCCTTGTGGCCGAGGTGAACGACAAGGGCGAAGTGACGGTCGAGGGCGAATTCGCCGGCCGTCTGGACGGGTTCCGCTTCCGGGCCGATCCCGCCGCCCAGGGCGACGAGGCAAGGACGCTGACCCGCGCCGCATACGAGGCGCTGCGCCCGGAATTCCATCTGCGCGCCGACCGCTTTTACAACGCGCCCGATACCGAGCTCGACTTTACCGAGCAGGGCGGGCTGATGTGGGGCGCCTCGGCGGTGGGCAAGCTGGTCAAGGGCTCCGAGTCGCTGAAACCGACGATCGAGGTCTTCGTGGACGAGGACGCGGGCGAAGACGTGGCCGAAAAGGTCCGCCGCCGCCTGCAACATTTCATCGACCGCAAGATCGCCGCCGGGTTCGAGCCGCTGCTGGCGATGCAGGCGGATGAAACGCTGGCCGGGCTGGCGCGCGGCGTAGCGTTCCGGCTGGTCGAGGCGCTGGGGGTGCTGCCGCGTGACGCGGTGGCCGCCGACATCAAGGCGCTGGACCAGGACGCGCGGGGCAGCCTGCGCAAGCACGGGGTGCGTTTCGGCCAATACACCATCTTCCAGCCGGCGCTGCTGAAGCCCGCGCCGACCCGCCTGCGGCTGCTGCTGTCGGCGCTGTGGGCCGGGGCGGACGAGTTCCCCGAATCGCCGCCGCCCGGGCTGGTGACGATCCCGAACCTGCCGGACGTGCCGCGCGACTATTACACGCTGTCGGGCTATCACCCGGCCGGCGAACGTGCGATCCGCATCGACATGCTGGAACGGCTGGCCGACATGCTGCGCGGCCAGGACAGCCGCGGCGGGTTCGAGGCGACTGCCGACATGCTCTCGATCACCGGGATGACGCTGGAACAGTTCGCCGACCTGATGGGCGGGCTGGGCTATCGCGCCGAAAAGGGCGAGCGGGTCAAGACCCGCGCTGCCGCCGCCCCGGCCGAGGTCGAGGCTGCTGACGTGCCGGGCACGGGCGAAGAGGGTGCCGCAACCGCCCCGGACGCACCGCTGACCGAAGAGGAAAGCGTGCTGGCCGCCGAGACCCGCGCCCGCTGGGAAGCCGAACAGGCCGGGAAACGCGCCGCCGAAGCCGCTGCCGAAGCCGCCGCTGCCTCGGACGCCGCTGTCCAGGACACGGCTGCTGCGGATGCCGAAGCCGCCCCGGATGCGGGCGACGCAGAGACCGGCGACACCAAGGCTGGCGGTGACACGGCCACCCCCGCGGACGAAGCCGCAGCCGAAAGCGCCACCGAAGCCGCCCCGGAAATGGAAGTGTTCTACAGCTTCACCTGGGCCCCGCGTCCCCGCGGTCCGCGCCGCGCTGCCGAGGGCGGCGAAGGCCGCTTCCAGCGCCGCCCGCGTCGCGATGGCTCTGCTCCGGCCCAGCCCGAGGGTGCGCGCGCCGACCGCTCGGACCGCCCGCGCGGCGAACGCCGCCGCGATGGCGAGGATGGCCCTCGCCCGCCACGGCAGGGCAAGCCGGGCGGCAAACCCCGGGGGGACCGCAACGAAAACCGCGGCAAGGGCGGCAAGCCCGAACGCAGCTTCGAGGCCCGCCCGCCGCGACACGACAAGCCGATGGACCCCGACAGCCCGTTTGCCGTGCTCGCCGCGCTGAAAAACAAGACATGAGCACCGGCGTGACGCAGGCGGGCTGATGGCGCGCAAGGGCCGCCGCCCGCCCGGGCCTTCGGTCAGCGGCGACGATGGCACCACGCGAGAGGCGATCCGGCTGGACCGCTGGCTGTTTCACGCCCGGCTGTTCAAGTCGCGCACCCTGGCCGCCGACCGCATCTCGCAGGGTGGGGTGCGGGTGAATGGCGCCCCCTGCCGCAAGCCCGGCCACGAGGTCCGGCCCGGCGACGTGGTGACTGTCGCCGCGCCCTCGGGGGTGCGCAGCCTGCGGGTTCTGGCCCCCGGCCTGCGCCGCGGACCGGCGACCGAGGCGCAGACGCTGTTCCAGGATCTGGACCGCGACGACAGGGCGCAGGGCGACAATACCGGCGATGCGGGCACCCCGGCTTGAACCCCCCGCGCGAAAGGCATAGTTGAGCCTCGCAACTTCCCCCCACGAGGCTGACCATGACCTATGTCGTGACCGACAACTGCATCATGTGCAAATATACGGATTGCGTCGAGGTCTGTCCGGTCGACTGTTTCTACGAAGGGGAAAACACCCTGGTGATCCACCCGGATGAATGTATCGACTGCGGGGTCTGCGAACCCGAATGCCCCGCCGACGCCATCCGCCCGGATACCGAACCCGACATGGAAGCCTGGGTCGAGTTCAACCGCACCTATTCCGAACAATGGCCGGTCATCACCCGCAAGAAGGACCCGCTGCCCACCGCCGAGGAAATGGACGGCGTGGCCGGAAAGCTGGAAAAATACTTCTCGCCCAATCCCGGCGAAGGCGACTGATCCCCGGCCGCCTCTGGCCCTTCATTCCGGGTCCGGCAGATCGTGCCGGCCCGGGTTTTCAGGGCCGGAATCATGGCTGCTGCGATTCGCGCCTCGAAAACCCCTTCTAAAAGGGGGTGATTCGTGATACAGGATGGTTTGCATCGGCCGGGCGTGGACACTGGCCCGCCATGCTGCGCCCGGATGTCTGCCCATCCGGCTGACCGACAACAACCACAGGGACCTCGGGAGGGCAACCCCCCAGGGGTCTTTTTGCGCCATGCGCGGCGCGATCTGGAAGGAAGCAAGATGTCGAAGACCAAGAAGAACGAGTTCCGCCCCGACGATTTCGTGGTCTATCCTGCCCACGGCGTCGGCCGGATCGTGTCCATCGAAGAGCAGGAGGTCGTCGGCCTCAAGCTTGAGATGTTCGTGATCTCGTTCGAAAAGGACAAGATGACCTTGCGTGTCCCGACCGCCCGCGCGACGGAAATCGGAATGCGCGGCCTCGCCTCGCCTGACCTGGTGGACCGCGCGCTGGAAACGCTGAAAGGCAAGGCCCGCGTCAAGCGCGCGATGTGGTCGCGCCGGGCGCAGGAATATGAGCAGAAGATCAACTCGGGCGACCTGCTGTCCATCGCCGAGGTGGTGCGCGACCTGCATCGCAGCGATGACCAGCGCGAACAATCCTATTCCGAGCGCCAGCTGTATGAGGCCGCGCTGGACCGCCTGACCCGCGAGGTTGCAGCCGTCAACGGCATCGACGAGGGCGGCGCCCAGAAAAAGGTTGAATCGGTGCTGATGTCGCGCGCCGCCTGATTCCTGACTGCCCCCGATACCGCCCCGACTCTGCCCCCGAT
>JAZIHR010000142.1:0-7669 GCA_036678445.1 Alphaproteobacteria bacterium
GCCCAAAGCCCGCCCGTCAGGTCAAAGCCCGCCCGTCAGCCGGTGCTAGTCCCATTCCTTCAGGCTGTTGAGGCCGCCGTAGCCCCGGACCCCGGACAGGTCGAAATCCAGCCCGGCATCGACATAGGGCGCCCACAGCCCGGCGGTGCCGATGACCGAGCCGGTATCCGCCGACCAGCCGACCCCGGCCTCGACCATCCGGTCGCTCTTGCCGCGGACCCCGACCAGCTTGGCGCTGCCAAAGGACAGCCCGTCCGACAGCGGCATGTGGACCGAGGCTTTCGCGCCCCGCGCGTCCCCGTCCGAATCCAGCCGGACCCTTGCGATGCCCAGCACACCCTCGGGGGTCGAGCCGTAGCTGTCGAAGCTCCAGTTCAATCCGATGAAGCCCCGCGTGTCGGCGCTGGCCGGCAGGGCGGTCAGCATGGCGATGGCGGCTGCTGCGACGATCCGCATGGTCACCTCGTTGTGTTTTTTCGCGGTCAGGGTGACGAAACCGGGCGGGCAGGTCAACCGGCACGGGCGCGGCCGGCACGAAACAGCCGCGCCCGGGGAAAACCGGGCGCGGCATTCGGCAAGGGCAGGCGGCTCAGGCGGCGCGTTCGGGCAGTTCCAGCCCCAGCCAGTCCTGATAGAACGTGTCGATGTCAGGCTCGAAATCGTGGATCACCGGATACCACGGCGTCGGCGCCTCGACGTCCAGCAGGTCGCCGGACAGCGGGCAGTAGTATTCGCGGATCACCTGCCAACTGGTGGTGGGGGCCATGAGGCGGGGGTAAAGCTGCTCCATCTCGTCCTGCGTTTCGCGGACATGCATCACCGCGTGCAGTTTCCAGTTGTCGCGCCAGTCGCAGAATTCATGCCCGGCCAGGCTTTTGACCACCCATTTCTTGTCCGACTTGCGCTGGACGATGAACAGCTTGGGGCCCAGCGGCAGGATGATGCGGTCGTCCCACGGAACCTGCTCTTGCAGGACTTCGAGGTAGAGCTGGAACCGCTCTTTGTCCTTGGGGGTGGACAGCATGGTGTGCAGGGTGTCGCGGTCGATGGTGCCGTCCACCAGATCCTTGATCTTGCTTTTCGTGTAGGCCATTGGATTTCCTTTCGGGTTCAATGGCGTGCCGCCCGCCGCAAAGGGGGCGGCACGCGGGCATCACTCGTCGACGAACTTTACCGTGCGGACATCGGGCAGCTCCGAGATGTCCATGGAATACTCGCGGCCGTAGGACGGGATCGGCAGGTCGGCTTCCATCAGTTTCCAGTCGGCGGGCAGGTCCCAGAACTTGCGGAAACCTTCCTCGAAGCGCGGCCCCAGCTTGAAGCTGGCGGCGAACATCTGCTGGATGTGGACGCCGGCGTCCTTGGCCAGGATGCGCTTGCGTTCGCCGGCCATCCACTCGCGGGTGGGAACCGCGCGGGCCAGCCGGTCCTTGCGGATCTGCGCGCGCAGCGCATCCGTGCCGGCCGTGTCGCAGCCAAACAGCCCGTCCGCGCCCTTGACCAGCCTGACGCCGTAGACCGAGGCCGCAAAGCGTTCCAGCAGATAGCCGCCGTTCACGTCGTCGGCCACGCGCTGGGGTTCGCGGTCCAGCGGGTCGCCGAAGCCGGGGCCACCGCGCATGTAGTTCAGGTACAGGTCGTAGTCCTTGAACATTGTCTCGGTGGTGATCGCCTGCTTGTCGCGCTTGATCTGGGCACCGGGGATCAGGCTGTCCCACACCGGGTTTTCCGGGTCGGTGTCGCCGCCATGCGGGATTTCGCCGCCCTGCTCGATGATCGCCTTGAGGTTGGTGTCATGCGCCTCGAAGCGATAGCCCGATGCGGCGGGATAGCCGCCCATCAGCCCCCAGTCCGAACTCATGTTGCCATTGCCCATGAAGAACATGGTCCAGTCCTTGGCGTTCCAGACCATGCGCAGCGACTGGAACCCGCAACCGCCGCGATACTTGCCCGCGCCGCCCGAGGAGGCCTTGATCTCGCGGCCCAGGTAGATCAGGGGCTCGGCAAGCTCCCAGATCTCCATGTCGCCCATGTCGCCTTCGGGGTTCCAGATGGCGGCGGCGTGGCTGATGCCGTCGTTGATCGCCGAGGCGCCCACCCCGTTCGCGGCACATTCGAACGAGTTCACCGCGTGCACTTCGTCATACTGGTTGAAGCCGCCGCCCTGCAGCCAGTTCGAGGTGTTGGCGTTGCCGGCGTTCACTTCCTCCAGATAGCCGCGGCCGAAGTAGCTGCGCGACAGCCCGCGCCACAGCGAGGTCCACGACGACACGAGGAAGTGCCAGCTGTAGCTGAAGGCCACGCGCCGGTCGTCGGGGTTCATCCAGGTGCCTTTGGGCAGCCGGAACTCGGTGCCATAGGCGGCGCCGTCGTTGATCATCTCGGTCGGGATCAGCGTCTGGGTCATCATCACCCAGATGCCCGAGGTAAAGCTGACCGCATGGGCGTTGTAGGTGTGCCAGCCCCAGCGGCTTGAGCCCTCGAAGTCCAGCCGCCATGTCCCGTCCGGGCGGATCGTCATTTCCGACGGGGTGTGCATGATGGTGTCGACCTTGGCAAAGTCCGACGGCACCCGCACGTCCTCGTGGTCGTAGGGGACATCGACGAAGCCGACCTGCCGGTAGGTGCCCGGGATGGTCATCGCCTTGATGCGGGCCTGCAGGCCCTGGCGGCCGTGCTCGACCGCCTCATAGGCGAATTTCATATAGGAATCGATGCCTTCGTCGGCGATGACCTGCTCGACCAGCTTGCGGATCATGTGGCAGCCGGCGACGCGGGTGCGTTCGTCCAGCATCCAGTAGCGCGTGGTGCGCACCATCCGCTGCGATTCATGCAGCCAGTCGCGCAGCAGCGTGTCGTTGGTGCCGATCTTGCGGCAGGTGATTGAATAGCCGTCGCCGAACCGCTGCACCTGGCCGGTGGACATCGACCCCGGCCCGACCGAGCCGGTGTCGATGACGTGGGTCACCCCGCCCACCCAGCCGATCAGCTTTCCTTCGTGGAACAGCGGCACGATGGTGTGGATGTCGCAGGGGTGGACGTTCCCGATCAGGCTGTCGTTGTTGCAGAAGATGTCCTTGTCGTGGATGCCGGGGTTCGTTTCCCAGTCGTTCTCGATCATGTATTTGATCGCGGCGCCCATGGTGCCGACGTGGATGATGATCCCGGTCGAGGTCAGGATCGCGTCCCCCGCCGCGTTATACAGGGTGAAGCAAAGCTCTCCTTCCTGTTCCACGATCGGGCTGGCCGCGATCTTTTTCGCGGTTTCGCGCGCGTCCACCACCCCGGCCCGCAGCCGCGAGAACAGCTTGTTATACAGGATCGGTTCGCTGTCGCGCAGTTCCAGCTTCTTGATGCCGGCGTAATGGCCGGTGCGCTGGGTGGCCTCCATCAGCCGGTCGCGGTGCTGTTTCAGGGTCTCGCCGCCGCGGACGATGCCCTCGACCTTTGTTTGCATGTTCATTGTGATCTTCCTCCCCTCAGACTTCTTTCAGGTGGAACAGGCGATGGCCGTCCAGGAACGTCTCGAACCCGCCCGGCACGACCAGCGTGGTGGCGTCGGATTCGATGATCGCGGGTCCGGTGATGCGGTTGCCGGGTTGCAGCGTTTCCATCTGGTAAAGCTGGGCATCCACCCATTTCTTGTGGCGATAGAACTTGCGCGTGCCCAGCCTTGCGGACTCGGGCGGGGTTTCCGGGCCCAGCTCTTCGTGCGGGATCTTGGGTTTCTGGATCGGCACCATGCCGCGCATGATCGCGCCGGTGACCGAATACCCCAGTTCGGGCGAGCGGGCCGAGGCGGCGTAGACGCGGCCGTAGGTGTCGTTGAACGCATCCACGAGCTTGTCCCAGTCCTCGGCCGTCGCGGCGGACGAGATCGGGGATTCGATTTCAAGGTCGTTCAGCTGGCCGCGATACTGCATCCGGAACCCGGGTTGCAGCGTCACCTTGTCGGCGGAATAGCCGTTGATGGCGAACTCTTCGAGCACACGCTCTTTCAATTCGTCCCAGGCCGCTTGCAGGACCAGAGCCTGTTCGGCTTTGGGGCCATCGGCGGCATCGGTGGCGATGTTGATGTCCAGCGACTTGTCATAGCGGTATTCGAAATCCGCCGCCGCGCAGCCAAAGGCGCTGAAGCCCGCGGCCCATGCCGGGATGATGATGTCCTCGAACCCCATGCCCTGGGTGTAGCCATAGGTGTGGACCGGGCCGGCGCCGCCGTAGCTGAAGCAGACAAAGTTGCTGGGGCTGGACCCCTTGCCCGAGATCATCGCGCGCACATAGTCGCGCAGGTCGCTGTCCAGCAGCTCGATCACGCCGGCGGCGGCGTCCTCGACCGACAGGCCCAGCGGGTCGGCGACCTGTTCCTTCATCGCGTTCCAGGCGCGTTCGCGGTCCAGCTTGACCTGCCCGCCCAGGAAGTTGTCGGGGTTCAGGTAGCCCAGGATGACGTGGCAGTCGGAAATGGTGACGGTTTCCACCCCGGAATCGGCCCAGCAGACGCCGACGCGATAGCCGGCGCTGTCCGGCCCCAGCTTGATCGCCTTGGTATAGGGATCCAGCCGGATATAGGTGCCCGCGCCCGAGCCGACCGAATCCATCGCCACCAGTGGCAGCGACAGCACCAGCCGCGCCATGTCGGGGTCGTTCTTGATGGTCAGTTCGTTCTGGGTGATCAGCGCCACGTCGAACGAGGTGCCGCCGATGTCGGTGCAGGCGATGTTGGAATAGCCCAGCACCTCGCCCAGGTATTTCGCCCCGATCACGCCGCCGATGGGACCGGACACGATGGTGCGCGCCAGTTCCTTGGCCTTCCAGCTGATGGTGCCGCCGTGGGTCGCCATCACCCGCATGTCGAATTTCGCGCCATGTTCATGGAACGCGGTCGAGATCTGCTTGAGCGACTTGCGCGACGGTTCGGCGGCAAAGGCCTCCAGCACGGTGGTGTTGGTGCGGTGGGTTTCCTTGCGCAGCGGGTAGTAATCGACCGAGGCGAACACCGGGATGTCCTTGCCGGCGGCCTTGACCTCTTCCAGCACGATGTCGCGGACGCGGCGTTCATGCGTGGGGTTCTTGTAGCTGTGCAGGAACGAGATCACGATGCCTTCCACATCCTGCTCGATCAGTTCGCGTGCGGCTTTCCTTGCGCCCTCCTCGCGTAGGGGGATCACCACGGTGCCGAACATGTCGACGCGTTCCATCACGCCGCGGGTCAGGTGGCGGGGGACCAGCGGGTCGTCGTAGTAGTGGGTGTTCAGGTGGATGCGGTCTTCATACGCGAAGCCCAGATAGGCCTGGATCGCGCGGCCCATGCGGTGGAAATCCTCCATCCCCGCATTGACGATCAGCCCGGTGCGCAGCCCCTTGCGCTGCACCACGCGGTTCAGCATCGCGGTGCCGGAATAAACCCCGGTCTGCAACGAGGCCAGCGCCTCGGACAGTTCCAGCCCCCAGGATTCCAGCCCCTCGCGCGAGGATTCGATCAGCCCGATGGATTCGTCCTGCGGCGTCGATTGCGCCTTGCCCACGACGAATTCGCCGTCGGCATCCACGAAGAATGTGTCCGTCATGGTTCCGCCGGCGTCGATGCCCAGCACCTGCACGGACCGCTTGTTCTTGCTGTCAAGTGGCACGTCTCACTCCTCCCTTTGACCGGCCCGCCATGGCTGGCGGGTCGGGGTCAGGATGGAATCAGCCGTGATCGGCGGGGTGTCCGATATTCGGACAGGCTGACGGACATGCTGCGGACGCGAGCCTAGGGCTTGCTGCGCGGCCGCGCGATCCCGTAGGCGTCAAGCTTGAGATAGAGGGTCGAGCGCGCGATCCCCAGCCGCCGCGCGGCCTCGGTCATGTTGCCGGCGGTGGCATCCAGCGCGGCGATGATCTCGGCCTTTTCGACGTCGAGCAGGCTGTCCTCGCGCAGGGGCTCGGCCGGGGGGCGGCCGATTTCCGGCGGCAGGTCGCGGGCGTCGATCAGCGCGCTGCGCGACAGCGCCGACTGGGCCGAGACCAGATTCTGCATCTCGCGCAGGTTGCCGGGCCAGGAATGCGCGCGCAGCACCGCCATGGCGCCGGCGGTGAAGCGCAGCTCGCGCCCGCCGTTTTCCAGCCGGTGCCGGGCCAGGATCGCCTGCAGATACAGCGGGATTTCCGCCGGGCGGTCGCGCAGCGGCGGGATGGTCAGCCTTGCGCCGGCGATGCGATAGTAAAGCTCGCGGTGCAGGCTGTCGTCCTGCATCATCTGGAACAGCGAGCGAGAGGCCAGGGTGATGACCCGGCAGCCGCCGCGCTCGGCGGTCTCGATCACGCTCAGCAGCAGCTTCTGCACCGCCGGGCTGGCGCGGCCGGGGCTGTCGAGGCACAGCGTGCCGCCGTCAAGCGCCAGCGCCCCGCGCGCCATGTCCGCGCGCAGCCCCTCGTCCGACAGCAGCGCGCATTCCAGCATGGTGAAGCGGCCGGCGCGGGCGGCGGGCGCGGCGTCGTGCATGGCGCGGGCGAGCGTGGCCTTGCCGGTGCCGGTCTCGCCCTCGATCAGGATCGGCAGGCTGGTGTCCAGCAGCCGCTGCGCCTGCGCCACCAGCTCGGCCATGGTGGCGCCGGTGCGGCCCAGCTGCGCCAGATCCAGCGCCTCGGGCTTGCGCCGGGCCCGCCGGGCTTTCAGCGAGATCACCACCCCGATCGCATCGGCGCGCGGCTCGATCACGTCCAGCGCCGCGTCGGGCAGATGGCCGGCCAGCGCCTCGGCGGCGCGGTCGGCGCCCAGCTCGATCAGCTCGGGCAGGCGCTGGCGCAGCCCGGCCAGCGCCTGCGAAAACTCGGGCGCATGGGCGAACTCGCCCGACGAAAAGATCTCGGCCCCGGTGCGGTCCAGCAGCAGCACCGGTTCCGACAGCCGGCGCTGGTGCAGACATTGCAGCAGCAGCTGCCGGTCCTGCGCCAGCCGGTGGGCCAGCTCGCTTTCCACCTGCAGCGCAAAGGCCGAGGACAGCGCGGTGCTGCCCGGTTGCTTCTGCCCCGCCGACCACGAGATGTTCAGCACCCCCAGCAGCTGCCCGGTGCCGGGGTCCTTGATCGGGCTGGCCGCGCAGTTCCAGCGCTGGATTTCCTCGAAGAAATGTTCCGGCCCGTCGACCTGCACCGAGCGGCCCAGATGGATCGCGGTGCCGATGGCGTTGGTGCCGATGGCGGTTTCCGACCATTTCCCGCCCAGATGCAGGTGGTTTTCCCGGCCGCGGGCGATGGTGTCCGAATCACCCGCCGCATCCAGCACCACGCAATCGTGATCGCACAGCAGCAGCATGTTGCCGGACTGGCGCAGCAGGAAATCTGCCTTGGACAGCGCGGCCTGTGCCGCCTGCCGCAGGCGCCGGGCGCGGGTCCGGGTCGTATGCAGGTCGTCAGGCGCCAGCATCGGGGCGTATTTCGGCGACGCCATGGCCAGCTTTGACGAGCGTTTCCAGCTTTGCAACACGACTTCGCGGATGCTGGGCGGCACCCGCCCGACAGCACGAAAACTTTCCCAGTCGGATTTCGAAATACTGGCGACCATCAGCCCCTCCCCTGACAAACGGTCCGTGCACTCGCGCTTATCTTGCACAGGGGCCGCAGTGTCGCAACGATTCATCCCGGCGCGGGCGGCGCGCCGCCGGTGCGGGGACGGGGGCAGGGG
>JAZIHR010000143.1:0-7580 GCA_036678445.1 Alphaproteobacteria bacterium
GGCCGAGGTCACCGGCGCCCCCCGCGCCGACAGCGTCGTCGCCGTGGTCAACGGCGAGCCGATCACCCTGGGCCAGATGATCGCGATGAAAGAGGGTTTGCAGGGCGGCGCCGCCGATCTGCCCGACGTGGCGCTGTGGGACCTGATGCTGGACCAGATGATCCGCCAGACCGCGGTGGCGCAGGTCACCGCGCAGTCGCCGACCCCGCGCGACCGCGCCATGCTGGAGCTGGAGCGGCGCGGCTACCAGTCGGCCGCAACACTGGAACGCGTGGCCCGTTCCGAGCCGACCGAGGAAGAGCTGCGCGCCGTCTATGACGCGGCCTTCGGCAGCACCGATTCGCCACAGACCGAATACAGCGCCGCCCATATCCTGGTCGCCACCGAGGACGAGGCCAAGGCCATCGCCGAGGAACTGGCCGGCGGCGCCGATTTCGCCGCGCTGGCGGCCGAGAAATCCACCGACAACAGCGCCGCGAATGGTGGCGATCTGGGCTGGTTCACCGCCGACATGATGGTCGAGCCCTTTGCCAAGGCGGTCGAGGCGCTGGAGCCGGGCAAGGTTTCGGCCCCCGTGCAGTCGCAGTTCGGCTGGCATGTGATCCGGCTGAACGAGACCCGCGAGCAGACCCCGCCCGAGTTCGAGCAGGTCCGCGAGCAACTGGCCATGCAGGTCCGCCGCAACCGCGTCGATGCCGAGATCGAGCGGCTGGTGTCCTCGGCCACCATCGAAAAAACCGAAGGGCTGTCGCCCGAACTGCTGAACCGCATCGAACTGCTGGACAACTGATCATGCCCAAGGACCCCGACAAAGCCGCCGAAAAGATGCTGCGCAAGGCCGAAAAAGCTGCGCGCAAGGCCGAAAGGGCTGCCCGGCGCGCCAAGAAGGCCGCCGCCGGCGGCGGTGCCTCGGGGGGGGCGGCGGCGCTGGTCTCGCCGCTTGCCCCGGCCGGATTCCCCGAACTGCCGGTGATCGCGGGCGTCGAGTTCGCCGCCGGCGCCGCCGGCATAAAATACGCGGGCCGCACCGACGTGATGCTGGTGCGGCTGGCGCCGGGGACCGCCATTGCCGGGGCCTTCACGCGCTCGTCCACCCGGGCGGCCTGCGTGCTTGACTGTCAGGACAAGCTGTCGGGGAACCCCGACAGCCCCGAGGGCGGGGCGATCATCGTGAACTCGGGCAACGCCAACGCCTTTACCGGCGCGGGCGGGCAGCGATCGGTCGATGCGGTGACCGGGGCGGTGGCGCAGGCGCTGGGGGTGCCGGCGCGGCGGGTGTTCTCGTCCTCGACCGGGGTGATCGGCGAGCCGCTGCCCCACGACCGGATCACCGCCATCGTCGACAAGCTGGCGGGGTCTCTGGACCAGGGCGGGATCGAGGCGGCAGCGCGCGCGATCATGACCACCGACACCTTCCCCAAGGGCGCAGGCGCCGAGATCGCGGCCGAGGGCGGCACCATCCGCATCGCCGGCATCGCCAAGGGTTCGGGGATGATCGCCCCCGACATGGCGACGATGCTGGTCTATATCTTCACCGACGCGAAGATCGAGCCGAAGCTGCTGCAACGCATCCTGTCGGCGCAGATGGACGAGACCTTCAACGCGATCACCGTGGACAGCGACACCTCGACCTCGGACGCGCTGATCCTGGCGGCGACGGGTCAGGCGCAGGCCGCAGCGATCTCCGACCTGCGCAGCAAGACCGCGCGGGCGTTCACCCAGGCGCTGGCCGGGGTGATGCGCGATCTGGCGCAGCAGGTGGTCCGCGACGGCGAGGGCGCGACGAAATTCGTCGAGGTGCAGGTGACCGGCGCGGCCAGCGATGCCGATGCCCACAAGGTCGCCATGGCCATCGCCAACAGCCCGCTGGTCAAGACCGCCATCGCCGGCGAGGATGCCAACTGGGGCCGCGTGGTCATGGCGGTCGGCAAGTCCGGCGCGCAGGCCGACCGCGACCTTCTGTCGATCCGCTTCGGCGACATGGTTCTGGCCGAAAACGGCTGGCGCGCACCGGGTTACGACGAGGCCGCCGCCAGCGCCTACATGAAGCAGGCCGAGCTGGTGATCGGCGTCGACCTGGGGCTGGGCCAGGGGCGGCGGACGGTGTGGACCTGCGACCTGACCCATCGCTACATCGACATCAACGCCGATTACCGGTCATAAGCAGCGGCGGGGGGCTGCGCGCCCCCTGCCCTTCGACCTGTCTATGTGAGATATTTGTGCAAGGAAGAACGATGGCGCGGCTGGTTCTGGTGGCTGCGGCGGCCCTGATCGACGCCGAGGGACGGGTTCTTCTGGCGCAGCGCCCCCCCGGCAAGACGATGGCGGGGCTGTGGGAATTTCCCGGCGGCAAGGTCGATGCGGGTGAGACCCCCGAGGTCGCGCTGATCCGCGAACTGGACGAAGAGCTGGGCATCCAGACCTGGGGATCCTGCCTGGCGCCGCTGAGCTTTGCCAGCCATAGCTATGATGATTTCCACCTGCTGATGCCGCTGTTCGCCTGCCGCCGCTGGCAGGGCGTGCCCCAGCCGCGCGAGGGGCAAGAGCTGGCCTGGGTGCGCGCCGGCGACCTGACCCGCTATCCGATGCCGCCGGCCGACCTGCCGCTGGTTCCGATCCTGCGCGACTGGTTATAGCCGGCTTTCGCCCCTGCGTTGCATCTTCATCACTATTTGGGGGGAGGGGCGAAAAAATCTGGCGCACGTTAACTTTATCCTAATCCTTCCGCGCCATTTTCGAAAGCATCGGCTTTGGGAAGAGGAAGGAATCGACCATGATTCGGACAATCATCGTTGGAAGCTGCGTCTCGGTGCAGGGCATGTTCGAGCGTGATCTCGGGAACGGGCAGATCGCGGTGCGGGTGGGCCAGCAGGTCTATGCCGGGAAGCCGGTCGGGCGCTGACATGGCGCCGGCACGGCCGGGGGCTTTGGGCGCGCGCCGTCACCTGCGATAAGGGCGCGTATCCGGGACGGGGCAACACCGGCCAGTTGGCCGGGTCTGGCATGGCGCGACCCTGTTGACGCAAGGGCACGGATCATCTGTGCATCAGGCGCAAAGGCGTGGTGCCTCGCGGCCGGTGCCGGGGATCATCGCGCCGGCTGCTGCGGGCTAGGGCGTCAAGCTGGTCAGGCCACCGGCTGTTTCCGGGGTCGGGTTTGCCTTGCCCCGGCTGCCGGGGCAGGCGCACTAGGCTTTCCGCGCAGGTTTGCGCAGTCCCGAGTGCGCCTTTCCCCTGTTCGCATGGGCACCTGCCGCCGTCGTGGCCGCGGGGCTGCCGCCGGCGGTGCCGGTCTTGGGGGCGCCGGTCTTGGGGGCGCCGGTCTTGGGGGCGCCGGTCTTGGGGGCATTGGCCTTGGCGGTATTGGCGGCAGGATCCTGCCGCGACCCGGCCTTGACATGGGCCGCAAGTTCCTTGGCGATGCCAAAGGCACCCTTGATGCGGTCGGACTCGGATGGCCAGGGGCGGCTGACCACCAGCTTGTTGTCGGTGATCCGCGCCGCGCCCTTCTGCTGGGTCAGGAACTCGACCAGCCCGGCCGGGTTCGGGAACTTGTCCTGATGGAACTGGATCGTCACCCCCTTGGGGCCGGCCACCAGCGACGAGATGTTCGCCCGCTTGGCCATCGCCTTGATGCGGATGACCAGCAGCAGCGTGTTCACCTCGCGCGGCAAGGGGCCGAAACGGTCGATCAGCTCGGCGGCAAAGCCTTCCAGCTCGACCTTGGTGGTCAGCTGCGACAGGCGGCGATACAGTTCCAGCCGCACGTCCAGGTCGGGGATGTAGCTTTCCGGGATCGTCACCGGCACGCCCAGGGTCAGCACCGGCGCCCATTCGTCCTCGGGGGTGCCCTCAAGCTCGCCCGATTTCAGCCGGGCGATGGTTTCTTCCAGCATCTGCTGGTAAAGCTCAAAGCCTACCTCTTTGATATGGCCGGATTGTTCCTCGCCCAGCAGGTTCCCGGCCCCGCGCAGGTCCAGATCCTGCGAGGCCAGGTTGAACCCCGCCCCAAGGCTGTCGATCGAGCCAAGGAACTTGAGCCGCCGGATCGCCTGCGGGGTCAGCGGCACCCGCGGCTTGGTGGTCAGGTAGCAATAGGCGCGGGTCTTGGACCGCCCCACCCTGCCCCGGATCTGGTAAAGCTGCGCCAGCCCGAACATGTCGGCGCGCCACACCACCATGGTGTTGGCCGAGGGAATATCCAGCCCCGATTCCACGATCGAGGTCGCCAGCAGCACGTCGTGGCTGCCGTCGTAGAACGCGTTCATCCGCTGGTCCAGGTCGCCCGCCGCCAGTTGGCCGTGGGCGACGATGGTGGACACCTCGGGGACGTGCTCGCGCAGCCAGTCCTCGACCTCGGGAAGGTCGGACAGGCGCGGCACCACGAAAAAGCTTTGCCCGCCGCGGTATTTTTCGCGCAGAAGGGCCTCGCGGATGGTGACGCTGTCGAACTCCGACACATAGGTGCGGATCGCCAGCCGGTCCACGGGCGGCGTGCCGATGATTGACAGGTCGCGCACCCCGGTCAGCGACAGTTGCAGCGTGCGCGGGATCGGGGTGGCGGTCAGGGTCAGCACGTGGATGTCAGAGCGCAGGTCCTTCAGCCGCTCTTTATGGGCGACGCCGAAATGCTGTTCCTCGTCGATCACCAGCAGCCCGAGGTTCTTGAACCGCACCTGCTTCGCCAGCACCGCGTGGGTGCCGACCACGATATCGACCGACCCGTCCGCCAGCCCCGCCCGCGTCGCCGCCGCATCCTTTGCGGAAACGAAGCGCGACAGCGGCCGCACCGTGATCGCGGTGCCGCGGAAGCGTTCGTCAAAGCTGCGGAAATGCTGGCGGGCCAGCAGCGTGGTCGGCGCCACCACCGCCACCTGCATCCCCTGGCTGGCGGCGATGAAGGCGGCGCGCATCGCCACCTCGGTCTTGCCGAAGCCCACGTCGCCCACCACCAGCCGGTCCATCGGGCGCCCGGCGGACAGGTCGGCCGCCACGTCGTCGATGGCGGCCATCTGGTCGTCGGTTTCCGTGTAGGGGAAGCGGGCCGAGAAGCTTTCCCATTCGTGATGTTCCGGTTCCAGCACCGGCGCCGGGCGCAGCAGCCGTTCCGCCGCCACCCGCATCAGCCGGTCGGCGATCTGGCGGATACGTTCTTTCAGCCGCGCCTTGCGGGCCTGCCAGGCGCCGCCGCCCAACTTGTCGAGCAGCCCTTCCTCGTGCCCGTAGCGGGTCAGCAGCTCGATGTTTTCCACCGGCAGCAGCAGCCGGTCGCCGCCGGCATATTCCAGCGCCACGCAGTCATGCGGCACCCCCAGCGCGGTAATGGTTTCCAGGCCGGTGTAGCGGCCGATGCCGTGTTCGACATGCACCACCAGGTCGCCCGGCGTCAGCGAGGTGGTGTCTTTCAGAAAATTTTCCGCCCGCCGCCGCCGTTTCGCGCCGCGGATCAGCCGGTCGCCCAGCACGTCCTGTTCGGAAATCACCGCCAACGCGCCGGTGGCCTGCCCGTCCGAGACAAAGCCTTCCTCAAGCGGCCAGACCGCCAGCCCCAGCGCGCCGCGGTCCTCGGGCAGGCTGCGGATGTCGGCAATCGGCGTGCCGGCCAGCCCTTCGTCGGCCAGCAGACCGGACAGACGCTCGCGGGCGCCTTCGGAAAAGCTGGCGACGACCACGCGGCGGGTCTTTTGCAGTTCGCGGATATGGGTGGCCAGCGCGGCGAACAGATCGGTCGCTTCCGCCTGCCGCTCGGGCGCGAAATTGCGGCCCACCCTGCCGCCCGCGTCCAGCACCCCCGGCCCCGGCGGCTGCGCCAGCACCGACAGCCGGATCACCCGGTGCGAGTCCAGCCAGCGCGCCCACTCATCCGCATCCGCGAACATCGCGGTCGGCGCGACCGGGCGATACATGTTGTCGGCGCCGCGTTTGGCCAGCGCCTCGCGCCGCGCGTCGTGCTGTTCGGTGATGGTGTCCCAGCGGGCGGCGCGGTGCTGTTCGGCATGATCGTCCAGCACGACCGAGGCCCCGGGCAGATAGTCGAAGATGCTGTCCAGCCGGTCGTGGAACCACGGCAGCCAGTGTTCCATCCCGGCCTGTTTCTGCCCGGCGCTGACGGCCTCATACAGCGGGTCATGGGCGCCGCCGCCGTATTCGGCGCGGTAGTTCTGGCGAAAGCGGGTGATCGAGGCCTCGTCCAGGATCACCTCGGACATGGGCGCGATCTCGACGCTGTCCAGCGGGCCAAGGCTGCGCTGCGTGTCGGGGTCGAAACGGCGGATCCCGTCCAGCACGTCGCCGAACAGGTCCAGCCGCACCGGCCCGCCCGGCCCCGGCGGATAGATGTCGATGATGCCGCCGCGGATGGCGTAATCGCCCGGCTCGGTCACGGTGGGCGACTGCGAGAACCCCATGCGGGCCAGGAAACCGCGCAGCTGCGCCTCGTCCAGCCGCTCGCCCTTGCGCGCCATGAAGGACGAATTGCGCACCGTGTCCGCCGCGGGCAGGCGCTGCACCGCCGCGTTCACCGTGGTCAGCAGCACAAAGGGCGCGCGCAGCCGGCCCATCGCCAGCGCCGCCAGCACCTGCAACCGCTGCGCCATGAGCTCGCCCGAGGGCGACACCCGGTCATAGGGGGTGGTGTCCCAGGCGGGCAGTTCCAGCACCGGCAGTTGCGGCGCAAAGAACGCCAGCGCCGCGCGCATCGCGGCCATGCGGCGGTCGTCGCGGGCGACATGGATCACGGGGCGGTTCGCGGCCGCGCCACGGTCGGCCTCGCGCGCGATCAGCGCAGCGTCGAGGCCCTCGGGCGCGCCGGACAGGATCAGGGTTTCGGCCATGCGCGCTGACGTAAACCGCAGGGGGCGAGAGTCAAGCGACTAGTCAGGCCGGCAAGCAGCAGAGCCGGCGGGCCGGCCGCCGCTTATAACCCGCTTATAACCCGTTGGGATGCAGCAGATGCCAGCGCGTCCCCCACATCGCCGCCGCCGTCACCGCCGTCGCCGACAGCGCCAGCGTCACGCGCATGTGGGTCGCGACCATCGCCGCGATGCGGGACGCGGCCTCGGGCACCGGCAGCCGCCCCGATTGCGCCTGGGCCAGCGGCACCAGCAGCCGCCCCGCCAGCCTGACCCGCAGCACCGCCAGCCACAGCAGCGGCCCGACCAGCAGGAACAGCGCCTGCGCGGTTTCCAGCCCGTAGCCGAAACCCAAGCCCGCCAGCAGCGTCAGCGCGAATGCCCCGACACCGACCAGCACCGCGCCTTCGCCCGCTGCCACCCGCCAGCGCGGCGCGACCAGCGACACCCAGTCGAGCAGGCGCAGCGCCTCTTGCGGTTCGGCATCCACGGGGGCGGGGTTGCGGCGGTTGGCGCGGATCAGCTCGGGCGGGATCCCCAGCGCGCCGCGGCCGGCCCTGCTCCAGGCGATGGCCAGCAGCAGCCAATACCACATCGAGGCGAAGGACCGCGTGTCCAGAACCGCGATCAGTCCTTTCGCCACTTCCATCAGCTGCTCCTGAATGACAGACCGGCGCCCATCCTAACCAGCGCCGCGGCCGCGGCAAGCCGTCCCCGCAGCCCCCCGGCC
>JAZIHR010000144.1:0-7568 GCA_036678445.1 Alphaproteobacteria bacterium
CCGTGCGGCGGCTGAACGACTTTGCCGACGATTTCATCCCCACGCCCGTGGCAGCGCCGACACCCTTTCCGGCGGCACCCTTTCCGGCCGCGCCCCCCGATCACGACCCGGGCCACGACATCCCGGAAACAGCCGGGCTTGGCCACATGCTTGCCCCGGTGCCCCGGCCCGGCGGCGGCTTCGAGGCCCTCGCACCCCCTATCCTTTCGCCAGCCGCCCCTTCGTCCCGCGCCGCTTCGCCGCCACTTGCGCCGGCAGCAGCCGGGACATCCCCGCATCCTGCGGCCGGCCTGCCCGGCGATTTCGTCGCCGCCTTTTGCGCCGCCGCCGGGCTGGACCCGAAACTGGCCGAGGGGCTGGAGCCCGCCGCCTTTGGCCAGCTGCTGGGGGAAATCATGCGCGGCGCCACGGACGAAACGATGTCGCAACTGAAGCTGCGGGCGGCGGCGCGCAAGTTCACCCGCAGCAACGACCAGACCATGCGCCAGGCCAGCGCGAACAACCCGCTGAAATTCCTGCCTGGCCCCGAACAGGCGCTGGAAGCGATCCTGTTCCGCCCGCGCGCGGGTTTCCTTAGCGGGGCCGCGGCGGTGTCGGGCGCCCTTGGCGACCTGCGCCGGCACCAGGTGGCAATCTTTGCCGCGCTGCAACCCGCGCTGGCCCGGCTGCTTGAAGACCTGTCCCCCGACGCGATCATGGCGGCAAGCAGCGGCAAGGGCTTTCTGGCCGGCGCCCGCAAGCAGCGCGCCTGGGACAGCTATGTCGAGGCCTGGGACGCCCGCGCCCATCCGCATGAAAATGGCATGCTCGACGCTTTCCTTCAGCTTTTTGCCGAAGCCTACGAACAGGCCCTGTCCCAGCAGCACGACGGAACCATCGGCAACGCCGATCGCGTATCCCCTTGATTGCACACAAACTGACTGCACACTCTTGACGCCATCCCGCTTTTGGCCAAGCTAGCGCATATTTATTGCAGCCGTTCCGGGACGGAGTATTTCTTTTGGCATTCGATTGGATCAGCGATCCCGTGGCGGAAGGCGCGGAGTGTGGTTCTGATTTGCAGTCGGTCGCCGATCCGCAGTTCATGGAATACTACTTCGACGCGGAAAGCCGGCTGCCCGAGCGTTATCTGCTGCCGACCGTCTTTGACCCGTCCTCTGTCCGCCTGCGCGAAGAAGAAAGCCGGATCATCGCCTTGCTGCGCCGCAGCCGCGACATCCGCCTGCTGACGCTGCTGGCGCGCTTCCAGATCCTTGCCGGCAAGGCCCCCGGCTTTGCCAATTCGGTCGAGGCCATCGCCCGCCTGCTGCACCGCTGGCCCGATGCGGCGATCCCGACGATGGAAAACGGCCGCTGCACCCGGTTCGAAGCCCTTGAAACCCTGGCCAGCATGCCGTGGGTGGTGATGCCGCTGCGCTATCTGCCGCTGACCGGCAACCCCGAGGTGACGCTGCGCCGCTATCAGGTCGCCTCGGGCGAGGCCTCACCCCGCGACGGCGAAGAGGATCTGAGCACGGCGCAGATCCTCGACCAGCTGCGCAGCCCCGCGACACGCGCGATCACCGAAGGCGTGTTCCGCGACCTGACCCGCGCCGGCGCGGCGCTGGACGAAATCGCGGATTTCTGCGCCGGGCAGAACCGCGTGGTGGATTTCTCGCCGACGATGGCGGCGCTGGACGAAATCGCGACGCTGATCCGACTGGGCTTTCCCGACCTGCCGCAGCCCGGTGCCCCTGCCCCGGATGCCCTCTCGGATGCCCTCTCGGATGCCGCCCCGGCCCTGGCGACCCCGCCCGAACCGGCCGCCGCCCCGGTCATGCGCCCGCCGGGCACCGCCGAAACCCCCGCCGCGGCCGCCCCTGCCTCTCCGGCCGAGGTGCGCGCCACGCTGGCCGCGGCCGAAACCTATCTGGCGCGGCACGAACCTTCGTCCGCCGCCCTGCTGCTGGTCGCGCAGGCCCGCCAGCTTGTCGGCCGCCCGCTGGTCGAGGCGCTTGAAACGCTGTTGCCCGCGGATGCCGCGAAGGCTGCGATAGATTTCGGCCCCTCGGTCGGGTTCCGGCTGTCGATGGACCGGCTGAAGGCGCTGACCGGGGCGGCCTTTGCGCCGGACGCCACCGGCCCCGCCCTTGCGCCGCGCCCCGACCCGCTGCCGCCGCAGCTTGCCTCGCGCGCCGAGCTGGCCGCCCATCTTCGCGCGGTCGAGCTGTGGTATCGCCGGCACGAGCCCGCCAGCCCGATCCCGCTGTTGCTGGCCCGGGCGCGCAACTGGCTGGACAAGGACTTCGAGGCGATCCTCGCCGAGGTCATGCCAGAGGCCGGAACATCATGACATGACAGCAGAACATGGTTTGCAACAATCTCGGGCCCACGCCCGGCAAACGCCACCCGCAGGCCCGGTGAAGGAGAACGGATATGGCCGCTGACAAAGCCACGGATTTCATCAAGCGGAACCGTCCGCCACGGGTTCAGATCTCGTATGAAGACCCCTACGACAGCGAAAAGCTGATCGAACTGCCCTTCGTCATGGGCGTGATGTCGGATCTTTCGGGCAATGCCTCGGCAGTCGAAAAACCGCCGGTCGAAGAACGCGCCTTTACCGATGTCACCGCCGCGACCCTCGACAGCTACATGTCCGATGTCGCCCCCGGCGTGGCCTTCACGGTGGAAAACCGGCTGGAGCCGGACAGCAAGACCCAGCTTGGGGTCGAACTGCATTTCCACGCGATGGAGGACCTGAACCCCGCCAGGATCGCCATGCAGGTTCCGGCGCTGAAGGCATTGCTGGAAGCAAGGATGCACCTGGCCAATCTCGAACGCTACATGGCCGGCAAGCCCAAGGCGATGGAACAGATCGGCAAGCTGCTGAACGACCCCGAACTGATGGCGGCACTTTCGGCGCGCGGCGCCGACAGCAAGGATAATGAGGGCTGAAATGGCAGCAGAGCAGCAACAGATCGAAGCGCAAGGCGGCGGGCTTGCCGAACTCGACCAGTTTTCGGAAATGCTGCGGCAAACGATCAAGCCGCGGACCCGCGAAGCCAGCGACGAGGTCGATAACGCGGTGACCGCGCTTGTCCGCCAGGTGATGGGCGACCAGGAACTGGTGTCCGAGGATGTTCTGGAAACGCTGCATTCGGTGATCTCCAGCCTCGACAAGAAGCTGTCGGATCAGATGAATGCGATCCTGCACCATCCCGAATTCCAGCAGATCGAATCCGCCTGGCGCGGCCTGGCGCATACGGTCAACAATTCGGAAACCGACGCGACGCTGCGCGTCAAGGTGATGAACATTTCCAAATCCGAACTGGAACAGATGTTCAACGCCTTCCCCGGCGCCCGCTGGGACAAGAGCCCGCTGAACCTTGCCATCTACGAAGCCGAATACGGCACCCTTGGCGGCAAGCCGTTCGGCGCGCTGATCGGCGATTACTATTTCGGCCTGAATTCCACCGACGTGGACCTGCTTGGCTCGGTTTCCAAGATCGCGGCGGCGGCACATGCGCCCTTCATTTCCGCGGCCTCGCCCGAGCTTCTGGGGCTGGACAGCTGGAATGAACTTTCCGCGCCGCCCGATGTTTCCGAAATCTTCCTGCGGCCGGAATATGCCCGGTGGAACGGCCTGCGCGACCGCGAAGATTCGCGCTATCTGGCGCTGACCATGCCGCGGGTCCTGGCGCGCGAACCCTATGGCCAGGATTCGAAATCCAAGGTGGCGGAATTCGCCTTCGAGGAAGAAACCGATGGTCACACGGGCGAGAAATACGCCTGGATGAACGCCGCCCATGCCATGGCGGTGAACATCAACCGGGCCCACAAGATGCACGGCTGGACGGTGCAGATCCGCGGCGTGCAATCGGGCGGCGAGGTGCTGGGGCTGGACACCCCGATGTTCGAGACCGGCAGCGGCACCAGGGAAATGAAGATTCCCACCGAGGTGTCGATCACCGACCGGCGCGAGGCCGAGCTGGGCGCCGCCGGGCTGTTGCCGCTGGTGCACCGCAAGCACACCGACAAGGCCGCCTTCATCGGCGCGCAATCGGTCTATCGGCCCAAGAAATACAAGGACGATCTGGCGACCGCCTCGGACAACATGTCGGCCCGCCTGCCCTATATCTTCGCCGTTTCTCGTTTCAGCCATTACCTGAAATGCATGGTGCGCGACAAGATCGGACAAAGCCCGACCCGGCTTCAGCTGCAAACCGACCTGCAAAGCTGGATCAATCGCTATGTCTCGGGCAACCCCGAGACCGCCAGCGAAAAGGAGAAGGCGAAGAAGCCTCTGGCCGGTGCCAGGGTCGAAGTGCTGGAAGACGAGGAAAACCCGGGATACTACGTCGGCAAATTCTTCCTGAAGCCGCACTTTCAACTTGAAGGGATGGATATCGGGATGAGCCTGGTTTCCAAACTTCCCAGCAAGAAGTGACCTGTGGTCGCTTGATGAACTGCCCTATAATGGAGTAAATCGTGGCTGTTGATATCTTTTTGAAACTTTCCAATAATATTAAAGGCGAATCCGAAGATGCGACCTACAAGGACAATATAGATGTCCTGGCGTGGTCCTGGGGGATGACACAGTCGGGCACGACCCATGTCGGCAGGGGCGGCGGCGGCGGAAAGGTGAATATCCGCGACATTACCCTGACCAAATACGTCGATCTTGCATCCAACGATCTGATCAAGCGCTGCACCTCGGGCGAGCATATCGAAAAGGGCGAGCTGATCGTGCGCAAATCGGGCGGCGCACAGCCGGTCGAGTATTTCATCATCAAGATGGAAAACCTGATGATCACCTCTTACGATACGGGTGGCTCGAAGGACGGTCTTGACCGCATTCAGGAAACCCTGACCCTGAACTTCCGCAAGTTCGAGGTGGTCTACACCTTGCAGGAAGATTCCGGTGCCGCCGGCCCGCAGACCCAGGCTGGCTGGGACATCGCCGAAAACATCGAGTGGGCCTCCTGATCCGCATTGCGGTCAGGAAAAACCTTCATGCGGCGCGATTGCGCCGCATGTTCTGTTGAAAGGTGATACGCTTCCAGTCCCGGCATGAATACCGCGCCCCCCCCTTCTTCCGGCGAGCCGAGCCGGGGCGAAAGCCGTCGCCAGATGTCGCTGACCCATGTGTTCCGCGCCGCGGCCGAGGAACGCACCGCCCGCAGGCCGATGTCCCGGCCCGACGCCGACGGCCGCCAGATCGGCGCGCTGACCCAGCACCGCCGCGAAGGCATCTCGGCCGAAGAACTGCGCAGGCATCTGGGGGTCGACCTGAACTGCCTGATGAACACCGTGCGGCTGGATGCCGCCGTGCCGCTTGACGATGCGCCGTGGGTGCAGAAATCGGTGGTGAATTTCGGTTTTCGCGATCTCAGCAGTGTCAGCCGGTCGCGCCATAACGAAGTGCTGATCGCGCAGGCGATCCGGCAGACGCTGCTGGATCATGAACCCCGGCTGATCCCGGAAAGCATCGAGGTGGCCCCCGGCGCCGGCGACGACAGCATGGTGCAGCGGCTGATCTTCGACATCCAGGCCGAGATCCGCGGCTACCCCGCCGACATCCCGCTGGGCTTCACCGCCGAAATCGACCTTGGGGCCGGCAAGATGAAGATGAAGGGCCTCTGGGTGCAGAAATGAAAAAGGCCTTTCGCGACGCCTATAACGACGAACTGGCGCTGCTTTACGAACGGGCCGCCGAATTCGCCGCCGAATACCCGGGCATCGCCGAACGGCTGGGCGGGCTGCTGCGCGAGAACATCGACCCCGGGGTTGCCGGCCTGCTGGAAGGCACCGCCTTTCTGGCCGCCCGGGTGCAGCTGAAACTGCGCGAGGAAATGCGCGGCTTCACCGATGAATTGCTTGAACAGCTTCTGCCTGGCCTGATGGAGCCCCTGCCCGCGATCATGCTGGTCAAGGCCCACGCCCCGGCCGCTGCCACGATGGAGGATGCGATCCGCCTTGCCGCCGGCAGCTATATCGACGCCCGTTTCGCCGATGCCGACCGCAAGGTCAGCGCACGGTTCCGCCTTGCCGCGCCGCTGACGATCTGGCCGGTGGCGATCGGGCGCAGCGCCTATCTTGGCACCCTGGCCGAGGTTTCGGCGCTTGGCCAGGACGGCGCCCCGGGCACTCAGGCCGGGTTGCAGATCAGCCTGCAACACGAAGGCAAGGCCCCGGCCCTGCTGCGCGATCTGGCGGTGGACGAGCTGACCTTTCATTTCGCCGGGGCGATGCCCGAGGCCTCGGCCCTGTATGAACAGGTGTTCTGCGACCTGACCCGGGTTTCGCTGCGCTGGCTGGATGCACAGGGCGACCCCGTGCTGATGCGGCTGCCGCCCGACGCGGTGGAACAGATCGGCTTTGGCCGCGACGAAAGGCTGATCCCGCAGGATGCCCGCATGTTCGACGGCTTTGCCGAACTGCGCGAGGCATTTGCCTTTCCCCGCAAATATCTTGGCTTTCGCCTGACCGGGCTGGCGCCTTTCTGGCGCCGCATCTCTGGCGATCAGGTGCAGGTCGTGCTGGAATTCTCGCGCCGCGACGGGGTGCTGGCCAGCCGGCTGTCGCCCCGGCCGCTGGTGCTGCACGCAAGCCCCGCGATCAACCTGTTCGAGGAAAGCGCAAGCCATGTCCGCCCCGACCGCAAGCGCCGCGAATATGTCGTCACGCCGAACTCCAGCCCCTCGACGCATTACGAAATCATCCGGCTGACCGAGGTCCAGGCCCATTACACCGGCAGTCAGGCCCGGGTGCCGGTGCTGCCGCTGTATGCGCCGCACCCGGCGGGGACCAGTCCGCAGCAGGCGCTGCGCTACAGCGCGCATCGCCGCGAACGCCGGCTGACCGAAGAGGAAATCCGCTTTGGCCGCCGCTGTCGCTATCTGGGCACCGAGACCTTCCTGTCGCTGTTCGAACCGCCCCAGGCGGACGACCGCAAATCCGTGCAGCGGCTGTCGATCCGGGCGCTTTGTTCCAACCGGCACCTGCCGGAATACCTGCCGATTTCCGGGTCGTCGGACGATTTCTACCTGACCGAGGATGTCAGCATCCGCTTTGCCTGCCTTGCCGGGCCCACGCCTCCGCGTGAACAGCTTGCCGATCTGGAACCGGACGGGGCGCAGCGGGCGGCGCAAGGCGATGTGAACTGGCGGCTGATCAGCTATCTGGCGCTGTCCGCCTTTGGGCTGGACGGGCGCGACGGGGCAGAAGGCGGCGCCCGTTCGCTGCGCGAACTGCTGTCGCTGTTCGCCGACATGAGCGACGGCATCACCGAGCGCCAGATCCAGGGGATCGAGGGGATGGCCACCCGCCCCGTCACCCGCATGATCCGGGGGCGCGACGGCTTTCACCCCGCGCGCGGCACCGAGGTCACGCTAAGCTTCGACGAAGACGCCTACGAAGGCTCGGGCATCGCGCTGATGGGGGCGATCCTTGACCGGTTTCTGGCCGAATATGCGCCGGTCAACAGCTTCACCCAGACGGTGATCGTCTCGCGCCAGCGCGGCCGCATCCATGCCTGGCCACCACGCACCGGATCGGGCCCGCTGCTGTGAACGCCGCCCCCCCTGCCC
>JAZIHR010000145.1:0-7552 GCA_036678445.1 Alphaproteobacteria bacterium
CCCCAGAACATGTGAACAAGAACGCCCCCGCCCGCAAACCCGAAACCTCCCGGCCTGCGGTTTCTTTCTGGCCGAAATACCCCGGGGTCCGGGGCAGCGCCCCGGTCCGGCGGCGAAGTCACCGCTCCGGCCGGGTGGGTCGCTTACAGCTCGGTCCAGCTTTGCTCGACCACCGCCTCCATCGCGACATAGCTCGACGTGCCGTGGACATGGGGCAGCGCCGAGATCTGTTCGCCCATGATCCGCCGGTAATCCGCCATGTCACGCGACCGGACCTTGAGCAGATAGTCGAAGCCGCCGGCGATCATGTAACATTCCTCGACCGCGTGCAGCCGGCGCACCGCGGCGTTGAAATCCTCAAGCGCCTTCTGCCGCGTGTCCGACAGCCGCACCTCGATCCAGGTGACATGGGTCAGCCCCAGCTTCAGCGGCGACAGGATCGCGCGATAGCCGGTGATCAGCCCCATTTCCTCCATCTGCCTGATGCGCTGGGTGACGGGGGTCTTGGACAGCCCGACCTTGCGCGCCAACTCGCTGACCGGGATGCGGGCGTTGGCGACCAGTTCGGCCAGGATACGGCGGTTGATCGGGTCGAGGGTGTCGTCCACGGGCTGAAATCCTGCCTGAAACAGGCCGATTGCGCTATGAAACGGCCCTTCTTTGGTCACTTTGCCTGAATGTCGCGTGGTATGCTACGGCAATCAACCGGGGAATATCATGTCCGCCACGCTTGCCGATTTCACTACCGCCGCCAAGTTCGCCGACCCCGCGCCGCTGCTCGCGCGGCTGGTGGCCGAGGCCGCGCTGTCCGATGCCGACCGCGCCGCCATCTCGGCCCGCGCCGCCGATCTGGTGCGCGACATCCGCCGTTCGGACCGCCCGACGCTGATGGAAAATTTCCTTGCCGAATACGGGCTGTCCACGCGCGAGGGCGTGGCCCTGATGTGCCTGGCCGAGGCGATGCTGCGCGTCCCCGACGCGGGCACCATCGACGCGCTGATCGAGGACAAGATCGCGCCTTCGGACTGGGGCCGGCATCTGGGGCGGGCCTCGTCCAGCCTGGTCAATGCCTCGACCTGGGCCCTGATGCTGACCGGCAAGGTGCTGGACGACGACCAGCCCGGCATCACCGGCACGTTGCGCGGCGCCATCCGGCGGCTGGGCGAGCCGGTGATCCGCAGCGCCGTCGCCCGCGCCATGCGCGAGATGGGCCGCCAGTTCGTGCTGGGCCAGACCATCGCCGAGGCCATGGCCCGCGCCCGCAAGCGCGAAGCGCGGGGCTTTACCTACAGCTACGACATGCTGGGCGAGGCGGCGATGACCGCCCCCGACGCCGCCCGTTACCAACGCGCCTATCAGGACGCCATCGCCGCCATCGCCGGGGGCGCGCGTTCCGCCCGGGTCGCGGAAAACCCCGGCATCTCGATCAAGCTGTCGGCGCTGCACCCCCGTTACGAGGTCGCGCAAGCGGACCGGGTGATGGCTGAACTGGTCCCGGCGGTGCTGGATCTTGCCCGCCGCGCCAAGGCCGCCAACATCGGCATGAACATCGACGCCGAGGAACAGGACCGGCTGGTGATCTCGCTGCGGGTGATCGAGGCGGTGCTGTCCGACCCCTCGCTGGCCGGCTGGGACGGGTTCGGGGTGGTGGTGCAGGCTTACGGCAAGCGCGCCGGGCTGGTGATCGACTGGCTGCACGCGCTGGCCGCGCGGCTGGACCGCCGCATCATGGTGCGGCTGGTCAAGGGCGCCTACTGGGACACCGAGATGAAGCGGGCGCAGGTCGAGGGGCTGCCCGGCTTTCCCCTGTTCACCCGCAAGGCCGAAACCGACGTCAGCTATATCGCGCTGGCCCGGCGGCTGATCGGTTACGCCGACCGCATCTATCCGCAATTCGCCACCCACAACGCCCATACCGTCGCCGCCATCGAATCCATGGCGCAGGGGGTGGCGTATGAATTCCAGCGCCTGCACGGGATGGGAGAGCGTCTGCACGATCTCGTCCATGGCCAGCACGGCGTCCCCTGCCGCATCTATGCCCCGGTCGGCGCGCATCGCGACCTGCTGGCCTATCTGGTGCGGCGGCTGCTGGAAAACGGGGCCAATTCCTCGTTCGTGCACCAGATCGTGAACGCCGAGGTGCCGCCCGAACAGGTCGCCCGCGATCCCTTTGCCGCGCTGGAAACCGATGCGGAAAGCGCGCTGCTGCGTGCGCCCTCGGCGCTGTTCGGGGACGCGCGGCGCAACTCGGCCGGGTTCGACCTGACCGACGCGGAAACGCTGGCGCGGATCGAGGCCGCCCGCGCGGTGCCGGCCCTCGATGCCGCGCCGATCACGCTCTCACCCGCCTCGGGGACCACGCGGGCGGTGCTGAACCCGACGACCGGCGCCGTGGTCGCGCAGGTGACCGAGGTCGACGCCCAGACCGCCCGCCGCGCCGTCGCCGACGCGCGGCCTTGGGATGCACCCGCGGCCGAACGTGCCGCGGTGCTGCGCCGGGCCAGCGCGCTGTATGAGGAACACTTCGGCCCGATCTTCGCCGCGCTGGCGGCCGAGGCCGGCAAGACCCTGCCCGACGCGGTGGGAGAGCTGCGCGAGGCGGTGGATTTCCTGCGCTATTATGCCGCCGAGGGCGAAGCGCAGCCCCTGGCCCCGCGCGGCGTCTTTGCGGCGATCAGCCCGTGGAACTTTCCGCTGGCGATCTTTACCGGCCAGATCGCCGCGGCGCTGATGGCGGGGAACGCGGTGATCGCCAAGCCCGCCGAACAGACCCCGCTGGTCGCCGCGCTGGCGGTGCGGTTGTTGCACCGCGCAGGCGTCCCGCCCACGGCGCTGCAACTGCTGCCCGGCGACGGGGCCACGGTGGGGGCGGCGCTGACCTCGGACCCCGGGGTGGCGGGGGTGGTGTTCACCGGCTCGACCGAAACCGCGCAGCTGATCGCGCGCAGCATGGCCGACCACCTTGCCCCCGGCGCGCCGCTGATTGCGGAAACCGGCGGGCTGAACGCGATGATCGTCGATTCCACCGCCCTGCCGGAACAGGCGGTGCGCGACATCGTGGCGTCAAGCTTCCGTTCGGCCGGGCAGCGCTGCTCGGCGCTGCGCTGCCTTTATGTGCAAAGCGACGTGGCCGAGGGGCTGATCCGGATGCTGAAAGGCGCGATGGACGAATTGCGGCTGGGCGATCCGCTGGCCCTGTCCACCGATGTCGGCCCGGTGATCGACGCCGAGGCACAGGCCGACATCCTGCGCTATATCGACCGGATGCAAAGCCACGTCCTGCACCAGCTGCCCGCGCCCGCCGCCGGGCATTTCGTCCCGCCCACGCTGATCGCCCTGCCGGGGATCGAGGCGCTGGAACGCGAGGTCTTCGGCCCCGTCCTGCATGTCGCCACCTTCAAGGCCGACCGGCTGGACCAGGTGATCGAGGCAGTGAACGCCCGCGGCTACGGGCTGACCTTCGGCCTGCACAGCCGCATTGACGGGCGGGTGCAGGAAATCGCCGACCGCATCGCCTGCGGCAACATCTACGCCAACCGCAACCAGATCGGCGCCGTGGTCGGCAGCCAGCCCTTTGGCGGCGAGGGGCTGTCGGGCACCGGCCCCAAGGCGGGCGGGCCGAACTATCTGCCGCGCTTTGCCGCCCCCGGCCTGCCCGACGTCGCGGCGACCGGGCCCGCGGACCGCGCCGACCCGGCGGCGGTGGCGGCGGCGCTGGCCGCAGCACCGCCCCCCGACCGCATCGCCGACCGCCTGATGCCCGGCCCGACCGGCGAACTGAACCGCCTGTTCACCCATGCCCGCACCCCGCTGCTGTGCCTTGGCCCCGGCCCCGCCGCAACCGAGGCGCAGGCCAAGGCAGTGCGCGCGCTGGGCGGGCAGGCCGTCACGGTTCAGGGCGCGCTCGACCCGCAGGCGCTGCGCGACCTGCAAGGCTTCAGCGGGGTGCTGTGGTGGGGCGACGAGGACCGCGCCCGCGCCTATGCGCAGGCTCTGGCCGCGCGCACGGGCGCGATCCTGCCGCTGATCCGCGCCCTGCCCGACCGCGCCCATGTCGCGCATGAACGGCATCTGTGCGTGGACACCACCGCCGCCGGCGGCAATGCCGCGCTGCTGGCCGGCTGAAACGAAAGCGCCGCGCAAGAGGGCTTGCGCGGCGCGGTCCGGTCAGGGCCGGGATGGTCAGGGACTGGTCATGCCTCGCGCGACCAGCTCTCATACCAGGTTTCGAACAGTTCCAGCTGCGCCTTGGCGAAACCCTTCTGGCTGTCGCTCAGCGCGTCGGTTTCGTTGAAATGCAGCTCGAATTCCTTGTGGCCCTTGAGCACCATCAGGTATTTGTAGAACAGCACCAGATCGGCCCCCTCGTCAAAGCGCGACAGCACCTTCATCGCCTCGTCCAGTTCCTGCGCGCGACGGCGGGCGGTGGCGTCGCCGGCGGCGGCCTGCTTGCACAGCCGCACCAGATGCAGCGAGGCCTCGGGCAGGACGCAGCCGATGCCGGTGATCGCGCCCGCGGCGCCGCAGCGGATGAAGCCGTGGAAGGTGCAGGTATCGACGCCCACCACCAGCATGGCGTCATCATCGCGGCTGGTGATGTGCTCGGCGGCGTAATCCATCGCCGCCGCGCCGCCGAATTCCTTGAAACCGACCAGGTTCCGATGTTCGCGGCGCAGCGCAAAGAACAGCTCGGCCCCGGTGGAATAGCCATACCACGGGCTGTTGTAGATCACCGCCGGCAGATCCGGCGCGGCCGCGAGGATCGCCTTGAAATGGTTGCGCTGCGCGTCCACCGCGGTGCTGCGCGACAGCAGCCGCGGGATCACCATCAGCCCGTGCGCCCCCACCTTCTGCGCATGGGCGGCGTGGGCCACGGCGGTGGCGGTGTTCACCGCGCCGGTGCCGACCACGACCGGCACCCCGGCCGCGACCAGCCGGGCCACGCCCTCCATCCGCTGTTCGTCGGTCAGCAGCGGCCAGTCGCCCATCGAGCCGCAATAGACCACCGCCGACATGCCGGTGTCGATCAGCCGCCGCCCGGTGCGCACCAGCGCGTCGTAATCGGGGGTGCGGTCGCTGGTGCAGGGGGTCATCAGCGCGGGGATGCAACCTGCGAAGATCTGGGCGTTCATCGTGGACTCCTGGACTGTGGGATGAGGACAGGCGGTGAAAAGGGGGGCGAATCGCGCTCCCACCCTCACTTATACAGCTTGTATTTTACCTGTCGACAGAATCCGCGCCGGAAAATCGCGTCACAGCTCGATATGCCGGCGCCGGTCCTGCGCGATCAGCCGTTGCAGCTTCTGCACGATCTGGTCGGCGTGGGCGGTGGCCAGCTGGTCGGCGCGGGCGATGTCGCGGGTCTCGATGGCGGCGATGATGGCCTCGTGTTCCTCGACATAACGGCGGGGCAACTGGTCGTTGAACGAGGAATAATAGATCCGCAGCAGCCGCCGCCCTTCGTCCAGCAGGCGGCAGAACATCCCGGTATAGTAGCTGTTGCGCCCGGCCTCGGCGATGGCGGCATGGAAGTCGCGGTTGACCGAGATCATCGCCGCGGCATCCTGTGCCGCGACCGCCTGCGCATAGTCGTCCTGAAGGGCACGGATACGGGCCAGGTCCTCGGGGGTGCGGTTCTCGGCCGCCAGCCGCGTCGTCACCCGATACATCAGCGTCAGCGCGTCGAAATAGCTGGGCAGGTCCAGAAAGTCGATGTTGGACACCACGGTCGAGCGGTTGGGCAGCGTCGTGACCAGCCCCTCGCCCGCCAGCCGCACCAGCGCCTCGCGGATCGGAGTGCGCGACATGGACAGCCGCTCGGCCAGCTGGTTCTCGTCGATCGGGCTGCCCGGCGGCAACGCCAGGCTGAGGATGTCGTCGCGCAGCACCTGATAGACCAGCTGCACGCCCTCGCCCCGCTTGCGCTCGGTCCTCAAAGTCGTGTCCTTCGCCATTTCGCTGCCCTTTGCGCGCGCCCGAGGGGCCGCCTTGTCACGAGTCATCTTGTCACTGGTTATCTTGCGCCCCAGCTGTCGGTCAGCCGATAGCCCTGCGGCCAAGGGTCCGAAGGGTCCAGCATATGCTGGTGAATGCCGGTGATCCAGCCGCGCCCCGAGATTTCGGGCAGGATCGCCGGCGTGCCGGCAAGGTCGGTGGTGCCCAGGATCCGCCCGGTGAAGGTCGAGCCGATCAGCGACACCGTGGTCAGCCGGTCCGCCTGCCCCATCTGCCCGCGCGCGTGCAGCAGCGCCATGCGCGCCGACAGCGCCGTGCCGGTGGGCGAGCGGTCCACCTTGCCCGGCTGGATCGCCACCGCCGCCCCGGCCCGCAGCCCGCCGTCGTCGTCGCGCGTGACCGGGCCGGCGAACAGGCAGAAGGAAAAATGCCGCCAGTCCGGCAGGGTCGGGTGGCTAAACTGCATCGCCGCGTTGGCGGCGTTGGTGATGCGCACGCCCATGCGGGCGATGTCATGCGCCTCGGACGCGTCCAGCCGCAGCCCCATGGCGGCGGCGTCCACCACCACGAAACTGTCGCCGCCGAATGCGGTGTCCACGGTCAGCGTGCCGATGCCCTCGACCTCAAGCTTGCGGTCCAGTTCGCCCGCGAAACTGGGCAGGTTCTGCACGAAGATGCGTTCCGCCTTGCCGTCCCGGCATTCGGCACGGACGCGGACAAGGCCCCCCGGTGCCTCCAGCACCAGCCGGGTTTCGGGTTCCTGCATCGGCACCAGCCCGCCGTCCAGCAGCACCGTCGCCACGCAGATCGAGTTCGAGCCGGACATGGGGGGCGTGTCCTCGGGCTCCATGATGATGAAGGCGGCGTCGGCTTCGGGGTGTTTGGGCGGCACCAGCAGGTTGACGTGGCGGAACACCCCGCCGCGGGGTTCGTTCAGCACGAAATTGCGCAAGGCGCCGTCGCGGGCGATCCAGCGGGACTGGTCCCAGATCGTGTCTCCGGGCGGAGGCAGCACACCGCCGACGATGACGTCGCCGACCTCGCCCTCGGCATGGGCGGAAATGACGTGGATGGTGCGGGTCGAACGCATGGCGGTTCCTTATCCTAGCCAGCCGGGCCTGCCGGGCGCACACCCGGTCAGCGCGGCGGTGACGCAATCGCCCATGCTGCCAAAGCGCAGCGGGCGGCCCGACAGACCGGGTCCGTAATGGGCGTATTTGCCCGAGTTGGTCATCACCGCGGTCGCCTGCGGCGGGAACACCGGCTCGGTGATCGAGCACCAGCAGAGGTCGGGGATCACCTGCACCCCGCTGGCCCGCAGCCGTGTCAGAGTGCCGTCGCGATCCAGTTCCGCGATGACCGCGCGCCCGGCGGTGACGATCAGCGGGATGACGACCGGGCGACCGCCCAGTAGCGCCGCCAGTTTGCGGCCCTCGGCCGGCGAGATATGGGGGCTGCCGATGGCGACAAGATCGACCCGGGGGCTTGCGGCGGCGCCGAACCCCGGGATATTTTCGTGATGAAGAAGCTGCTGGTTGAGATCGTTCCACGCGGCGGCAAGGTCGGCCCGGGTGATGCGGTGGTGGGGGGCGTGGGG
>JAZIHR010000146.1:0-7516 GCA_036678445.1 Alphaproteobacteria bacterium
GCCGGCCGGGGGTCGTGCGGGGGGGCTTTCAAAAAAAAAATAAATACCATCGCGTGGGGGGCCCCGGGCCGGACGGGTTACCCCCCCTGCCCGCCAGCCGGGGGACCGGGGGCGGGGCGGCAGGCGGGGGCCGGGAAACCTGCTGGACGGCGGCCGGGCCGCGGGCGGGGCCTGCTCTGGCCCGGGGGGGCGGCCTGTCCTAGATCGCAAAAAACGGCAAGGAGGCCCCGATGACCCGCATCGTTTTCACCGCACTGGCGGTTGTTGCTCTGGCCGGCACGGCAGGCGCCGCAAGCGCGGGGCCGCTGCTGACCCCTTCGGCGCTGGCCGCGCAGCCGGAAACCGGGCAGCCGGTCATCATCGACATCCGCGACACCGGCTATGAACAGGGCCATGTGCCGGGCGCGATCTGGACCCCCTATGCGACCTTCCGCGGCCCGTCGGACAACCCCGGCGCGGTGCCGGACGTGGCCAGGCTGGAAGCGGCGTTCGAGCAGTTCGGGCTGGAACCGGACCAGCCGATCATCATCGTCCCCGAGGGCCGCAGCGACACCGATTTCGGCGCCGCCGCCCGCGTCTACTGGACGCTGAAATCCACCGGCTTCACCGATCTGGCGATCCTGAACGGCGGCACGCAGGCGTGGTCCGCCGCCGGCTTCCCGGTCGAGACCACGACGAACAACCTGCTGGCCTCGGACCTCGATCTCAGCTTTTCGGACCGCTGGCTGGCCTCGGCCGAGACGGTGGCGCAGGCCGTCGCAGGCACGCATGAGGCAGTGCTGGTCGATGCCCGCCCCGAAGATTTCTTTGCCGGGCGCAGCAAGCATGACCTGGCCGTCAAGCCCGGCACCCTGCCCGGCGCCCGCAACCTGCCGCACGGGCGGTTCTTTCCCGGCGGCGGCCCGGTGATCGCCGCCGAGCTTGAGGTCGAGCCGCTGCGCCAGGCGCTGGGGCTGGAAAACGCGCCGGGCAAAGAGGTCGTGGCCTTCTGCAACACCGGCCACTGGGCCGCGACGGAATGGTTCGCGCTGTCCGAACTGGCGGGGATCGAGGGGGTGAAGCTTTATCCCGGCTCGATGGTGGAATGGTCGCAGGCCCGGCAGCCGATGGAAAACACCCCCACGCTGCTGAGCAACCTGACCCGCCAGATCTTCGGGGACTGAGATGAGCAGCACTGTCGCAATTCCCGACGCGGGCGCAGGGCGTCGGTTCGGCGCCTGGCCGCTGACCCTGCTGCTGCTGGCCGGGCTGGCCGCCACCGCGCTGTTCGCGGGCGCCCGCTTCGGGCTGATGCTGGCGCTGGGGCTGGGCTTTGGCCTTGTGCTTGAAGGGCTGCGCTTCGGCTTTGCCGGACCGTGGCGCGCGATGATCGAGCGTCGCGACCCCGGCGGCATTCTGGCGCAGCTTCTGTCCATCGCGCTGGTGGCGGCGGTGGCGCTGCCGCTGCTGGCCACCTACCCGACCGAGCTGGTCGGCGCGCAGGGCCGCATCGGCTGGGCGATGGTCGGCGGCGCCTTTGTCTTTGGCGCGGCGATGCAGATCGTGCTGGGCTGCGGCTCGGGGACGCTGGTGAACGCGGGCTCGGGCAATGCCGTGGCGCTGGTGGCGCTGCCGCTGTTCTGCGTGGGCAGCCTGCTGGGCAGTATCCATCTGGGCTGGTGGACGGAACTGGGGGCGCTGCCGCCACTCGTGCTGTCGGGCGGCGCCGGGCTGGGGCTGACGCTGGCGGCGCTGGCGGCGGTCGCGGTGCTGGTGCTGGCGCTGGCGGCGCCGGGCACGCGACGCATCCAGCGCCACCACCTGCTGGCGGCAGTGCTGCTGGCGGGGCTGGCCATCGGCAACCTGGTCGTCGCGGGCCAGCCCTGGGGCGTGGTCTACGGGCTGGGGCTGTGGGCGGCCAAGGGCGCTACGGCGCTGGGGGCGGACCTGTCGGGTTCGGGCTTCTGGGCGGCGCCGGTCAATGCCGCGACGCTGCATGGCAGCATCCTGACCGATTATACCTCGCTGACCAATATCGGCATGATCCTTGGCGCCGCGTGGATTGCCAGCCGCCGCGCCGAAACGCTAGACCTGCCCGCCCCAAGCCTGCCGCTGCGCGGCTGGGTGGCGGCGGCGCTGTCGGGGCTGGTGCTGGGCTATTCCTCGCGGCTGGCGTTCGGCTGCAACGTCGGCGCGCTGTATTCCGGCATCGCCACCGGCAGCCTGCACGGCTGGGTGTGGTTCGCTGCGGCCTTTGCCGGGTCGGTGCTGGGGCTGCGGCTGCGACCATGGACCGGGATGGAGGCCAGACGATGACCCGCCGTCACATCATGTTCGCCACCTGCTTGCTGCTGGCCGCGATGCTGGCGCTGGACCTGCGCGCGGCACCACCCAACCCCTATGACGCGCCGGCGGCGCTGGCGCTGGGATCCGGCGCGGCGCCGGTGGGCGGGTTCTGCGGCGCGCCGGCCGGGCTGCCCGGGTCGTAACCCCGGGACGCAGCCTCAGGGCTGCTCGATCCCCAGCCGCCCGATCATCAGGTCGCGCTGGTGCAGGGCGCGGCGGGCGGTGTCGGGGCTGGCGGCAGCGCAGGCGTTGACCAGACATTCCACCGCCACGATGAACCCGCCGATGCTGTTCGACAGAAAGCTGGTCTCGTGCGGGACCAGCAGTGCCGCCCGCGCTCCCACCGCCAGCTTCGAGTTGGCGCGGTCGGTCAGCGCGATGGTCGCCATGCCCAGCCGCCGCGCCTCGGCCGCCACGGCGATCACCTGCGCCGAATAGGGCGCGCAGCTGGTCGAGATCAGCAGCCCGTCCGCCCCCACCAGCGCCAGCCCTTCGGCCACGCCCAGCCCGCTGCTGTCCAGCAGCGACACATCCGCCCGGATCATCCGCAGCCCGTAAACCAGGAACGAGGCGACCGCGTGGAACTGGCGGATACCATGCACCGCGATGCGCGGGGCCGACACGATCAGCTCGACCGCCGCTGCCAGCGAGGCTTCGTCCAGCGTGTCGGCAAAACGGCCGATGTTGTCCTGATTTTCCCGGCACAGCCGCGCGACCCCGGCGGCCAGCGAGCCTCCGCCTTCCAGTGCGGCACGGGCGCGCTGCGAATAGAACGTCCCCGTTCCCGGCAGCGAGGCCGACAGCAGCACCTTTTGCAGCGCCGGAAACCCCGGATACCCCAGCGAGCGCGCCAGCCGCGTCAATGTCGAGGGGCTGACCGACAGCCGTTCCGCCAGCCGGGTAATCGACAGCAGCGCCGGGTCGCCCCCAAGGTCGAGCATCCGCGCCAGCGTCGCCCGCGCCCGCGCGCCCAGCGCCACCGGCGCATCGCCCTGCGCGATGTCCTGCGCCAGCGCCCGCAGTTCGGCCAGCGTCTGGGGCGGCGTCCCCGAAGGCGCTTCAGGCGGTGCCGCTGTAACTTGGGGGGCCGGCTGCGCGGTCATGGATGCTCCAGTCAAGGCCGCGGGTGGTCAGGGTGAACACGGCGGTGCCGAGGGTGTTTTCTTCGTCCGGGTCGTCGGCGTCGTCGCGCCGGATCGGCAGGCCGGGGCCGCCGTGGTCGCGCAGGACCTCCAACGGCGCGCGGCCCTCGGCCACCAGCCGGTTGCCCCACGCCTGCCGGTCGCGCGACGAATCGGTGACGATCTGCCCGGCCAGCCCGCGCGGCAGGTGCAGCGCGTGGTTGGCGTGCAGCGCAGGCGCGGTGATCTCGTGCACCGAACATTCGCCGCCGCCGTATTCCACCGACAGGATGCGGTGGTCGCCCTGCTGCATCAGCCCGAAATGGAACCCGCCCGAGGGCGCATCGCGCAAGATCGCCAGCGCCTCGGCCAGCGAACCCGCCGCCAGCACCGCACGCCCCAGCACCATGCGGGGAATGTCGGGTTCGACCCCGGTCAGGCGGATGTTGTTGACGGTCTGCACCAGCCCGGCGTCGGTAAAGGCAAAGGTATGGCCGGGGATCGAGCCGGGATAGCAGAAGCTGCGGAACCCCGGCTGCCCCTGCGGCGCGACATCCGCGATGAAACAGGCGCCGCGAAAGAACGGCAGCCCATCCTCGTTATGGGCCAGCGTGGGCCGGTCGCCCGGCACCATCACCGTGGTGCAGCCGTCGGGGGTCAAGGCCAGCAGGTCGCCCCGGCAGTTCCACGCGAACACCTGTTCCAGCGGCAGGCCCAGCCCCTCGGCCAGCCCCTCGATTTCCGCCCAGATCGCGGGGAAACGGGCGCGGGTCGCCTGCGCCATCCGCGCCACCCGCCCGGCATGGCGGTCTGAAACCAGCGCCTGCCACAGCGGATGCCCCGGCAGGTGCCGCAGCACCGCATCGCGGCCCGCGCGCCCCAGCGCCAGCCCGATCTGATGTGCGGGGCCGGACAGTGCCTGCCAGCCCAGATCCTGCCCCTGTTCCGGGGCGACAACGTTATTCGACATGTTGCAGAAAATCCCTCAGCCGCTCGCTTGGCGGGTGGGTGATGACCTCGACCGGGTTGCCATCGACCGAGATCTTGCCGTGTTCCATGAAGATCAGCCGCGTGCCGACCTGCCGGGCAAAGCCCATCTCGTGGGTGACCACGACCATGGTCATGCCCTCTTGCGCCAGTTGGCGCATGACGGTCAGCACCTCTTGCTTGAGCTCGGGGTCCAGTGCGCTGGTCGGTTCGTCGAACAGCATCACCTTGGGGCGCACCGCCAGCGCGCGGGCGATGGCGACGCGCTGCTGCTGGCCGCCCGACAGCGCCGAGGGCACATGATGGGCGCGCTCTTTCAGCCCCACCTTGTCCAGCAGTTCCAGCGCCTGCGCCTCGGCCTCGCGCCGGCCAAGGCCGCGGACCTTGCGCGGGCCGAAGGCCACGTTCTGCAACGCGGTCATCTGCGGGAACAGGTTGAACTGCTGGAACACCATCCCGGCCTCTTGCCGGATCTGGCGCAGCTGGCGGCCCCCCTCGCGCACGGAAATCCCGTCCACGACCAGATCGCCGCCGGTGATCTGTTCCAGCCCGTTGATACAGCGCAGCAGCGTGGATTTCCCCGACCCCGAGGGGCCGATCAGCACCACGACCTCGCCCGCGTCGATGGACAGGTCGACCTGGTCCAGCACCTTGAGATCGCCGAAGTGCTTGGAGGTCTTGCGGAACTCGATGATGCTCACAGGATCCTCATGCGGTTTTCGATCAGGCGCAGGATGGCGGTCAGCGTGCCGGTCATGATCAGGTAGATGACGGCCACCGCGGTCCAGATTTCCACGGCGCGAAAGTTCGAGGCCATGATTTCCTGCCCCGTACGGGTCAGCTCGCCCACCCCGATCACGATGAACAGCGAGGTGTCTTTCAGGCTGACGATGAACTGGTTGCCAAGCGGCGGGATCAGGCGGCGAAAGGCCAGCGGCCCGACGATATGGGCCAGCACCTTCCAGTGCGGCAGGCCCATGGCCAGCCCGGCCTCGGTCAGCCCGCGCGGGATCGACAGGAAAGCGCCGCGCACGATTTCGGCGATATAGGCGCCCGCGTTGACCACGATGGCCAGGATGGCCGCGGTCATCGGATCCACCCGCAGCCCGGTCAGCACCGGCAGGGCAAAGTAAAGGAACATCACCTGCACCACGATGGGGGTGCCGCGGATCAGCTCGATATAGATGAATGCGATGGCGTTCAGCACACGCCCGCCATAGGCGCGCATCAACCCGGCGATCAGGCCAAGGATGGTGCCACCCACCAGCCCCGCCAGCGCGATGAGGATGGTGACACGGGCGCCCGCGACAAGTTGCGGCAGAAAGCCGGGGACGACAGACCAGTCGATTTCCAAGGGAACCTCCGTTCAGGACGGCAGAGTGCAGGCTTTCGGGGGCGGACGCGCCGCCCCCTGCGCTTGGGCGATCACTTGGGCGGCTTGGTGCCGAACCATTTTTCATAGATCGCGTCGTAGCGGCCGTCCGCCTTCATCTTGGCCAGCGCCTCGTTGACGCTTGTCACCAGTTCGCTGCCCTTGGGGAACGCGATGCCGTATTCATGCGCCATCATCTGTTCGCCCACCGCCTTGACCTGGCCGTTGCCGGCGGTGGCGATGTAGTAAAGCACGTTCGGCGTGTCGTGCATCGCGGCATCGACGCCGCCGGTGCGGACCTCAAGATAGGCGTTGTCGATGTTGGGGAACTTGCGCAGCTCGGTGTCCTTGAAATGCTCTTCGGCATAGTCCGAGGCCGAGGTGCCGGTCTTGACCGACAGTTTCCGGCCGGCAAGGTCGGCGGTGCCGGTGATGTCGCTGTCGGCGGGGACCATCAGCATCAGGCCGCTGTCGTAATAGCCGTCGGAAAAGTCGATGGCCTTGCGGCGTTCGTCATTGATGGTGATGCCGGCCAGCGCCACGTCCACCTGCCCGGTTTGCAGGGCCGGGATGATGCCGGCGAAATCCATCGGGCGCAGCTGGTAGGATACGCCGATCTCCTGCGCGATCGCATCCCACATGTCGATGTCGAAGCCGACGTATTTGTCGCCCTCCTTGAACTCGAAGGGCACAAAGGCGGTGTCGGTGGCGACGATCAGGTCCTTGGCCTGCGCGGCCCCGATGCCAAAGGCAAAGCTGGCGGCAGCCGCCAGCGCGAGCAATTTCTTCATGTGACTTCCTCCCTGTCGGCGGGCGGCGCACCGCCCAGCCATGCAAAAACATTTGCGCAGATCGGATATAAAAGCAATTAAATTTGCACGAACGGCAAAAAACGCCGATTTCCGGCCCGGACAACCCCTCAGCCGCCGGGGCGGGCGCCCCTGCCGCCGCAGGTTTCGCAGCCGAGGCGGGCATGAACCGCGATGCGGCGGGTCTCTCCCCACAGGCCGTCGAGAATCAGCATCTGCCCGCGCAGCCCGGCGCCCGCGCCGCTGTCGGGGATGCCGGCAAGCTGCTTGATCGCCTCAAGCGCCAGAGTGCCGCCGATCACCCCGGGCAGCGCGCCCACCACCCCGGCCTCGGCGCAGGACAGCGCCAGCCCGGGCGCGGGCGGCCGGGGGAACAGGCAGTTCAGGCAGGGGCCGCCGCGGGCGGGATCATACAGCGCGACCTGCCCTTCCCATTGCGCGATCGAGCCGGCAAGCAGCGGCACCCCGGCCGCCACGCAGGCCGCGTTGATCGCGCGGCGCGACTCGAAACTGTCGGTGCCGTCGATCACCAGGTCATGCGCGCCCACCAGCGCCGCGTCATCGTCGCGGATACGGCGGGCCAGCGGCGTCACCCCGACATGAGGGTTCAGCCGGGCCAGCGCCTCGGCCGCGGCCTGCACCTTGGGGCGGCCAAGGTCGGCGGTGGTGAAGATCACCTGGCGTTGCAGGTTCGACAGCCCCACGGTGTCGTCGTCGGCCACGGTGATCCGCCCCACCCCGGCCGCGGCCCGCGCCCCGCTGGCCCCGGCCGGGGGGCGGGCCAATATCGTGTTGCGTCGGGGGGGGGCGGTTCGGTCCGTGTCTATGATCCCGTGGGCGGCGCCTTCGCGGAGCCGGCTTTCCGGTCGATCGCCTACAAGGGACGGTATGTGGTGATCGGG
>JAZIHR010000147.1:0-7495 GCA_036678445.1 Alphaproteobacteria bacterium
CGACCCGCCCTGACCCGGGCGCTTGCCTCTGTGGCGGCGGTGCTGCTGCTGGCCGCGGCGCCCATGCCCGCGCCTGCGCAGGGGCTGACCGCATCGGACCTGACCAACATGGCGCAGGACGACGCCGACGGCCCGCTGCGCATCGAGATCACCGGCGGGCAGGTCGAGGCCATGCCGATCGCCGTAGCGCCGTTCTTCGACGAAGGCGGCGCCGGCGATCTGGTCGCCCGCATCCAGCAGGTGGTGACCGCCGACCTGACCGGCACCGACCTGTTCCGCGAAATTCCGACCTCGGCCCATGTCGCCCGCCCCGAGGGGTTCGACGCCCCCGTCGCCTATCCCGACTGGCGCGCGATCAATGCCGAGGCGCTGATCGTCGGCGCGGTGTCGCTGCGCGACGGGCGGGTCACCGCCAAGTTCCGGCTTTACGACGTGTTTTCCGGGCAGCCGCTGGGCGACGGGATGCAGTTCGACGCCGACCAGTCCGGCTGGCGGCGGGTGGCGCACAAGGTGGCCGATCAGGTCTATGCGCGGATCACCGGCGAATCGCCCTATTTCGACAGCCGCGTGGTGTTCGTGTCGGAAACCGGGCCCAAGGACGCGCGGCTCAAGCGCATCGGGATCATGGACTACGACGGCGCCAACCCGCTGTGGGTGACCGACGACAGCGCGCTGGTCGTGTCGCCCCGGTTCTCGCCCGACGGCTCGCAGCTGCTCTACACCAGCTTTCAGAACGGGATGCCGCAGGTGATGCTGATGGATGTGGCCACGCTGTCGGCCTGGCCGCTCAAGCAGGATGCCGGCACGATGAGCTTTGCGCCCCGGTTTTCGCCGGACGGGCGCTGGGTAGTCTATTCGCGCGAACGGGGCGGCAATACCGACATCTGGCAGATGGACGTGGCCACCGGGGCCGAGCGGGCGCTGACCGAGACCGTGGCGATCGAGACCTCGCCCAGCTATTCCCCCGACGGACGCCGGATCGTGTTCGAAAGCGACCAGTCGGGCAGCCAGCAGATCTACATGATGCCCGCTGACGGGTCGGCCGAACCCACGCGGCTGAGCTTTGGCGAGGGCAGCTATGGCACCCCTGCCTGGTCCCCCAAGGGCGACCTGATCGCCTTTACCCGCCGCAACGGCGACAAGTTCCACATCGGGGTGATGCGCCCCGACGGGACCGAGGAAAAACTGCTGACGGAATCGTTCCTTGACGAGGGTCCGACCTGGGCACCCAATGGCCGCGTCGTGATGTTCACCCGTCAGACGCCGGGCGGGGACGGCACGCCGCGCCTGCATTCCGTCGATGTCACCGGCCGCAACATGCGCCCGCTGGACATCGAGGGGGCCGCGTCCGACCCCGACTGGGGCCCGCTTTTGCCATGAGGAGTCTGCCGATGAACGGGTATCGCATCGCTGCCGCCGCGGCCATGCTGGCCGGGCTTGCCGCCTGCGCCGCGCCGCCTGCGCCCACTGCCGTCGATCCCTATGCGGGCGGGCGCTACACCGGCGCGGTCCCGCCCGGGGTGCTGCCCGGCGGCTCGGCCGAGGACTTCCGCCGCACCGCCGGCGATACCGTGCTGTTCCCCGAAAACGACGCCACGCTGGACAGCGCGGCGCGGGCGACGCTGGTGCGGCAGGCGGCGTGGCTGAAACAGCACGGCAGTTTCTCGACCGTGATCGAGGGGCACTCGGACGAGCAGGGCACCCGCGAATACAACCTTGCGCTGGGGGCGCGGCGGGCCAGCGCGGTGCAGGAATACCTGGTCCTGCAAGGGCTGGAACCGGGCCGCGTCCGCACCAGCTCTTACGGCAAGGAACGTCCGGTCGAGGTCTGTTCGACCCCTGAATGCCAGGTGCGCAACCGCCGTGCGGTCACGGTCGTCGCACCGGGTGCGGGGGTCTGATGCTGCGGGGGCTGATCTTCGGCGCGGCGGTGGCGCTGCCCGTCGCACTGGGGGCCGCGCCGGGGGCCGTCGGAACGGGGTTCGCGCAGCAGGCCGCGCCCGAGGCCCCAGCCGCCGCGGATGAGGTCTCGGCGCGGACGCTGGCCGACCTGCGCACCGACCTGCGCGCGGTCGGCGCCGATCTGCGGGCGCTGCGGGCGGAACTGACTGCCTCGGGGGCCGAAGGGTTCCGCGCCGCCGGCGGTGACAGCGCCATCGACCGCATGAACGCGATGGAACGCGAGATCACCCGCCTGACCGGCGAGACCGAGCGCCTGCGCCACCGTATCGACCGGGTCGTCCGCGACGGCTCGAACCGGATCGGCGACATCGAATTCCGCCTGTGCGAGATGGAAGAAGGCTGCGATCTGGGCGCGCTGACCACCACGCAACTGGGCGATTTGGACGGGGGCGGGGCGGCGCTGATGGGCTCGGCCTTCGATACGGCACCCACGGCGGCGCCCACCGGGGCGGCAGAAGGGGCCGCAGCCGCGGCAGGGGGCGCGTCGGGCCCGCTGACCGGGCAGGAACAGGCCGAGCTGGACCGCGCCCGCGCCGCGCTGGACGCGGGCGATTTCCCCCGTGCGGCGGAACTGTTCGGCGCCTTTGCCGGCACCCATGGCGGCAGCCCGGCCGCGACCGAGGCGTTGTTCCTGCAAGGCGTGGCGCTGGACGGCGCGGGCGATCCCAAGGGCGCAACCGCCGCGTGGTTGCAGGCTTTCGCCGCCGCCCCGGCCGGTCCGCGCGCCGCGGATGCGCTGCTGGGGCTGGCGCGGGTATCGGCCGCGGGCCGCCCGGCCGCCGAAGGCTGCGTTTATCTGGACGAGCTGGTCTCGCGCTTTCCCGGCACGCCGCAGGCCGACGAGGCCGCGCGCCGCAGCGCCTCGGCCGGCTGCGCGGCGGCGGGCCAGCCTTAAGGCGCGTGTCCGGCTTGCCTCAGGCCGTGCCGCAGGCCGCGCTGGCGGCGCTGGACCGTGTTGCGAGTGATCTGCCGGCGCTGGGGGTGGCGGTGTCGGGCGGCAGCGATTCGATGGCGCTGCTGCATCTGGCGGCGTCGTGGGGGCAGGCGCGGGGCATCCGTATCGAGGCGGCCACCGTCGATCACCGGCTTCGCCCCGAATCCACGGCCGAGGCCGGGGCCGTCGCCCGTGCCGCCGCCGCGCTGGGGATCGCGCATCAGGTGCTGGTCTGGGACCACGACGGGGCGGTTTCGGGCAACCTGATGGACGCTGCCCGCCGGGCGCGGTTGCGGCTGCTGGCCGGCTGGGCCGGGGCGCGCGGGATCGGCGCGGTGGCGCTGGGGCATACGCAGGACGATCAGGCCGAAACCTTGCTGATGCGGCTGGCGCGCGGGGCCGGGCTGGACGGGTTGTCCGGCATGGCCGAATCGCGCCGGCAGGGCGGCATCCTGTGGCTGCGGCCGCTGCTGGGACTGCGGCGCGAAAGCTTGCGCGACTGGCTGCGCGGGCAGGGGGTCACCTGGGCCGACGATCCGTCGAACGATGATCCGGTCTTCGAACGGGTGCGGGTGCGCCGGGCAATCGCGGCGCTGGGGTTGCCGGTGCCGGCGCTGGCGCGCTCGGCCGCGCATCTGGCCGAGGCCCGCGCGACGCTGGCCGAAGTCGCGGTGGCCGCCGCGGCCGGGGCCAGCGCCGACCGCGGAATGCTGCGCCTGCCGCTGGGGGCGCTGCGCGACAGTGCGCCCGATACCCGGCGCCGGCTGGTGCTGGCCGCGCTGCGCTGGGTGACCGGGGCGGATTACCCGCCGCGGGCCGAGGATGCGGCGCGGCTGATCGCGGCGCTGACTGCAGGCGGGCAGGGGACGCTGGACGGGGTGATCGCGCGGGTAAGGGGCGACGTGGCCGAGTTCCTGCGCGAACCTGCGGCCGCGGCGCGCGCCGGCGCCGTCGGGGCTGGGCCCGGCCGCGCACCCGGGGATATTTCGGCAGGAAAGACCTTGCTGTGGGACCGGCGCTGGCGGCTGGAGGGGCTGCCCCCCGGGGCGGTGGTTTCCGCGGCCGGAGAGGCCGCGGTAGTGGCCCGCGACTGGCGCGCGGCCGGGTTGCCGCTGGCGGCGCTGGCGTCCTCGCCGCTGGTGACGGCGGGCGGACAGGCGATCATGCCCCTGCTTGAACGGCAGGGGATCAGCGCGATCCCGCTGCGCGGCCTGTCCGAATACGCGGCGATCCTGCGATCGCATTGATACCGGACCCGCCAGCCCCTATTTTGGCACAAAGACTTTCCATCCCGCGGAGGACAAGCCCTTGGGCAACGCGCGCAACATCGCCTTCTGGGTGGTCCTGTTCCTGATGATTCTTGCGCTGTTCAACGCCTTTGGCGGCAACAGCGTGCAGATGAACAGCACGCAGATCCCCTATTCGGATTTCATCCACCGGGTCGAGAACGATCAGGTCGGCGCCGTCACCATCGACGGAGAGACCGTTATGATCACCGGCTCGGACGGGCGGCGCTATTCGACCGTGCGGCCCCTGGGTGAAAACATCGCCGACCGGCTGATCGACAAGAACGTCGAGGTCAAGGTCGAGCGCCAGCAGCAGTCCGGCTTCATGTCGCTGCTGGGGGTGTGGCTGCCCTTCATCCTGCTGATCGGCGTCTGGATCTTCATGATGAACCGGATGCAGGGCGGCGGTAAGGGCGGCGCCATGGGCTTTGGCAAGTCCAAGGCGCGGCTGCTGACCGAAAAACACGGCCGCGTCACCTTTGACGACGTGGCCGGTATCGACGAGGCCAAGGAAGAGCTGGAAGAAATCGTCGAGTTCCTGCGCAACCCGCAGAAATTCAGCCGCCTGGGCGGCAAGATCCCGAAAGGCGCGCTGCTGGTCGGCCCGCCCGGCACCGGTAAGACCCTGCTGGCGCGCGCCATCGCCGGCGAGGCCGGGGTGCCGTTCTTCACCATCTCGGGGTCCGACTTCGTGGAAATGTTCGTGGGCGTCGGCGCCAGCCGCGTGCGCGACATGTTCGAGCAGGCCAAGAAATCCGCCCCCTGCATCGTCTTCATCGACGAAATCGACGCGGTGGGTCGTGCGCGCGGCGTCGGCATCGGCGGCGGCAACGACGAACGCGAGCAGACGCTGAACCAGCTGCTGGTGGAGATGGACGGGTTCGAGGCGAACGAAGGCATCATCATCATCGCCGCCACCAACCGCAAGGACGTGCTGGACCCGGCGCTGCTGCGCCCCGGCCGCTTTGACCGCCAGATCCATGTGCCCAACCCCGACATCAAGGGCCGCGAAAAAATCCTGGGCGTCCATGCGCGCAAGGTGCCTCAGGGGCCGGACGTGGACCTGCGGCTGATCGCGCGGGGCACCCCGGGTTTTTCGGGCGCCGACCTGATGAACCTGGTGAACGAGGCCGCGCTGATGGCCGCCCGCATCGGCCGCCGTTTCGTCACCATGGAAGATTTCGAGAACGCCAAGGACAAGGTGATGCTGGGCGTGGAGCGCCGCTCCATGGTGCTGACGCCCGAGCAGAAGGAAAAGACCGCCTATCACGAGGCCGGCCACGCCATCGTCGGGCTGAGCTTGCCGAAATGCGACCCGGTCTACAAGGCGACGATCATCCCGCGCGGCTCGGCCCTGGGGATGGTGGTTTCCCTGCCCGAGATGGACCGGCTGAACTATCACAAGGACGAGGCCAAGCAGAAGATCGCCATGACCATGGCCGGCAAGGCCGCCGAGATCATCAAATATGGCGAGGAAGGTGTCTCCAACGGCCCGGCCGGCGACATCCAGCAGGCCAGCGCGCTGGCCCGCGCCATGGTGATGCGCTGGGGCATGTCCGACAAGGTCGGCGCGGTGGATTACGCCGAGGCGCACGAGGGTTATTCCGGCAACACCGGCGGCTTTTCGGTCAGCACCGCCACCAAGGAACTGATCGAGCAAGAGGTCCGCGACCTGATCGACGAGGGCTACGAGACCGCCTATCGCATCCTGACCGAGAAATCCGTGGAATTCGAGCGCTTGGCCCAGGGCCTGCTGGAACACGAGACCCTGACCGGCGAGGAAATCGGCCGGGTGATCCGCGCCGAGGACGTGGGCGGCAGCGACGACGGGCCTGCGGGGACGGCGATCCCCTCGGTCCCGGCGGTGCCGCGGGTGCCTCCGGCGGCCGGGGGGCCGCAGCCGGTTCCCAGCGCCTGACGCTGCATCCGATCCACGAAAACCCCGGCCACCGTGCCGGGGTTTTTTCGTGCCCGCGCGGGGTGCGGCGGCGTCGGGGGTTGCGCCGGGCGCGCGGCCCGGGCAATCAGCGCGCCATGACGGACGACTATGCGCATCTGACCGACATGACCGCGCTGCGGGCCGAGATGGACCGGCTGGACCGTGAACTTGCGGCGCTGCTGGGGCGGCGCTCGCGGCTGATCGACCAGGCGGCCCGGATCAAGGCCCGGGTCGGACTGCCGGCGCGGATCGGCCCTCGCGTCGAGGAAGTCGCCGCCAACGCCCGCCGCAATGCTCAGGATGCGGGCTATGACCCCGATCTGGCCGAGGCGCTGTGGCGGCTGATGATGGACCATTTCATCGCGCAGGAAGCGCGCGCGCTTGGGGAAGACCTTGGAAAAGACGATGACTGCTGAACTGGCACGGCCTGCGGAACTGATCGACGGAAAAGCCTTTGCGGCGGCCTTGCGCGGCCGGATCGCGCAAGAGGTGGCGCGGATGAAGGCCGACCACGGGATCACGCCGGGGCTGGCGGTGGTGCTGGTGGGCGAAGACCCGGCCTCGTCGGTCTATGTGCGCTCAAAGGGCCGCGCGACGGTCGAGGTCGGGATGAACAGCTATGAACATCGCCTGCCGGCCGACACCGCTCTGGGCGATCTGCTGGCGCTGATCGCGCGGCTGAACGCGGACGGGGCGGTGAACGGGATCCTCGTGCAGCTGCCGCTGCCGGCGCATCTGGACGAAACCGCGGTCATCAACGCGATCGCGCCGGAAAAGGACGTGGACGGGTTCACGGTGCTGAACGCGGGGCGGCTGGCGACGGGGCAAAAGGCGATGGTGCCCTGCACGCCGCTGGGCTGCCTGATGCTGCTGCGCGACCGGCTGGGCTCGCTGTCCGGGAAAGAGGCGCTGGTGATCGGGCGCAGCAATATCGTGGGCAAGCCGATGGCGCAGCTGCTGCTGGCCGACAGCGCCACGGTGACGGTGGCGCATTCGCGCACCACCGATCTGCCGGCGCTGTGCCGCCGCGCCGATATCGTGGTGGCGGCGGTGGGACGGCCGGGGTTCGTGCAGGGCGACTGGATCAAGCCGGGCGCGGTGGTGATCGACGTGGGTATCAACCGCACCGATGCCGGGCTGGTCGGCGACGTGGATTTCGAAGCGGTGCGCAAGGTGGCGGGGGCGATCACCCCGGTGCCGGGCGGGGTCGGGCCGATGACCATCGCCTGCCTGCTGGCCAACACCCTGACCGCGACTGCGCGGGTGAACGGGCTGGCCGAGCCGCAGGGGCTGACGCCCTGAGTCGCTGAGCTGTCGACCGCCCGCCCTGACCGGCACACGCCCACCCGCCCCACGGCGGGCGCGTGCCGGTGT
>JAZIHR010000148.1:0-7153 GCA_036678445.1 Alphaproteobacteria bacterium
GAAACCGACGAGATGATCTCCACGTCGTCCAGGAGCCGGTGCCCGGCCCCGTCCCGGCCGGCGTACTCGACCCTGTTCAACTCCTCCATCAGGCCAAAGGAAAAGGCCGCCGCGCGGGTGCCGCCGGGGCGGGGGAAGCTGGCGCCATGGCCGGTTTCGGGGTGGGTGACGGCGGCGATGGCGTGGTCCAGCGCCGCGATGCCACGAACCAGTGCCGCGCGGTCGTCGGCGGGCATTGCGTTCAGGATTTCCTGCGCGCGGGCCTCGACCTCGCCAAAGACGCGGGTGAACAGCGCCTCTCCGGCCGGGGTGATGCGATAGTCGCGCAGCCGCCGGTCCGACCCCAGCACCGAGCGGGTGATCAACCCCTTGGCCTCAAGCCGCGTGGCGGCGCGGCTGACCTGCACCTTGTCCAGCGAGGTCCGCTGCGCCAGTTGCAGGGAATCGAGCTTGCCCGCGTCCTCAAGCAGGAACAGCAGCCGCCATTCCTCGCGCGACAGCCCGTGAGTGCGGCCGTAGACGGCGACCAGCTGGCGCGAGAACGCCTCGGCGGTGACGGCGATCCGGTAGGGAAAGAACGCTTCCAGTTTCATGCAATGCCCCGCAAGTGACCACCCGGCCTGATTTCAAACGCAACGATGCCTCGCCGGTGATGCCGGAAGCGATCCGGTCCCGTCAAGCCGCGCCAAGGTCGCGGCCATCGGGGGACGCAGGGGGTTATTTGTATTCGATGATCCGGCTTTGCCGCGCCCGCAGCCGGTTCAGCCGATAGCGCAGGACGCCGTTGGCCTCGGCGAACTTGCCCAGCACGGAAAAACCCGCCGCCCTTGGCCCCATGCGCCGCGCCAGCCGCAGGAATTGCAGCGGATAAACCAGCGCAAGGGCCAGGAACGCCCTGTCCACCAGCGCCAGCAGCAGGATCGCCAGCGGCAGCGCCAGCCCCCAGGCCAGCGCGCGCCGGGTTTCGCGGACATAGTGACGTTCGGGGCCATCCCCGTGCAGGGCGGCGCCTTCGGCAAAGGCGTGGCCGGCGCGGACGGACCGCGACCACCACTGCCCGAATCGGTGCATCGCCGCGTCGTGCAGGGTCATGTCGCTGTCGATGCGCCAGATCTCGCCGCCGGCGCGGCGCAGGCGCAGGGCCAGCTCGGGTTCCTCGCCGGCGATCAGGCTGGCGCGGTAGCCGCCAACGGCGTTTAGCGCGGCCGTGCGCATCAGCACGTCGCCGCCAAAGGGCGTGCCGGGGCCGGGCGGGGTGTCCCATTCCTCGTCGCACTGGCGGTTATAGGGCGAGGCATCGGGAAAGCGTTCGCGCCGCCGCCCGGCGACGGCCACGACCCCGGGGTGGGCATCCAGAAACCCGGTGGCCTGCGCCAGCCAGCCCGGCACCAGTTCGCAGTCCCCGTCGATGAACATGACCAGCGGCGGCGGGGCGGGCGCGGCGGTCAGCCGGGCGAACCCCGCGTTGCGCGCCCGTGCGGCGGTGAACGGGACCGAGGGGTCCAGCACCACGACCTCGGCACTCGCGCGTCGCGCGAGCTCCAGGCTGTCGTCGGTCGAGCCGGAATCGACGTAGATCAGCGGCGCCACGGCCTCGGCCCGCAGCGATGCCAGGCAGGCGGCCAGCCGCGGACCTTCGTTGCGACCGATGACCACGGCACCCACCCGGGGCGCCTCCGGACCGGGCAAAGATTGCGTGAGATCGGTCATATTGCCCCGGTAATGGCCTGTTCGCGCTTTTGATCCTAGTCATCTCTGCTTATGAGGTGAAGTCAAAGTGAATGCAGGGGCGTTGGATGCGGGCAAAACCGAGCCATAGAACCGAGGTTTCTCATCTGCCGGTGGCGATGATGCAGGACGCGGCCCCCCGCGAACTGACGGATGCCGAAATCGACATGAACTGGTCGTGCCTGCCATCGGTGCAGGTGGACCGGGCGGTTCTGCGTGAACAGCAGCTTTATTCGGACAGCGGGACGGGCGGCGACCCGGCCGAGGCATTCGACCTGCTGCGCACCGAGCTGTTGCAGGCCGCGCACAACCATGGGCTGACCCGAATCGCGATCACCAGCGCGCATCGCGGCACCGGCGTCACCCATGTCGCGGCCAATCTGGCCATTGCCATCGCGCGGCGGAAAGGCGCGCGGGTGGTGCTGACGGACCTGGACCTTGCCCGGCCCGATCTGGCTGCCCGCTTTGGGATCAAGGCGCCGGGGCCGCTGGCGCCGGTGCTGCTGGGCGAGGTGTCGCCGATGGTGCAGCCGCTGCGGGTGGCCGGCAACCTGGCGCTGGTCCTGAACGAACAGCGCGTCGCCGCGCCGGCCAGCGTCCTGGGCGAATACAGCGCGCGCGAGGCGCTGGACGACCTGGAACGGATGCTGCACCCCGACATCATGCTGATCGACCTGCCGCCCCTGCCCGACGGCGATGCGGCGCTGTCGATCCTGCCGGCGATGGACGGTGTGCTGCTGGTCGCCGACGGCACGCGGACCACCCGGCGCGACCTGCAACTGTGTGAACGCGCGCTGGAAGGAAAGACGCGGCTGGTGGGGCTGGTGCTCAACCGGGCCGAGGATGTCACGCGGCGCTGGTGGCGCCGTCCAGGACGGGATTGATTGTCATGCTGCATATTGTGCAGACTCCGGCCGAGTTCCTGTCGGCGCTGCGGCGCCATCGCTGGATAGCCGGCGGGACGCTGGTCGCCGGGCTGGCGATTTCGTTGCAGGTCGCGCTGATGCAGCCGCACAGCTACGAAAGCTCGGCGCTGATCCAGATCGACAACCTGCAATCGGTGAACCCCGAAGGCGACGCGCGCACCAGCCTTGCCAGCTCGGCCTGGCTGGAACAGATCGAGGCCCGGCTGATGCGGCGCGATCACCTGTTGCAGATCATGGACGACTACGGGCTGTTTTCGGGGCTGGCGGCCACCGAAAGCGAAAAGGTCGCGAAGCTGCGGCAGATGTTGCAGATCGTCCCGGTCAGCCAGCGCGCGCCCGTCTACGGGTCCGAGCCGGCGATGGGGTTGCTGCGGGTGACCGCGCGCGCCGATTCGGCCGAGCTGGCGGCGACGCTGGCCAACGACCTGGCCGCGCAGCTGGTCGCGCTGAACGCCGAGATCGTCGAGCAGCGGGTGCAGGAAACCGCCGCCTTCTACATCCACGAGGAAACCCGGCTGGAACAGCAGATCGCCGAGGTTGACGCAAGGATCTCGGACTATCGCCGCAACCATTTCGACGTTCTGCCCACCGGCCTGCACAACCGGGCCGAGGAGCTGTTGCAGCTGGGTGTCTCGATCCGCGAAATGGACGCCGAACTGGAGGCGCTGCGACGCAAGCAGGCGGCGACGGGGGATCGCGGCTCGGTGCTTGAGCGGCAGGCCGCCGAAGAATTGCAGCGGCAGATCGCGGTCCTGGAAACCCGGCACGAAGCCCTGCAAGCGCGGGTCGCGGAAATCGAGGATACCGCCCGGCAAAGCGTCACGGCCGAGGCCGAGCTGGCCGCGCTGGACCGTGAGCGTGACACGCTGCGCGACCAGCTGGCCGGGGTGGCCAGCCGCCGGGTCGCGGCGGAAAGCCAGCAGCGCCGCGACAGTTCGCTGGTGTCGGATTCGTTTTCGCTGCTGGAACAGGCGGTGCCGCCCGATTACCCCAGTTCCTCGAAGCGCAAGAAGATCGCGCTGGGCGGCGGGGTGCTGTCGGTCCTGCTGGCCGCCGCGCTGGTTCTGCTGATGGAAATACGCCGCCCGGTAATCCGCACCGCCGCGCAGATGGAACGAATCACCGGGTTGCGCCCGGTGATCGACCTGCCCGACACGAAACATAAAAACCCGCGCGGCTGAATGGCCGGCGGGTCCTGGGTCTGGCAGGTCAGGAAAAAGGGGCGGGCTAGCAGCCTGTCCCGCGCAGCACCACCTGGACGGTCTTGAACAGCAGCCCGATGTCGCCGCGCAGCGTCAGGTTGGCGTCATAGGCGTCGTCGAACTGCGCGCGATCGGCAAAGGCCGAACGGTGCCGCGCGCTGACCTGCCAGGGGCCGGTCAGCCCCGGCCGCAGCCGGTAATAGGCGTTCGAGGGATACAGTTTCTGCTGGTCCAGCATCATGGGGCGCGGGCCGACCAGGCTCATGTCTCCGGCCAGCACGTTCCACAGCTGGGGCAATTCGTCCAGCGAGGTCTGGCGCAGGAACCGCCCGATCAGGGTGATCCGGGGGTCGTCGGTCAGTTTCTGGGTCCGGTCCCATTCCAGCCGCGCCGCCGGATTGGCCGCCAGGTGGCTTTCCAGCATTTCGTCGGCATTCGGCACCATGGTGCGCAATTTCCAGATGCGGAACGCCGACCCGCCCTTTCCGACACGCAACTGGGTATAGAAGGGGTTGTGCCGCTCGACGATCAGCATGGCCAGTGCGATCAACCCGACGGTGAAAACCAGAATCGGCAATGCTGCCAGGACGAGTGCGACGTCCAGCGCCCGTTTTCCACCATGACGATAGATCGGTGCCTTGGCCCGCCTTGCCTTCGGATCGGGCGCAAAATCGTTGATACGTTCGATACTCATACCATTTGTCCCCAAAACATAGGCGACTCTCCAAATACATACACGGCTCATACGGCGGTTTTTAGCCGAGCCCTATAGACGAACTTTCAACCGATTGCGCCCGACAGACCCGAGGCTCTACCGGAACGCACTTACAGATTGGCAAGTTATCGCTTGCGTTGCAATTTATACATAAAGGTAGTTGACTCGCGGCCGTTAACGATCGTTAACACAAGGTTAATGGGTTTGCCACTGCGATTCGTGCGGTCGGCAGGACCCTGGCCGGGTCCTCTTCAAGTTGTGCAAATGATGTGTTGAGCGGTCTGGACCTCCGGTCTAGTCTGCGTTGTCAACCGGGCGCTACGCCCGCCTTAATGCCGCAGGGCTGTATCGATCGGCGCATGAACTACAGACCGGATATCGACGGCCTGCGGGCAGTGGCCGTTCTGGCCGTGCTGGCGTTCCACTTCCAGGTGCCGGGCCTTGCTGGCGGCTTTGTCGGGGTGGACATCTTCTTTGTCATCTCGGGTTACCTGATCGGCACGCTGCTGCTGGATGAACTGGCGCGGACCGGGCGCGTATCGCTGACGCGGTTCTACCTGCGGCGCTTTCGGCGCATCGCGCCCGCATGGATGGTGCTGTGCGCGGTGGTGATGGCGGCGGGCTACCTGCTGCTCTTGCCCCACGACCTGCGCGAGCTGGGCAAGTCCGTCGTCGCCACCACGGTGTTCGCCGCCAATATCCAGTTCTACCGCGGCGCGGGGTATTTCGACGGTGCCGCCGATGAAAAGCCGCTGCTGCACATGTGGTCGCTGGCGGTCGAGGAACAGTTCTACCTGGTGCTGCCGCTGCTGCTGCTGGCGTTGTGGCGGTGGCGCAGGGTTGGGCCGGGGCTGCTGCTGGTGGCGGCGGGTTCGTTCGCCGCCTGCGTGGCGATGACCCGCCACGACCACCCGGCCGCGTTCTTCCTGCTGCCCTTCCGCGGGTGGGAGCTGCTGGCCGGCGTGCTGCTGGCCCGTGGCCGCGTGGCGCTGACCGGCGGCACGGCGCAGCTGGCCGCATGGGCGGGGGCCGCGCTGATCGCGGGCAGCGTGGTGCTGATGCCGGGGGGCGCGGCGTTTCCCGGTGCAGTCGCGGCGTTCCCGGTGGCGGGGGCGGCGCTGCTGATCGCCTCGGGCCGGGCGGACACGCCGCTGCGCCGCCTGCTGACTGCACGGCCGATGGTGGCGGTGGGGCTGATTTCCTATTCGCTGTATCTCTGGCACTGGCCGCTGATCGCCTTTGGCCGGCTGGTCTGGGGGGACGAGCCGCCCACGGGGCTGCGCCCGGCGTTGGCGCTGGCCTCGTTCCTGCTGGCGTTCCTGTCCTGGCGCTGGGTCGAGCAGCCGCTGCGCAACTCCGCCCGTGTCCCGGCGCGCTGGCTGATGGGCGGGGTGGTGGGGGGCAGCGCGGCGCTGATCGCGCTGGGGATGCTGCCGTTCCTGACCGCCGGCCTGCCCGCGCGCTGGTCGCCGGTGGTGCTGCAATACGCCAGCGCCTCGCAGGATTTCATCCAGGACTGGAGCCGCTGCACCACCGCCGCCACCGGCCCCCTGGCGGGGGTCGAGACCTGCGCCCTTGGTCCCGACGGCCCGCCGCAACTGCTGGTCTGGGGCGATTCCCACGGCCGGGCGCTGAAAGAGGGGCTGGACCTTGCCGCGACCGAATCCGGGGTGCCGGCGCTGCTGATCTGGCGGGCGGGCTGTCCGCCGCTGTTCGGGGTCTCGAAACAGGAAACCGCCGCCACAAGGGCCGAGGACGCCGCCTGCCGCGCGGCCAATGACCGCATCCTGGCCGCGCTGCCGCAGCTTCCGCCCCGGATTTTGCTTGTAGCCCGTTGGAGTTATTATGCCGATGGCGCCGGTTCCGGCCGCGATCGCATGAACCGCATTGCGCTTGCGGATGACAGCGGCTCGGCCGATCCTTATGACACCGCTGTCGCGCGGACTCTGGGGCTGCTCGCCGCCGCCGGGAAAGAGGTTCACGTCATGCGCCAACTGCCCGAGATCGAGGATTACGGCTCTGCCGTGGTTGCCCGCCGCCTGGCCCGTGGCGGCGAGGTGGCGCCGCAGATGATCGAGGTTCCGCGCGACCGGGCCGAAAGCCGCGCGGCCTTGGGACAGGCGCCGTTCGTGGCGCCGGTGGCGGCCGGGGCGGTGGGGCTGGTCGATGCCTGGCCGCGGCTGTGCGGGCCGGACAGTTGCAGCGCCTTGCACGACGGGCAGGTGGTCTATTTCGATAACAATCACGTTACAAATCGTGGCGCGATGGCGCTGCGCGACCTGTTCGCGCCGCTGTTCGCGCCGGCGGCGGGCGCCGGCTCATGAACCGGGGTGGGCAGCTCTCTCCCGATGTGGTGGTGATCGGGGCGGGCATGGGCGGTGGCTTGGCCGGCCGCGCCCTGGCCGAGGCCGGGCTGTCGGTGCTGTTTCTGGAACGCGGCCCCACCCCGCCCCGGCGGGCGGTCAACGCGATGGTCGCAGAGTTCGACGATCCTTTCGCGCGCGAGTTGCTGGGCTGCTGGCCCACGCCCATGCGGGCCACGGTCGGCGGGGTGCCCTGCCAGCCCCTGACCAGCCAGGGGG
>JAZIHR010000149.1:0-6992 GCA_036678445.1 Alphaproteobacteria bacterium
GCTGCAAGGCGACGTGGGCTCGGGCAAGACGCTGGTCGCGGCGCTGGCGCTGGCGGCGGCGGTCGAGGCCGGCGGGCAGGGGGTGCTGATGGCGCCCACCGAAATCCTTGCCCGCCAGCATCTGGCCGGGTTGCAGCCGCTGGCCAAGGCCGCCGGGCTGCGCATCGCCGTGCTGACCGGCCGCGACAAGGGCGAGCCGCGCGAACGCCTGCTGGCCGACCTTGCCGCCGGGCGCATCGACCTGCTGATCGGCACCCACGCGGTGTTCCAGCCCGGCGTCGAATTCGCCGACCTGCGGCTGGCGGTGATCGACGAACAGCACCGTTTCGGCGTCGCGCAGCGGCTGGAGCTGGCGCAGAAGGGGCTGCGCCCGGACATGCTGGTGATGACGGCGACGCCGATCCCGCGCAGTCTGGCGCTGACGCAGTTCGGCGATATGGACCTGTCGGTGCTGGACGAAAAACCGCCCGGCCGCCAGCCGGTCACTACCATCGTGCTGCCCGACAGCCGCATCGAACAGGTGGTGACGCGGCTCGACGCGGCGCTGGCGCAGGGCGCGCGCGCCTACTGGGTCTGCCCGCTGGTCGAGGAAAGCGAAACCGTCGACCTGACCGCCGCCGAGGAACGTTTCCGCCAGTTGCGCGCCCGGTTCGGCGACCGCGTGCGGCTGATCCACGGGCAGATGCCGCCCGACGCCCGCGACGCGGCGATGGCGGATTTCGCGACAGGCCGCGCGCAGCTGCTGGTTGCCACCACGGTGATCGAGGTCGGCGTCGATGTCCCCGAGGCCACGATCATGGTGATCGAGCGCGCCGAAAGCTTTGGCCTTGCGCAGTTGCACCAGTTGCGCGGGCGGGTCGGGCGCGGCAGCGGCGCCTCTAGCTGCCTGCTGCTGTATCACGAGCCGCTGTCCGAATCCGGCCGCCGCCGCCTGCAAATCCTGCGCGAGACCGAGGACGGGTTCCGCATCGCCGAAGAGGACCTGATGATGCGCGGCGCCGGCGACGTGATCGGCACCGCGCAATCGGGCCTGCCGCGGTTCCGCGTCGCCGATCTGGAACGCCAGTCCGAGCTGCTGGCCGTCGCCCGGCAGGACGCAAGGCTGCTGCTGGAACAGGATCCGCAACTCGCATCAAAGCGCGGACTCGCGATCCGCAACCTGATGTGGCTGATGGAGCAGGACCGCGCCATCGGGCTGATGGCGGCGGGCTGACCGCCGCCGCCGATCCGCGCCCCCCTGAGCTTTCGTCCTGCCCCGAATATCCCGGGCTTCCGGGTGCACAGAACAGCAGGCCCGCCAGAAAGCCCCCCAGAAAGCCCCCCACAAAGGGTTTCCCGCCGAATGGTCCATCGACGGTTTTCAGCGACAAAGGCCACAGCAGCGACAGGAGGGGCAGAGCCCCCGCTTCAGCAGCGCCGGCCCTTGCCAGACCTGCCCTAGCCGTTCCCGCGCAGGAACTGCGCCGCGCCCTCGGCGGCCCGTACCATGGCGCGGGATTTATGCACACATTCCATGTATTCGCTGGCCGGGTCGCTGTCATAGACCACGCCGCCGCCGGACTGCACATACAGCTTGCCGTCCTTGACCACGCCGGTGCGCAGGGCGATGCACATGTCCATCTCGCCGTTCGCGGCGAAATAGCCGATGGCGCCGCCGTAGATGCCGCGTTTCTCGGGTTCCAGTTCGTCGATGATCTGCATGGCGCGGACCTTGGGGGCGCCGCTGACGGTGCCGGCGGGCAGCCCGGCCAGCAGCGCCGACAGCGCGTCCTGATCCTCGCGCAGCTCGCCCACGACGTTCGACACGATGTGCATGACGTGGGAATAACGCTCGATGATGAATTCCTCGGTCGGGCGCACGGTGCCCGGTTTGGCCACCCGGCCGACGTCGTTGCGGCCCAGGTCCAGCAGCATCAGGTGTTCGGCCAGTTCCTTTTCGTCGGCCAGCAGGTGGGCCTCATTCGGGCGATCCTCGTCGGGGGTGGCGCCCCGGGGGCGGGTGCCGGCGATGGGGCGGATCGTCACCTCTCCGTCGCGCAGCCGCACCAGGATTTCCGGCGAGGCACCGACGATCTGGAACCCGCCCATGTTGAGAAAGAACATGAAGGGCGAGGGGTTCGTGCGCCGCAGCGAGCGGTACAGCGCGAAGGGCGGCAGCGGAAAGTCGATGGTCCAGCGCTGCGCCGGCACCACCTGAAAGATGTCGCCGGCGCGGATGTGGTCGCGGGCGGTTTCCACCGCCGCCATGTAGCCTTCGCGGGTGAAATTGGACTGCGGCTCGCCGATGGTGCGGCCTTCGCCCCCCGGCCGCTCCAGTGCGCGCGGCTCGGCCGGCTGGCGGTCCAGCGCGCGCAGGGCCTCCATCACCCGCTCGGCCGCCTGCGCATAGGCGGCGCGGGCGGGCACCGCGGGGTCGAACCAGGCGGGGGCGCACAGCAGAACCTCGCCCTTGACCCCGTCCAGCACCGCCACCACCGAGGGGCGCACCAGCATCGCGTCGGGCACCCCGATCGGGTCGGGGTTCACGTCCGGCAGATGCTCGACCAGCCGGATCATGTCGTAGCCCAGATAGCCGAACAGCCCGGCGCCGCTGGCGGGCACGCCTTCGGGCATCTCGATCCGGCTTTCGGCGATCAGCGCGCGCAAGCTGTCCAGCGGCGGGCGGGGGTCGTCCTCGAACGCGTCGGAATAGCGGGCCTGCCGGTTGATCCGGGCCTGGGTGCCACGACATTCCCAGATCAGGTCGGGCTTCATGCCGACGATGGAATAGCGGCCGCGGACCTCGCCGCCGGTGACGCTTTCCAGCATGAAGGACAAGGGCGCGGCCTCGGCCAGTTTCAGCATCAGGCTGACCGGAGTGTCCAGGTCGGCGGCCAGCCGGATGGTGACCAGCTGGTTGCGGCCCTCGGCCCAGCCGCGTTCGAACGCCGGAAAATCGGGGGAAAGTTCCATCACTGGATCATCGCATTCGCAGCGTTCAGCGCGCTGTCGTTGATGGTGGCGCCATGGCTGGCCTGAAGCGCCCGCACATAGGCGCCGAATAGGTCGGACTGCACCGATTCGGTCAGCCGGGCCGAAACCCCGGTCAGCACCGGCTGCGCCTCGGGGGCGGACAGGTCGGCGGGGCGGATCGCGTCCAGCCGGATCAGGAACACCCGGCCCTCGGCCTCGACCGCGGCGACCTCGCCGATGGTGCCAAGCTGAAAGCCGCGGGCCACGACCCCGGCCGGCACGCCCTCGATGCCATAGTCGCGTTCCACGTCGGTGGCGGACTGGAAGCCGGCGGCCGGGTCCGGCGCCGCCTCGGTTTCCGTCCCGGCCGTGGCAGAGGCAGAGGGGTCAGGTGCCGGCGCGTCGCCGTTGGCCTCGGATTCCAGCAGAAGCTCGCGTTCCTCGGCGCGGATCTTCAGTTCGCGGCGGGTTTCGGCGGCGGTCCAGTCGGCCAGCACCAGGTCGCGCACCTGTTCAAAGGGAATCAGTTCGGGCGGGGTCAACTGGTCCAGCCGCAGCGCGAACACGCCGCCGTCGTCCAGTTCGTGAAGTTGCAGGAATTCACCCTCGGTCACGGTGACGGCGCGCTGGCGGAACGCCTCATAGGCGGCGATACCCTGCGGAGGCGTCTCGGACGAGAACTCGATCTCGCCCAGTTCCATCGGGGTTTCCGCGGCCAGATCCTCAAGCGAGGCGCCCCCGGCCAGCAGATCCTCGAAGTCATGGGCCTGTTCCTCGATCACCCGGCGGGCGCGGTCGGCGGCGGCCTCTCCGCGCAGTTCGGACACTGCCTGCTCGAAGGGCACGTCCACCGGGTCGAGGATCGCGTTCATCGAAAACAGCGCCGGGCCCAGATCGGTGGGCAGCGGCCCGACGACGCCGGGCTGGTCCAGCGCGAACACCGCCGCGCCGGCGGCGCCCAGCTCGGATTCGGCGCGCTCGCCCAGGTCGATGTCGGTCAGGGTCAGGCCGCGCTCGGCGGCAAGCTGTTCAAAGCTGGCCTCGCCCGCGTCAAGCCGGGCTTTCGCGGCCTCGGCCTCGGGTTGCGAGGAATAGACCAGCCGCTCGACCATGCGGCGCTCGGGCTGCCGGAATTCGTCGATACGGGCATCGTAAAGCTCGCGCAGCGCGGCATCGTCAAGCTGGACGGTGGCCTCCAGCAACTCGGGGGTCAGCCAGGCATAGGTGATGCGGCGGCGTTCCGGTGCGGTGAACTGGGCGGCATTGGCCTGGTGCCAGGCGACCAGGGTTTCCTCGTCGGGGGGTGTGATCGGCGCGGCCAGGTCGTCGGCGGTCAACTCGTCCCAGGAAAGGTCGCGGCGTTCGAGGATCCAGCGGGCAGTGGTGTCGCGCAGCGTGGCAGGGGCCGAGACGCCGCCGATCACCGCGTCCTGCATCAGCAGCCGCGCCGCGTCCATGCGGATATCCTGTTCGAACCGTGCCGGGGTCAGACCCTCGCGGCGCAGCACGTCCTGGTAAAGCGCCGCGTCGAACTGGCCGCCCGCAGTCTGGAAGGCGGGGGCGGCCATCACGTTTTCCAGCACGGTTTCATCCCCGACCGACAGGCCGATGCGGTGGGATTCAGCCTCAAGCGCGGCGGCGGCGAACAGCCGCGCCTGCACCTGCTGGGGAATGCCGATGGCGCGGGCCTGATCGGGGGTCAGCACCTGCCCGGTCTGCATCGCAAACCCCTGCATGTCCGAGCGCACGCCGCGCAGATAGTCGCGGGCGTCGATCTCGACCCCGCCGACCGCGCCGATCGCGCCCGAGCTGGTGCCCGAGAAATTGGTGATGCCGAACCCGCCCAGCCCCAGAAGCAGCAGCCCCATCAGCAACCAGACCACCGTCGATTTGCCCTTGGTGCGCAAGCTGCTCATGGGTTCTTCCCTTATCGTGGTTTCTGCCCGCTTCTTAGGCAAGGCCCCGCGGGCGGGCAAGGCAAAGAAGCCAAAGGCTTTCGGTTACCTGTCCGGTTGTCGCGGGGAAAAGGGCCGGTTCAGCCCCCTTCAGCCCGCCAGCCCCGCCATCCTAGCCCGCCATCTAACCTGCCACCCTGGCCAGCCGCCCGGCCAGCGCCGCGATCCCGGTCTTGTCGATATTGGCAAAGGCGATGCGCAGGTGGCGGGCGCCGTCGGGGTCGTCCTCGGGCATGAACATCGTGCCGGGCAGCAGCAGCACCCCGGCCTCGTGCACCAGCCGCTGCGCCAGCGCGGCGGAATCCTCGGCGAACGGGTGCTCGACCCAGGCGAAATACGCCCCGCAGCCTTTCAGCCGCCAGCCCTCCAGCCCCGCCACCGCGCGTTCCATCGCATCGCGGCGGCGCAGGATTTCCTGCCGTTCCCCCGCCAGCCAGTCGCGCAGGTTCCGCATCCCCCACAGCGCGCCGATCTGGCCCAGCTGGGCGGTGCAGATCGACAGCGTGTCCAGCAGCTTTTCGACCTGCACCTGCCGCGCGCCGCTGGCGATCAGCGCACCGACGCGGTGGCCGGTCAGCCGGTAGGCCTTGGAAAACGAATAAAGCTGGATCAGCACCTCGCCCCAGTCGGGGTCCGAAAACAGCCCGTGCGGGGCGGTGTCGCGCGAATCGAAGTCGCGATAGGTTTCATCCACGATCAGCGCCAGCCCGTGTGCCCGCGCAAGATCGTAGAACCCGCGCAGCACCTCGGCCGGGTATTCCGCGCCCGAGGGGTTGTTGGGCGTGACCAGCAGGATGGCGCGGGTGCGCGAGGCGATCAGCGCACCCGCCGCCTGCGGGTCGGGCACCATCCCGGGCCCGCATTTCAGCGGCACCGCCCGGATTCCCTGCATGTCCAGCCACATCTTGTGGTTGAAATACCACGGCACCGGCACGATCACCTCGTCGCCCCGCTGCGCGACCGAGGCGGCGGCGATGCAGAACGCCTGGTTGCAGCCGGGGGTGATCGCGACATTTGCCGCTTGCAGTCTTGCGCCATAGGCGTCCGAGAACGTCCTGGCCACGGCCTCGCGCAGTTCGGGGTTGCCCAGAACCGGCCCGTAAAGATGCGCCTCGGACCGGGTCAGCGAGGCCTCGGCAATGGCGCGGCGCAGCCCTTCGGGGGGCGGCTCGACGGGCGCGGCCTGGCTGACGTTGATCAGCGGGCGGTCGGCGGGAAAGCTGACGCCTTCCAGCCAGCGACGCGCCTCCATCACCGGGGGGCGGAAGGTCGCGGCAAGATCGGGATTCAGGGGCAGCATCAGTCCGATACCTGGGGAAAGAGGGGGCGCGAGACCCGCCCGGACGCATCGCCCAGTCCCGGCAGCGGCAGTCCCGGCAGGGACAGGTCAGGCGCCGGCCGCGGCGCACGGGGCTGCGCAACCGCCGGGATGGGCGCACTGGCGCCGCCCGCCGGCCCGGATGCCCCCGGGGCAGAGGGCCCGGCGTCCGCGCCGGCCTCTGGCGCGCCTGCGCTGGTCGCGCCGGTTTCCGCGTCGGCATCCATGTCGGGGACCGTGACATGGGCAGGCGCGGTGGTGTCCTCGGCGGGGGCGTCTGCGGCAGCCTGGGCGACCGGGGCACGATTGGCGGCGGGGGTGTCATCCGCAAAAAGGTCATCCGCCTGCGCGGGCATGGCAGCCGGGGCCGTGGCTTCGTCGCTGTCCGGCGCTGCTGTTTCGGGCGATGCGGCGACCGGCGCGGTGACCGAAACGGTGTCGGGCAGGGGGGCCGGGTCTTCCGCCGCCATTCCGGGCGCTGCCGCCCCGTCCGTGGTTTCGCCCGGGATGACGGCGGTATCCGCAGCCGTCGCATCCTTGCTGGCAAGGACCGGGGCATCGCGGTCCGGCAGCGGCCCGGGTTCGGGGTCGGGATCGGGCGCCGCCAGCCGTCCCGGCGCCAGTGCCGGGTTGTCGAGAGGCGGCTGCGGCGCGGGCGGAGGCTGGGGGTCGGCGACCCCGGCGGCCAGCAGGGCCGGACCTTGCGGCGCGGCGGCTTCGGCCGGACGCTCGCCCGGGGCGGCCGCCGAGGCGGGCAGGGGCTGTTC
>JAZIHR010000150.1:0-6875 GCA_036678445.1 Alphaproteobacteria bacterium
TATTTCCGCAAGGCAGACCCGGGCCAGCGGGTGCCGCCGCCGCGCGCGGGCGCCCCGGCGGCTGCGCTTTCGTGTCGCCGCCCGGCGATCCGACGCGGGCTAGTGCGCGTCGGCCTGCGCCGCGGCGCGCGTGATTTCGGTTTCGTCCGCATGGGCGGCGCCGTTCAGGAACCAGTTCAGCAGCACCGCCGCGACCGCGGCCAGCAGAATTCCCGAATGGGTCAGCACCCGGGTGGATTGCGGCAGCCACTGGTCGAAACTGGTCGCGACCATCGGGATCATCCCCATGCCCAGCGATACCGCCACCACGAACAGGTTGTTGCGGTTGCCGGCGAAATCGACGCGTGACAGCACTCTGATGCCGGTTGCCGCGACCATGCCGAACATGACCAGCCCGGCACCGCCCAGCACCACCGTGGGCAGCGCCTCGACCAGCGCGCCCATCTTGGGGATCAGCCCCAGCACCACCATGATCGCACCCCCTGCCACGCAGACGTGGCGCGAGCGCACCCCGGTCACGCCCACCAGCCCGACGTTCTGACTGAACGAGGTATAGGGGAAGGTGTTGAAGATTCCTCCCAGCAGGGTGCCGACCCCGTCCACGCGCAGCCCGGCGGCCAGCCGCGGCTGGTCGATCCTCTGGTCCACCATGTCACCCAGCGCAAGAAACATCCCCGTCGATTCGATCATCACCACGATCATCACCATGCTCATGGTCAGGATCATCACCGGGTCGAAGCTGGGCATCCCGAAATGGAACGGCCGGATCGGCGCGAACCATGCGGCGGCGGCAACCTTGTCGAAATGCATCAGGCCCAGCGCGGCGGCAAGGATGCCTCCGACCACGATGCCCACCAGCACCGCGACGTTGGACAGGAAGCCGCGGGCGAACCGCGCGATCAGCATGATCGTCGCCAGCACGACGGCCGCGATGGCCATGTTCCCCGGCGCCGCATAAAGCGGGTTCGGAACGGTGGGGGCCAGCGCCAGCCCCAGGGGGGCGCCGCCCTCGGCCATGTGCTGTTCCAGCCAGGCCTGCAAGGCGGGGTCGACCAGCCTTGGCGCGGTCGGCCCCTGCGGCAGGCCGAAGATCCAGTTGATACCGATCGGCATCAGGCTGACCCCGATCACCAGGATCACCGTGCCCGTCACCACCGGCGGAAAGAACCGCAGCATCCGGCTGACCAGCGGCGCGATCAGGATCGAGATCACCCCCGCCGCGATCACCGCGCCGAACAGCGCCCTGGCGCCCTCGACCCCCGGCGTGGCATTGGCGATGGCGACCATCGGCCCCACCGCCGCGAAGGTCACGCCCATCATCACCGGCATCCTGACCCCCAGCCACGGGCCGGCACCCAGCGACTGGATGATCGAGGCAATGCCGCAGACGAACAGGTCGGCCGAGATCAGGAACGCCACGTCCTGCGGCGGCAGTTGCAGGGCGCGGCCCACGATCAGCGGCACGGCGATGGCGCCGGCGTACATCACCAGCACATGTTGCAGCCCCAGCGCGAACAGCCGCGGTGCGGGCAGCATTTCGTCGACCGGGTGCGTCCCGGCCCTGTGGGTCCTGTGCATGATTTCCTCCCCCCGATGCATGGCGGCGCGGGCGCCGTTGCGGAAACTCTGGCCCATCGTGCGGGGCGGGCAAAGGCTTTCTGGCGCAATTCCACCATGCGGATGGGCCGGTCCGGGCGGACGGGGGCCGGACCCGTTGCGGCGGGGCCTGGTTTGCGGCAGCTTGCGCGGATCATGACCCATGCGAGAATCCCCGTGGAAACATCCCCGCCCCGTTCGCCCGGCCGCCCTTCGGGCGGGGGGCCGGCGGCCGGCTCGGCCGTGGTGGACCGGGCGCTGGCAGTGCTTGAGGTTCTGGCCACGGGCGACGGCGCCACGCTGTCGGACCTGGGGCGGCGGCTGGGGCTGGCGCCCTCGACCACGCATCGGCTGCTGGCGGCGCTGGCCGCGCGGCGGCTGGCCGAGGTCGATCCCGCCACGCAGCTGTGGCACGTCGGGCCGGGCGCGTTCCGGCTGGGCGCGGCCTTCCTGCGCCGCGGCGGGCTGGCCGAGCGCGCGCGCCCGGTCATGGCGCGGCTGGCGGCCGACAGCGGCGAAACCGCGGTGCTGGTGGTGGCCGACGGCGACGCCGCGCTGGTGGTGGCCGAATCGCAGGCGGCGGGCTCGCTGCGGGTGGTGCTGCCGGCGGGGACGCGGCTGGCCTATCACGCCACCGCGCCGGGCAAGGCGCTGATCGCGCATCTGCCGCTGGCGCGGGTGCGGGCGCTGCTGGGGCGCGACAGCCTGCCGGCGCTGACCCCGCGCAGCTTTACCGACCAAGGCGAACTGACCGCAGAGCTTGCCACCCTGCGCCACGGCGGCTGGCTGGCCGAGCGGGGCGAGGCCGTGCCCGGCCAGAACGGCATCGCCGCCCCGGTGTTCGGCGGCAGCGGCGACCCGGTGGCGGCGCTGGGAATCATCGGCCCCGCAGTGCGGCTGGACGAGGCCGCGCTGGCGCGCCTTGGCCCTGCCGTGGCCGCGGCCGCCGCCGGGCTGGGCGCGGCACTGGGCGGCCCGGCACTGGGCAGCCCGGCAGCAGGCCCCGCCCTTTCCCCGCAGGGCGGCAAGAGATAGGCTCTGCTGCGATGGATACCGCCCTTTCCGCGCCCGGCACGCTTAGCGTGATAGATGAGGCCGACGAGGCCCTGACCGCCGGTCTTGCCCGCGCGCTGGCCGCGGTGCTGGCCCCCGGCGACACGCTGCTGCTGGACGGGCCGGTCGGCGCCGGCAAGACCCATTTCGCCCGCGCCCTGATCCGCGCCCGACAGGGCGACGCGCCCGAGGATGTGCCCAGCCCCACATTCACCCTTGTGCAGACCTATCTGGACGCGCGCGGGGTCGAGATCTGGCACGCCGACCTTTACCGCCTGACCGATACGTCGGAACTGGCCGAGCTGGGCCTGGACGAGGCGATGGACCACGCGATCGCGCTGATCGAGTGGCCCGACCGGATGGCGCCGCCCCCACAAGGCGCGCTGACCGTGACGCTGGCGGCGACCTCTGACGAACGCCGCCGCATCACCCTGTCGGGCGACCCGGCCCGCTGGGCGCATGTGCCGCGCATGGTGCAGATCGCGCGGTTCCTGCACAGCGCCGGCTGGGCAGCGGCGCGGGTCGAGCCGCTGGCAGGCGACGCCTCGTCGCGGCGCTATTTCCGGCTGATCGGGGACAGCGGCACCGCGGTGCTGATGGACGACCCGACCAGCAGCGGGCAGCCCGGCAGCGACATGGCGCGCTATCTGGCGATGACCGACTGGCTGCGGGCGCGCGGCTTTCACGCCCCCGAAATCCTTGCCGTTTCGGAACCCGAGGGCCTGCTGCTGGCCGAGGATCTGGGCGACGACCTGATCGCCCGCGTGCTGGACCGCGACCCGCAGGCGGCGCCGCGCCTCTATGACCGCATCGCCGATCTGGTGGCGGAACTGCACCGGCATCCTCCGCCCGAATTCGTGCCGGCGCTGGACGGCCCGGCGCTGGCCCAGCAGGCGGAACTGTTTGCCGAATGGTATCCCCCCGCCACGGGCGCCCCCGGCACGGGCGCGGGGGTCGCCGCCGCCATCGCCGCCCTGCACGCGCAGCTTTGTGCGGACACCGCCCCGGTGCTGTCCCTGCGCGATTTTCACGCGGAAAACCTTGTCTGGCGCGGCGACGACGCCCCCATCGGGCTGCTGGATTTCCAGGACGCGGTGGCGGTGCATCCGGCGTATGAGCTGGCCTCGGTCCTGCAGGACGCCCGCCGCGACGTTTCGGCCCGGATCGAGGAACGCGCGCTGTCGCGCTATATCGCCGCCACCGGGCAGGATGATGCGCGGTTCCGGGCCGCCTATGCGCTGATGGGCGCGGCGCGCAACCTGCGGATCATGGGCATCTTTACCCGGCTGTGCCTGCGCGACGGCAAGACCCGCTATCTGGAGTTCATGCCGCGGGTCTGGGACGCCATCGCCCGCGATGTCTCTCACCCCTTACTGGCGCCGCTGGCAAGCGCGCTGGACGGGGTGCCGCCGCCCTCGGCCGCCATCATCGCCACGCTGCGCGCGCGGGCGGGGAGTATGACATGACCGAGACGCTGATGCTGTTCGCCGCCGGCAAGGGCACCCGCATGGCGCCCTTGAGCGACACCACCCCCAAGCCGCTGATCCCGGTCGCCGGGCGGCCGTTGCTGGACCACGCGCTGGATCTGGCGCGCGCGGGCGGGGCGCGGCGGATCGTGGTGAACACGCATTACCTTGGCGACCAGATCGCCGCGCATCTTGCCGGCAGCGAGGTGGCGATTTCCGATGAAGCCGGGCTGCTGCTGGATACCGGTGGCGGGCTGCGGCGGGCGCTGCCGCTGCTGGGACTCGGTCCGGCCTTGGGTGGCCCGGTGCTGACGCTGAACCCCGATGCGGTCTGGACCGGCCCGAACCCGGTCGCCGCCCTGCGTCAGGGCTGGGACGGGGCGCTTATGGACGCGCTGCTGATGCTGGTGCCGCTGGACCGCGCCCGTGGCCGTATCGGCGGCGGCGACTTTGCGCTGGACGGCGAAGGGCGGATCAGCCGCGGCGGCGATCTGGTCTATACCGGCTGCCAGATCATCCGCACCGAGGGGCTGGCGGAAATCAGCGAACAGGTGTTCTCGCTCAACCTGCTGTGGGACCAGCTGCTGGCGCGGGGACGGGTGTTCGGCATGATCCACCCGGGCAACTGGTGTGACGTGGGCCGCCCCGACTGCATCGCGCTGGCCGAAACGATGCTGGCCGAGGCCGCGTGATGCCCCCCCCGATCCACGGTCTTTACGCCTTGCCCCCCGGCGCGGATTTCGCCGGTGGTTTCGTGCGCGGCCTGCTGGCCCGGATGCAGTCCCGCCCGCCCGAGGCGATGGCCCTGGCCACTGTCTGGTGCAACTCGGGGCATACGCTGCGGGCGATCGAAGCGGCGCTGCTCCGCGCCGGGCCGCTGCTGCTGCCCCGGCTGCGGCTGATCGCGGAACTGGGCAGCGGCGCGGGGCTCGCGCCCCCTGCCCCGCCGCTGGCCCGGCAGCTTGAACTGGCGCAGCTCGTCGCCCGCGCGCTGACGGGCGATGCGACCGGGCAGTCGGTGCCGACGCTCGCGGCCTCATTATCCGCGCTGATGGCCGAGATGCAGGCCGAGGGGCTGGGGCCGGACGCGCTGGACCGTATCGACGCCGGCGCCCATGCCGCGCATTGGCAGCAGGCGCTGGCCTTTCTGCGCATCGCCGCCGGTTTTCATCTGGACGGCCCGCCTGTGGACCGCGAGGCCCAGCAGCGGGCCGAGGCCGAACGCCTGGCCGCCAACTGGCAGCAGGGGCTGAACCTGCCCGAGGGACCGGTGATCGTGGCAGGCTCGACCGGCTCTCACGGGGCGACGCGGCTGTTCATGCAGGCGGTGGCGGCGCTGCCGCAGGGGGCGGTGGTGCTGCCGGGCTATACGCCGATGCCCGAGGGCGCGGCCGCAGCGATGCACGAGGATCACCCGCAGGCCCGTTTCGCGCCGCTGGTCGCCACCAGCGGGGAACCTGCGTGGTGGGACGACACCCCCGCGCCCGACCCTGCCCGCAACGCGCTGGTGGCGCTGGCGCTGCGCCCCGCCCCGGTCACCGACCAGTGGGTGGCCGAGGGGCCCTCGCTGGGCGACCTGCCTGCCGCCACCCGCAACCTGACCCTGATCGAGGCCGACAGCCCCGCGGCCGAGGCCAATGCGCTTGCCGCCCTGATCCGCGGCGCGGTGCATGAAAACAGACCCGTCACGCTGATCGCCGCCGACCGCAGCCTGACCCGGCGCGTGGCCGCCGCGCTGGACCGCTGGGGGATCATCCCCGACGACAGCGCCGGGGTGCCGCTGCCGCTGACCGCCGCCGGGCTGTTCCTGCGCCATGTCGCGGAACTGCCGGGGCAGCCCTTTGGCATCGACAGCCTGCTGGTGCTGCTCAAGCATCCGCTGACCGCGACCGGCGCGGGCGACGCGGCGCGGCGCGCCCACCTGCTGCACAGCCGCGAGCTTGAGCTGCACCTGCGCCGCCACGGCCCCGCCTTTCCCGACGGCGCGGCGCTGCGGGCGTGGGGGGCGCGGCCCGCGCGCGGCTCGGGCGAGGCCAGCGCCGAACGTGCCGCATGGGCCGCGATGGTGGCCGCGGCGCTGGACGAAACCCTGCCGCTGATCGCCGCCCCCGGCCCCCTGCCGCTGGCCGAACGCGCCGCCCGCCACCGCCGCATCGCGGAAATCTGGGCCGCCGGCGCCGGCACCGCGCAGGCGTCGAAACTTTACGCCGAGGCCGCGGGCGAAAAGGCCAGCGCCGTGCTGGACCACCTTGCCCTGCACGCGCCGCGCGGCCCGGCAATGACGGCGCGCGACTTTGCCCGGCTGCTGGCCGACCAGTTGCAGGCTCAGGCGGTGCGCATGGATGTGGCCGCGCACCCGCTGGTGCGTATCCGCGGCCCGCGCGAGGCCCGGACCGAGGCCACCGGGCTGGTGATCCTTGGCGGCCTGAACGAGGGCGGCTGGCCGCAGGCGCTGGACCCTGACCCCTGGCTTAGCCGCCCGATGCGGGCCGAGGCCGGGCTGACCCTGCCCGAACGCCGCATCGGCCTGGCCGCGCATGATTTCCAGATCGCCATCGCCGCGCCGCAGGTCATCCTCAGCCGCGCGCGCCGCAACGACGAGGCCGAGACGATCCCCTCGCGCTGGCTCAACCGGCTGGTCAACCTGCTGGGCGGGCTGCCGGCGCAGGGGGGGCCGCAGGCGCTGGCCGCCATGCGCGCGCGCGGGCAGGTGTGGCTGGACCGGGCGCGCGCGATCGAGGCCCCGGGTGACGCCGACCT
>JAZIHR010000151.1:0-6774 GCA_036678445.1 Alphaproteobacteria bacterium
CCCACCCCAGCGCAGCCGCCCCGCCGCCTGCCGGCCGCGGCCGGTGGCGTCGGCCATGGCGATGCCTTGGGCGGTGAAATACTCCGGCACCATCGGATCGGGCCGCGGCTTGGTGACCGGCGGCACCCAGCTCGGCAGCCGGAACTCGGGCTGCCAGTGGTAATCGGCCGGATCCACCTCGCGCAGCGACAGGGTCACCAGCAGGGTGTCAGGATCCTCGGTGATCTCGTGGACCTCGAACAGCTTGGCGTCGTAGCCGTTCTCGTCGCTGGTCCAGGCGATGACGTCGAGCGGCTCCAGCGCCTCGGCATCGGGCGGCAGGGTGATGACATGCCGCGCGAACCGCCGCTCTTCCTCAATGTAGGCGCGCATGACCCGCTGCACCTGCGGTTCCCACGGGCAGGCCGGCAGGTTGAGCTCGGCGGTCAGGCGGCGGCCCTGGTCGGCGGCCTCCCAAGCCTCGTTGTAGCGCGGCGGCGCATCCTTGGGGCGCCACAGCGCCGTCGGTTCCGGGTAGGAGGCGTGGATGGCGTTGAAGGTGGCTTCAAGGCCGGGGAAAGGGGTCAGGGTGGCGTCGCGATCGAGGATCAGATCGTCGTCGGTCACGAACAGCACCGGCGCCGCCGGCGCGCCGACCCGGGGCTTCCAGACGCCACCCACTTCGGCGACCTTGGCGCAGCAGACCTTGAGCACCTCGTCCAGGACGTCGGCGGGCTCCTCATCGACCGCCACCTCCCAGCCGGCCTGCCAGCGCGGGGCGTCATCGACGATCTGGTCGGCCGCGGTCATTGCCGCGGTCCATTCCGGCAGCGGCAGGTCGGCGGCGGCGACGCCATAGCCCCAGAGCGGCCCGCCGTCGATCGGGATCCCGCGCAGGATGTTATAGGCCAGCACCATGCCGTTGGCGGTCGGCGCCCAGGTCGAGGGATCGTCCCAACGCTGGCTGCCGTCGCCCCCGACCGACGCATCGCGGCGCGGGTCATAGAGCGGGATGCCGCGCATCACGAAGCGACAGCGCGGCAGGCCCGTGAACACGTCGCGGTCGAACTTGAAGGTCAGGATCGCATAGCTGGTGCCGATCCCGACCATCTCGGCGGTCCAGGGGCGCTCGGACCTGCGGGCCCAGGCGGTGCCCGGACCATAAATCTGCAGCAAATAGGGGTCGGCCGCGGTCTGGCTGCCATCGTAATAGCGCAGCCAGACCTTGCCCTTGTAATTGCCAAGGGCCGGACGGCCGAGGTCGGTGGTCGTCAGCCCGAAAAGCTGAGCCAGCGGGTTGAGCCCCTGCTGCTGATACCACCAGTCGGGCATGCCGGCCGGGGGCACGGGTCCGTCGATCGGGCCGGTTTCGGAGGCGGCCTCGAACTCGACCTCCTCGTCGTCGACGATGATGCTCTCGAGCTGGGCGCCGGGCACGTTGCCGAGGTCGATCACATAGGTGAGATAGCCGTTGTCCTTGCCGTGCGACATTGGCGGGCAGACCATGTGCCCGTCGGTCGCATACCAGCCCAGCACGAACTTCTGCGGCTGGGTGCCGCCGTCGGTGGTGTAATCGGTCTTGATGCCCGGCTGGTTGCGCCGCGCAGCCTGGCGCTGCAGATGGGCGGACAGCGCGCTGACCGCGGTGCTGAGCAGCATCTTTGCCACAAAGGTGGCGGCGGCATTGCTGGCGACCCAGGCAAATGCGGCCTTGGCGGCAACTGCAACAACGGCCATCAGCGCACCCCCAGCAGTTCGGTGGCCCGCTCGATCGGCAGCAGCCCCAGCCCTTGCGCGCGCAGCACATAGATCATCCTGCCCTGCACGATCCCCAGCGCGCGGCCGCCGTCGCCCTCGACCACGGCCAGGTCGCCCGGCAGGATCATGCTGCGGGCCACCGGCGGGTGCAGCCGCCGCGCCGCGTCCAGGTGGTCGCGATAGCCGGCCGCCCGGATCAGCCGCATGCCGCCGGCGCTGGTGTCGTAGCGGCCGCGCCAGGCTGCGGCCGGGTCATGGCCGGTGACAGCTTCGACCCCGCCAGCCGCGAACAGCGCGCAATCGTGGCGACCCCACGCAAAGCCCTCGCGGGCGATGCGGGCCAGATAGGCGACCAGCCGGGTTTCCCAATCGTAGAGCCGCATCATTCGCCCCATTTCACCTGCACGGCGCCGCTGATGTCGGCGTACTGGTAGAACCGGTCCTCGCCACCGCCCGGGCGCTGCCGCAGGCGCTGGCTGGCGTCGGATTTCTTCTGGGCCAGGGTCCTGGTGCCGGCCCGGGCCGAGGACACCAGCGTCAGGTCGCAGCGGCCCTCCTCGCCATCAGCGGCGGTGACCAGCTCGAGGCTGTTGATCCAACCCTTGAATCGGCGCACCGGGATCCCGATCGGGGCCATGGTGTCAGGATCGGTCAGCAGGCGGTGGATCTGGATCGGGGCCTGACGCGCGTCATAGCCGCGGATCGCCAGTTCGACCTCGGGGGCCATCGGCGCCAGCCGCAGCCGCATCGAGCGCACGTCGGTGCCGGTGCCGCTGACGATGTTCGGCAGCGCCACGATCCCGGCCGCGCCGAGATAGGGGCGCTGCTCGCCCTCGACGGCAAATTCCTGGTGGTCGGCGCCGGTCCACAGGCCCAGGGTCTCGATCGCATCGGTGGCGCGGTTGCGGGCGGCGATCCAGACCAGGTGATGGACCAGCACGGGGCGGCGGGCGGCGAGCCAGGCAGCGGTTTCGGGATCACGGAGCTGCATGGTTACCTCAAGGTCTGCTGAACATTGAAGGACAGCCCCTCGACAAGGCCGCCGTTGCGGATGGAGCCCGACCGGAAAGACCCGGGCACGATGATCGCCTTGCAGCTGGGGCGGCGCAGCGTGACCGCGGTGCCGGTCCCGGCACCGGGGCGGATCGGCGGGCTGACCTCGATCGAGACGGTGCCGTCCGATGCTGCCGTGCCGCTGGCCGAGACCACCTCGTGCAGCGCATGGCGGACCGGGTCGGCGCCGTAGGCAAAGCCCAGCAGGTCGCGGCGCGACAGCTGATAGCCGGTCGGCAATCCTGACAGGGTGATGTCGCGGCGGTCGGGCTCGACCCAGGCCAGCTGCACCGGCGCCGCGCCCAGCAGCGCCCCCGTGGGGTCGAGGCGCGGGATCGGCCGGGCGGGATCGGCCAGCATGAACGAGCGGCCGGCCCCGCGCAGCAGATTGAGCAGCGGCAGCACCGCCGCCGCCTCGGCCGCCGTCATCAGTCCCAGCCGCACCTCGCCCTGCCACAGCCGGGTGCCGGTCTCGGCCTGCAGCAGCTCGCCGCCGCGGGTCCGCGAGACCGAGACGGACTCGGGCAGGTCCAGATACAGGCTGGCGATTGGCAACAGGTCGAAGAACTGCTCGAGCGGCAGCGGGAAGGTCAGCGCCATCAGATCGCCCTCCCATCCGCGGCGATCTCGCGGAACCGCCGCGGCAGCCGGGCATCATACTCTTCGAACGCCGCCCGCATCCCACGCCGCGCGGCGCGCTCGACCTCGTCGGGGTCGTTGGTGCCGCGCAGGTCGAAGCTGGGGGCGAAGGTGATGCCGCCGCCCGGGCCGGTGCCCCCAGTCTGTGCTGGCACCCGTGGCAGCACCCGGGGCGCTGCGGAGACAGGGCCGCCGGCGGCCAGCTTGGGCGCGTTCGATCCCGCCAGCAGCGCCAGCAGTTGCTCCGGTCGCGCACCCGCGTTGATCGCCTCGATCAGCCCGCGATTTGCAGAGGTCGCAGCCGCGTTAATCACGTATTCGCCATTCGACGTCCACGTAAGGATCCGGTCATCGCGCGGTCCGCCGGGGCCATGGATGGCACCGCCATCCGCCCGCTTCGGCGCGTCCATGAGGTTGCCGACCCAGCCGGACACGAGACCCGACAGTCCGCCACCACCACCGGCGCCCTTCCAGAGCATGTCCCACGCCGAGGACGCCGCCATTTCGGCGAGTTTGTCGAGCACCCGGATAAGAGCCCCGCGCAGGGACGCTGCCCCGCTGACCAGATCGGAAAATGCCTGGCGGCCGGTTTCGCCGATGTCTTCGGTGATCGACCGGATGGTTTCCAGGCGCTGGCGTTCCTCGATCAGCCCGCGCAGTTCGCTCGTTTCGGCCGCAGTGGCCTTGGCCAGTGCCTCGTGGTTGGCCATCACCTCGCGCTGGATCGGGTCGGTTTCGCGCAGGGCGGCGATCTGGCGGCGCTGTTCGGCGATCAATTCGGCCATGGCATTGCGTTCGGCCTTGGGGGCGCCGCTGCGACCGCCGCCAGACCGGGTCTTCTGCAGGGAGGCGAGCGCTGTATCGCGCTGCTCCATCGCCGCCAGACGCTTCGATTCCGCGATTTCCTTGGCGGTCATGGTGGCGTTCACCATCCAGCCGGGCGCTCGCGTGGCTTCAAGCTGCTTGCGTTGCTGGGCCAAAGATCCGGCTACCTGCGCCGCTGCCTGGGATTTCCCGGCCCGAAGCGCTGCGGTTTCGGCTTCGATCGCGACGGTGTCGAAGCCGATCCGGCCAATCTCGCCGGCAATGCTGTTCATGGTGCCCAGAACGCCCTGCAGCTTGCCCCAAAGCGCATCGGCCGCGCCCGCCGCCGCATAGATCCCGCCGGCCATGTTGGTGCGGGCGATACCATTGGCGGCATCCCACGCCTTGATGAGCTCGGCTTTCAGGTCTTCGGAAACATCGAGACTCGCGACCTGCGCGGTAAAGACGCGCCGTTCGGCTGCATATCGGGCGATGGTGACCGACAGGCTCTGCTCGCCATAGCGCGCGATCAGGGCGTTGATCTGCGCCTGGGACTGCAGTTGCGACAACTGGCGGCGGGCGGCGTCCGCGGCCTTGATCTGCGCATCCGTCAGCTTCCCGGCACCATCGGCAGCCTTACCGGTGGCCTCGACAAACCCGACCGCTGCGTGGTGCGCGCGATCGAGCGCTGTGGCCGTGGCGTCGGCGGCGCGTTTGGCGGCCTCCAGCTCGCTGCGGGCCTTGGTCATCTCGATCGGCTCGACAGACCGGATGTTCATGGCCTCGTTGACGGTGCGCACCCGCTCGGCCATGTCGTCGAAATAGGCCATCCGCTCCTGTGCGGCGGCCAGGGCGGACTGCGCCTGCGCGTCGTTGGCCTCGGCGAGCGCCACCATTGCGGCCAGGGCTTCGGGGGTGCGCTCGCGATAAAAGGTCTCGAAAGCGTCGTTGACGCTGTCTTGTCCGGCCCGGACCTCTCCCAGAGCTACACCCAGGTCCACGGTTTCACGCCGCAGGTTGTAGACCGTCAGCACCAGCGCCGCTGCCCCGGCGGCCAGCAGCCCCATGGGGCCACCGGCAAAAGCCAGCGCCGCGCCCAGGCCCCGTGCTGCGGCGGCCTGGGCCGCCATGGCCATGCCCATCGCGCGAGCAGAAATTGTCCCGGTGACGAACCCGGCGTTCATCATCACCGTGGTGATGTTGAGACTGGCCACCGCCCCGATCAGTGCCGGCACTCGTGTTGCGGCCAACACCATGAGCACCTGGCCCAGCGTCTGCGCGCCGCTGGACATGCTGTCCATCAGCCCCGAAAAATCCGCCGCCGCCAGCTTGCCGATCCCCATGGACAGCTTGTCGAGCCGCTCGGCGAGGGCGCCCGAAATCCCGAAAGCCTGGTCCAGCACCCCGACCAGCGCACCTACGCTGTTGCCGACCTTCAGAAGCCCATCGCCGATGGTCGATGGCATCTCGCCGGCCTGCTCGCGCACATCGTCCAGGGCGCCGATGATCGAACGGGCAATCACGTCTCCGGTAATCTTGCCCTGCGAGGCCAGATCGCGCAGCTGGCTGACCGTGACGCCCAGCTCGGCCGCCAGCGCCTCGGCCACCCGGCCGCCATGGGCCAGCACGGCTTGCAGCCCTTCCGCGTCCAGCTTTCCGACCGCCATCGCTTTCGACAGCGCGTTCTGCACGCTCGCCGCCTGCTCGCCCTTGGTGGCGGTGATCACCAGCATGTGGTTGAGCGATTCGGTGAAATCGAGCGTGGCCTGCGTCGCATAGCCCAAATCGCGCATGGCGCTGACATTGCCGGCAAACATCTCGACCGTCTGGCCGAGGCTGGAATAGCTGGCATTGGCCAGCCGCAGCATATCCTGCATCAGCGCCGGTGCCGCTGCCATGTCGCCGACCGCCGCCCCGATCCGCGAGGACATGTCTGACCAGTCGTCAGCGGCAGAGGCCAGCGCCCGCGAGGTCAGCGCGGCGCCAAGCGCTGCGCCGGCCCCAGCGGCAACCTTCGTGAGCCGGGTCATGGCACCGATGCCCAGCTCGGCCGCCTGTTGCTGGGCCCGCAATGCGACCGAGGAACGACTGGACGCCTGGGCCTGGGCGTCGATGCCGCGCGAAGCCGAGGCGCTGGCAGCGCCCATCTCACGCACGGCTTTGCCGGCACTGCCGAGTTCGCGCCGCGCCTGGCTGGCATCTGCGCGCAGGATGAAGCTGGCGGTCATGTCATTCATGACGGTTCAACTCCTCTATCGCCCCGGCTTCGATCAGCCGCATCCCGGCCCAATCCTCCGGCGTCACGGTCAGCCCCGCGAGATCGAGCCCGTGGCGCACGGCGGTGAAATCGAGCCCGATCCACGCCGCCCCGCCCCCGCCGCCGGCGACCCCCCGCCATTGCGCCGCGACCGCGCCCCACGCGGTCCAGGCCGCCTCGTGCTCAGGCCAGAGGCCGAATTCCGGCACCTCGGGCAGATCGAGGGTCAGGCCCATGGCCGCCGCATCGCGGATGGCCCGATCCTGCTCGGCCTTGCGCCTGTC
>JAZIHR010000152.1:0-6763 GCA_036678445.1 Alphaproteobacteria bacterium
CGCCCCGAAGCCCCCCGAAGCCCCGCAGCGAAAGGCCGCGCCCATGTTCTATCGACCCGAGGCGGGGCACGGCCTGCCGCACAACCCGTTCAACGCCATCGTCGCGCCGCGTCCGATCGGCTGGGTGTCCACCCGCGGGCGACAGGGGGACAACCTGGCGCCCTATTCCTTTTTCAACGCCACCGCCTATGTGCCGCCTCAGGTGATGTTCGCCTCGACCGGGGAAAAACCGGACCGGCCGGGGACCAAGGACAGCGTGGCGCAGATCGCCGAAAGCCGGGTGTTCTGCATCAACATCGCCGACGGGGCGCTGAAAGAGGCGATGAACGCCTCGTCCGCCGCGCTGCCGGCAGGGGTCAGCGAGTTCGAGGCCGCCGGGCTGACCGCCGCCCCTTGCGAAACCATCGACTGCCCCCGGGTGGCCGAGGCCGCGGCAAGCCTGGAATGCCGGATGACCCGGATCATCCGACTGGCGGGCAAGGCCAACCACATGGTGCTGGGGGTGGTCACCGGCATCCACCTGCGCGACGATTGCGTGGTCGACGGGCGGTTCGACCTGCGCCGCAACGGCTGGCTGTCGCGGCTGGGCTATCACGATTACGCCATCACCACCGAACTGTTCCAGATGCGCCGCCCGGATTAGGCGCCGCTTTCCGGGCCAGCCGCCCCCAGCCGGGCCAACAGCCGCGCCCGCGCAGGCGGGACGGGGCGGCCCACCTGCCCCTCGGCCAGGCGCGCGGTCAGGAAATGTCCGGTCAGCGCCAGCGCCTCGGCCAGCCCGCCGCCGCCGGCAGGCCCGCCAAGCATCGCAGGCAAAGGCAGCAGCCGCGGCGCCCATTCCCCCGCCGCCGCCCCGGTCACCGCATGACCGGTGCGGGGCGAGACCCAGGCCAGCCCCTGTCGTGCGCCGCTGACCGCGCAGCGATCCAGCGACAGGCCAAAGCCCAGCTCGTCCAGCAGCAGCAATTCCCACCACAGGTAATCCGCCGCCCAGGGCGTGGCTTCTTCATCACCGAAATATCCTCGGGGGGCGCGGGGGGCAGACAGCCCCCCGGCTTTGACAGCGCCGTCGGGCACGGCCGCCCCTGCCTCGATCGCGTCCAGCAACGCCTCGGTCGCGTCCGCCAGCCGGGGGTGCGGGTCGCGTTCGGGCAGCGCCCAGCGGATCAGCGCGGTAACCGCGTTCAGCCCGGCCAGCGCATCGGCATCCGCCATCAGCCCCGGCCGGGCCCGCGCCGGCTCGGCCGAAAAACTGCCCAGCTGGTCGTCCAGCCGCGCCCGCCAGCGCAGGCTCAGCCGGGTGCCCGGTTGCAGCATGGCGGCGCGCCTGACGCTGGCGCCGCCCGGCACCACGCCCGAGATCAGCCCGGCATCGCGCGCCAGCACGGTCAGGATCACCGCGTGTTCGCCGTGCCTGCGCCGCGCGATCGCGGTTGCCTCGCCCTGCCACTCCATCCGTCTTTCCTTCTGCTGCCCCCTGCCGCAATCTGGGACATTATCCGGCGAAGGAAAGGGCGCGCGATGTTGAAGTCATGGATCGAGGCCCAGGCGCGGCTGGTCGAGGTCGCCGCAGGCCGCGCGCCCGCCGACTTGGTGATCCGGGGCGGGCAATGGGTGAACGTGCACACGCGCGAGGTGCTGGAGAGCCACGACATCGCCATTGCCGACGGGCGCATCGCCTGCGTGCTGCCGGATGCCAGCGCCAATATCGGCCCCGACACGCAGGTGATCGAGGCGCAGGGCCGCTACATGATCCCGGGGCTGATCGACGCGCATATGCATGTCGAATCGGGGATGCTGACGCCCGCCGGCTTTGCCGCCGCGGTGATTCCGCATGGCACCACCACCATCCTGCACGACCCGCATGAGATCGCCAACGTGATGGGGCTGGAAGGCGTGCGGCTGATGCGCGACGAAAGCCTGTTGCAACCGATCACCATGCTGACCCAGATGCCCAGCTGCGCGCCCTCGGCCCCCGGTCTGGAAACCACCGGCCACCCGATCACCGCCGGCGAGGTGGCGCAGGCGATGGGCTGGGACGGGATCGTGGGGCTGGGCGAGATGATGAACTTTCCCGGCGTGGCCGCGGGCGACCCGGCGATGCTGTCGGAAATCGCCGCGACAAGGGCGGCGGGCAAGGTGGTCGGCGGGCACTACGCCAGCCCCGACCTCGGGCGCAGTTTTTCGGCCTATGTCGCGGGCGGTGCCGCCGACGACCACGAGACCGTGGCCGAACATCAGGCCATCGCCCGGGTGCGGCAGGGAATGGGGGCAATGCTGCGGCTGGGATCAGCCTGGCACGATGTCGCGGCGCAGATCACCGCGATCACCGAAAAGGGGCTGGATCCCGCCGGCTTCATGCTGTGCACCGACGATTGCCACGCCGGCACGCTGGTCCATGACGGGCATATGGACCGGGTGGTGCGCCACGCCATCGACTGCGGCTGCGACCCGCTGATCGCGATCCAGATGGCGACGATCAACAGCGCCCGGCATTTCGGGCTGGAGCGCGAGCTGGGCTCGATCACCCCGGGGCGGCGGGCGGATGTGATCCTGAGCAGCGACCTGCGGGCGCTGCCGGTCGAACTGGTCATCGCTCAGGGCCGCGTGGTGGCCGAATCGGGGCGGCTGCTGGCCGACTGCCCGCGCATCGACTGGCCCGAGGCCGCGCGCAACTCGGTGCATCTGGGGCGGGCGCTGACCGGCGCGGATTTCCGGGTGAAGGCCGCGGGCAGCCGCGCTTTGGTGCGGGTGATCGGCGTGGTCGAGAACCAGGCCCCGACAAGGGCGCTGACCGCCGAACTGCCAGTTCGCGACGGTTTCGTGCAGCCCGGGGGCGAGGTGGCGCGGATCGCGCTGGTGGAACGCCACCGCGGCACCGGCGGCGTGGTCAACGGGTTCGTGCAGGGGTTCGGCTACCAGGGGCGGATGGCGGTGGCCTCGACCGTGGCGCATGACAGCCACCACATGATCGTCGTCGGCACCTGCGGCGACAACATGGCCGCGGCGGCGGCGCGGCTGGGAAGCTTGGGCGGCGGCATCACCGTGTTCCGCGACGGGGTGGAATTGGCTCATGTGGCGCTGCCCATCGCCGGGCTGATGTCCGACCGCCCTGCCGAACAGGTCGCGGATGCCGCGGAAGCGGTCAACCGGGCGATCCGCGACTGCGGCTGCACCATGAACAACGCGGTGATGCAGCATGTGCTGCTGGCGCTGGTGGTGATCCCGGAACTGCGGATTTCCGATCTGGGGCTGGTGGATGTGACGCGGTTCGAACTGGTCGATGTGGTGATGTCGTCGGCGTAGCATGGGTATTTGGGCCAGAAAGAAGCCCGTCGCCGGGACCGGGGGTCAGGCCAGGTCTTCGGTCGCCCTTGAGGCGGCGCCCTCGCGCTGGATCGACAGGTAGCGGGCGCGGGGGCCGAAGGCGGCAAACAGCTCGCGCCCGGTGCCGGTCAGGAAGGATTGCGCTGGCAGCGCGGTGACTTCATCATAAAGCGCGGCGCGGCGGTCAGCATCGAGATGGGCCGCGACCTCGTCCAGCAGCAGGACCGGGCGTTCCGCGGCCAGCGCGCGGGCGTTGGCGAGGATCAGCGACAGCAACAGCGCCTTTTGTTCGCCGGTGGAGCTCAGCGCGGCGGGCATGTCCTGCGGCCCCCAATGCGCGCCAAGATCAGCGCGGTGCGGGCCGGTCAGGGTGCGGCCGGCGGCCATGTCGCGGGGGCGGGTCGCCGCCAGCCGCGCGGCAATGCTGTCCGCGTCGGGGTCGTCGGCGCGGCCCTCGCCCGGCAGCAGCGCCAGCGTTGCCGCGGGAAAGCCGGTCGCGGCCGAGGCTTGCGCGGCGTGAATGCGATCCAGCGCCGCCAGCCGGTTCGCGGTCAGCTCGGCCCCCGTCTGCGCCATGCGGGTTTCCAGCGCGCGGAACCAGCGGTCATCGCGGATCTCGTCGCGCAGCAGCCGGTTGCGTTCGCGCATGGCGCGGTCATAGGCCAGCGCGGTTTCCGCATGCGAGGGGATCAGGCTGAGCGTCAGCCGGTCCAGAAAGCGGCGGCGCGATTCGGGCGGGTCGGTCCACAGCCGGTCCATCGACGGCGTGACCCAGATCAGCCGGACCAGCCGCCCCAGCGCCACCTGTGGCGCCGGCTTGTCGTCGATGGTGACATTGCGCGATTCGCCCGGGGCAGCGCCGGTTTCCACCCGGTGGTCGCCGATTTCGGCGCGGATGCGCCAGCCCGCGTCCGGCCCCTGCCGTGCCTGATCGCCCGGCGCGGCATTGCGCAGGCCGCGGCCGGGGGACAGCATCGACAGGGCTTCGAGGATATTGGTCTTGCCCGCGCCGTTCGGGCCGAAGATTGCCAGCGGCCGGTCGTCAAGTTCCAGCCCCAGCCGGGGCCAGGACCGGAATTGCGCCAGTTCCAGCCTTGTAAGCGTCACACCCGCATCGGCATCACGACATAGACCGCCGTTTCGTCCCCGCTTTCGCGGATCAGCGCGGCATCGCCCGAGCCATTGAACAGGAACACCGCGTTTTCGCGGTCGATCTGGGCGGCGATTTCTTGCAGGTATTTGGCGTTGAAGCCGATCTCCAGCGGCTCGTCGGCATAGGCCACGGCCAGTTCCTCGTCCGCCGCGCCGGCATCGGGGGCGTTCACCGACAGCACCAGCCGATCCTCGTCCAGCGCCAGCTTGACCGCGCGCGAGCGTTCGCTGCTGACCGTTGCCACCCGGTCCACCGCGCGGGCGAAATCGGCGGCGTCGACCTCGAGCCGGCGGGTGTTTCCGCGCGGAATCACCCGGCTGTAGTCGGGGAAGGTGCCGTCGATGACCTTGGAGGTCAGGGTGATCGTCGGCGTCGCGAAACGCACCTTGGTTTCCCCGACGGACACCGCGATTTCGGCCTCGTCGTCGTCCAGCAGCTTGCGCAGCTCGGCCACGGTCTTGCGCGGCACGATCACGCCGGGCATCGCCTCGGCCCCTGCCGGCAGCGGCGCATCGACGCGGGCCAGCCGGTGCCCGTCGGTCGCCACGCAGCGCAGGCTGCGGCCGCCCTCCTCGGTCTCGGCCACGTGCATGTAGACTCCGTTCAGGTAATAGCGGGTTTCCTCGGTCGAGATCGCAAAGCGCGACTTGTCGAACAGCCGCCGCAGCACCGGCGCCGGGGCCGCGAAATTGGCGGCGTATTCGGTCGAGGCCATCACCGGGAAATCCTCGCGCGGCAGGGTCGCGAGGTTGAAGTTGGAACGCCCCGCCTGCACGGTCAGCCGCGCGGTCGCGGCGTCGGCGGCGATGTTGACCAGCGCCCCGTCGGGCAGCTTGCGGGCGATTTCATTCAGCAGCGCCGCGCTGACGGTGGTGGCGCCGGGGCGCTCCACCATCGCCGGGGCGCGGTCCACGATTTCCGTGTCCAGGTCGGTGGCGCGGAAGCTGACGCCATCCGCCCCGGCCTCGATCAGCACGTTGGCCAGAATCGGGATGGTGTTGCGGCGCTCGACCACCGACTGGGCCTGGTTGGCCGCCTTGACGAGCACCGCGCGTTCGATCGAAAATTTCATGGCTTTCTGGCCCCGTCTGCTGGCCGTCGTCTGCCGGCCCCGTCTGTCCTGCACCCCCGTCCTGCCGGGCGGGCGCGCGCGCCACGTTCCGTCAATGCGCGGCGGCGGTCAAGCACTTGCCGAGCCTTACATCTCGAGCGCGCGGCGCAGCAGGTCGATATCCTCGGCCATGCTGTGATCCTCGCGCCGAAGCTCTTCGATCTTGCGCACCCCATGCATGATGGTGGTGTGATCGCGCCCGCCGAAGCGGCGGCCGATTTCCGGCAGGCTGCGGCTGGTCATCTGCTTGGCCAGATACATGGCGATCTGCCGCGGCCGGGCCAGCGTGCGCACCCGTTTCGGCCCCACCAGGTCGGACAGGCGGATATTGTAGTGCTCTGCCACCTTGCGCTGGATTTCCTCGACCGAGACCTTGCGGTCCGAAGCCCGCAGGATGTCGGCAAGGCTTTCCTGCGTCATGTCCAGGTCGATGTCGTGCCCGGTCAGGCTGGCAAAGGCGAACAGCCGCTGCAACGCGCCTTCGAGCACGCGGACGTTCGAGGTGATGCGGTGGGCAAGAAATTCCAGCACCCCGTCGCACAGCGTCAGCCCGGGATAGGTGGCGCGGAACAGCTCGGTCTTGGATTGCAGGATCGACAGGCGCAGTTCGTAGTCGGTCGGGTGCAGGTCCACGATCAGCCCGCAGGACAGGCGCGAGCGGATGCGTTCTTCCATGTCCTTAATCTCGCCGGGGGCGCGGTCGGCGGAAATCACGATCTGCTTGCCCTGATCGACCAGCGCGTTGAACGTGTGGAAGAATTCTTCCTGCGTGGAATCTTTGCCGGCGATGAACTGCACGTCGTCGACCATCAGCAGGTCCACGGTGCGGAACAGTTCCTTGAAGTTCATTACCGTGCGCTCGCGCAGGGCGCGGACAAAGCGATACATGAACTGTTCGGCCGACAGGTAAAGGATGCGCGCGCCGGGATCGCGGGTCTGACGTTCGCGGGCGATGGCGTGCATCAGGTGGGTCTTGCCCAGCCCGACGCCGCCGTAAAGGAACAGCGGGTTGAAGGTGACGGGGCCGCCCTCGGCCACGCGGCGGGCGGCGGCATGGGCCAGCTCGTTGGGCTTGCCGACGATGAAATTGTCGAAGGTAAAGCGGGAATCGAGCGGCGCCGACATCTCGTCATCGCCCATGATGCCGCGGGCGGGGGCAGCAGCGGGGGCAC
>JAZIHR010000153.1:0-6754 GCA_036678445.1 Alphaproteobacteria bacterium
CCCGGGCGGCGGGTGGGTGATGCTGAATCAACACCCCCGCCGCCGGGGGGCTGGGGCGCTCGCTTATAAAGAGTGCAATAGCGATCAGGGGGGGGGGGGGGGGGGGGCCCCCCCCCCCCCCCCTCGCGACGGTGACGCCCGGATCAGCGGTGCCGCACCCGACGCCGGACCCGGGAAAACCCACCGGGGGCCAGCACGAAGGACAGGCCGAAGCCGATGCCGAAACCGGCGATCTCGGCGATCCAGTTCTTGCTGGCGCTGCCGAAGACCACTCCGAACACCAGCTGGAACAAGAGCAGCATCCCGATCAGGGTAAAGGCACGCATCTGGTTGGCATTTTCCTGCCCCAGCCGCGTCCACAGCAGGAAGGTAAAGGCACCGAGCAGCCCGTAAACCGGCGGGTAGCCGCCCACCAGCGGGTCGAAGCGCATCTGCGGCAGCAGCCCCGCCGCCAGCGAATAGACCGCCGCCCCCCCGATGGCCGAGGCCGCAAACAGCACCACCACCGCCCAGGGCCGCATCGACCGCGCCACCATGTTGCCAAGCGCCAGCAGGAACACCAGCACGAACAGCGCGTGGGTCACCGAGTAATGCACGAAGGGATAGGTCACCATCCGCTGCAATTCCGCCCCCGCGACCGAGCCGCGGTCCCAGGCGCGCAGCAGGAACTCGGGGGCAAAGGCGGTGCGCTCGACCAGGATCTGGCGGGCGGCGCGGCCGGCGTTGCTGCCTCCGGCCAGGAAGCCAAGCCGGCCAAGGCCGAAATACGCCTCGGTGGCGATGATCGGCAGGGCCAGCGCCCACAGCACGGGGGGCAGGCTGTTGAAGGGGCTTTCAGGTGATCCGGCGCGCATGGGTGTCGGTTGCTCCATTCCCGCGGCGCGGTTGCGCCTGTCGGGGGCAAGGGGTAATCCCTTCGCATCCGGTTTTCCAGCAGGCAGTTCCATGGCACGCGTTCCTACTCCGCGCATCTTTTCGGGCATCCAGCCGTCGGGCGGGCTGACGCTTGGCAATTACCTGGGCGCGCTGCGCCGCTTTGCCGAGAAACAGGGCGAGGTCGAGACGGTCTATTGCCTGGTCGATCTGCACGCGATCACCGTCTGGCAGGAACCCGAGCGCCTGCGCCAGCAGACGCGCGAGGCCGCCGCCGCCTTCATGGCCGCCGGCATCGACCCGGCGCAATCGGTGCTGTTCGTGCAAAGCCACGTCCCCGCCCATGCCGAGCTGGCGTGGCTTTTGTCCTGCGTGGCGCGGCTGGGCTGGATGAACCGGATGACCCAGTTCAAGGACAAGGCCGGCAAGAACGCCGAGGCCGCGAGCCTGGGGCTGTACGCCTATCCCGCGCTGATGGCCGCGGATATTCTGGTCTATCACGCCACCCATGTGCCGGTGGGCGAAGACCAGAAGCAGCATATCGAGCTGACCCGCGACATCGCGGCCAAGTTCAACCACGATTACGGCGTCGATTTCTTTCCCATGCCCGAGCCGGTGATCGAGGGGGCGGCGACGCGGGTGATGTCCCTGCGCGACGGGACGAAGAAGATGTCCAAGTCTGATCCCTCGGATGCCAGCCGCATCAACCTGACCGACGACGCCGATGCCATCGCCCAGAAGATCCGCAAGGCGCGCACCGACGCCGACCCCCTGCCCGCCACGATGGAGGGGCTGAAGGACCGCCCCGAGGCGCGCAACCTGGTCAACATCTTTGCCGCGCTGTCGGACGAGGCTCCGGACGCGGTGCTGGCCCGGTTCGAGGGCCAGGGCTTCGGCGCCTTCAAGCCGGCGCTGGCCGACCTTGCGGTCTCGGTGCTGGGGCCGATCACCGGGCGGATGAACGAACTGATGGCCGATCCGGCCGAAATCGACCGCATCCTGCGGGCGGGCGCGGTGCGCGCCGATGCAATCGCCGCCCCGATCGTGGCCGAGGCGCGCGAGATCATGGGGATGATCCCGGCCGCGCGGTAAGCCCGGGGGAAGGCGGGGGCGCTGCCCCCGTCCCGTTCCGCCCGTCCCGTTCCGGGAAACTCTCGGGATATTTTACACCAAAGACAGCGTCAGGCGCTTGGGGGCGGATTGGGCAGGATTTCCTGCAACCGTTCCTCGGGGCGGCAAAGCCGGGTGCCCAGCTTCGTCTGCACGAAGGGGCGTTCCAGCAGGATCGGGTGCGCCTCGATCGCGTCGAGCAGTTGTTCGTCGGTCAGCGAGGGATCGTCGAGCCCGAGGTCGTCATAGGGCGTGTTGCGCCGGCGCATGGCCTGGCGGATGGTCAGCCCGGCGTCGGCGATCCACTGACGGATCGTGTCGCGGTCGGGCGGGGCCTGCCGATAGTCGATCACCTGCGGGGTCTCGCCGGCGTCGCGCAAGGTCTGCAAGACGCGACGCGAGGTGCTGCAATTCGGGTTGTGCCAGATCGTGGTCATGGCCCCATCCTGCACCCGCGCCTAGAACAGCGCAAGCTGGTCTCCGGCGCGCGGCGGCGGCGCAAAGCGGCTGCAATCGAGCGGTGGCGAGGCGGCGTCATAGCCCAGCCGCTTGCGGGCGATGCGGAAACGCTGGTGCATCAGATCGGCCTCGACCCCTTCTCCGCGCATCCGGTGACCGAAACGCGGGTCGTTGTCGCGCCCGCCGCGCATGGCCTGGATGCGCGACATGACATGGGCCGCGCGGCCGGGGTGGTGACGGTCCAGCCAGTCGCGGAACAGCGCCGCGACCTCATACGGCAGGCGAATCGGGATCAGGCTGGCGCTGGCGGCGCCGGCCTCGCGCGCGGCTGCCAGCAGCGATTCGATTTCGTGGTCGGTCAGCCCGGGGATGATCGGGGCCAGCATCGCCCGCACCTTGACCCCTGCCCCCGCCAGCGCCCGGATCATCGCCAGCCGCGTGGCGGGGGCGGGGGCGCGCGGCTCCATCCGGCGGGCCAGCGCGGGGTCGAGCGTGGTCAGCGACACGCCCACGAACACCTGCCCGCGCACCGCCATCGCCCCGATCAGGTCGAGATCGCGCAGCACCGTGCGCCCGCGCGTCACCAGGCTGAGCGGATGGTTCCAGTCATGCAGCACTTGCAGGCATTGCCGCATGATGCCCAGCCGTGCCTCGGCCGGCTGATAGGGGTCGGTGTTGGTGCCGAATGCGATGGGCGCCACCGCATATCCGGGGCGGGCGATTTCCGCCGCCAGCAGCCGCGGCGCATCCGGCTTGGCGGTGATGCGGGTTTCAAAATCCAGCCCCGGCGAAAGCCCCAGATAGGCGTGGCTGGGCCGTGCAAAGCAATAGATGCAGCCGTGTTCGCAGCCGCGATACGGGTTCACCGAGCGGTCAAAGGGCACGTCGGGCGACTGGTTGCGGGTGATGATCCGGCGCGGGGTTTCCAGCGAGATTTCCGTGCGCAGCAGATGTTCGTCGGGCGGCCGGTCCCAGCCGTCGGCTTCGGGCACGGCCTGATAGGGTTCGAAACGTCCGGCCGGGCGGTGGGCGGCGCCACGGGCCTTGAGGATTTCATCGGGGTCGCGAGGTGGCAGCATTCCGCCAGAACTGGAACATTTGACGAACATTGGCAAGGGCGCAGTTCACCTTGCCCGCAATCGCCGCTTTTCAACCGGCCCACGCCACCCCATATTGATGCCAAAGAAGGAGGGAACCATGCCCCTGCCCCATTTCCTGCTGCTGGTTCTGGCCGTGATCCTTGCGGCCGCGCTAACGCTGGTGCTGGCGGTCGCGCTGGGGGTGCCGATGCAGGTGCTGGCGCTGGTGACGGTGGTCGCGGCACTGGTGGCGCATCTGTCAGCGCGGACGGGCAACGGACCGCGACACAAGCCCGAGGGTTAAGCGGCCCGAGGGTTAAGCGGCCCGAGGGATGACGGCCGCGGGTGTGATCGAAACAGGCGGCTGTGCGGGTTGCCTCAGCTTTCCAGTTCGGCGTCCCAATAGAGGTAATCCATCCAGCTGACATGCAGGTGGTTGGGCGGGAAGCGACGGCCCATAGCGTGCATTTCCTCGGTCTCGGGGCGGCGCGGCGCACGCCTGAGCCGCAACCCCGAGGCCCGCAGGCTCTTGTTGGCCTTGCGCAGGTTGCAGGGCGAACAGGCCGCGACCACGTTTTCCCAACTGGTCACGCCCCCGCGCGAACGCGGCACCACATGGTCAAAGGTCAGATCCCCGCGCGCGCCGCAATACTGGCAGCGGAACTCGTCGCGCAGGAACAGGTTGAAGCGGGTGAACGCCACGCGCTTGCGGGGCTTGACGTAATCCTTGAGCACCACGACCGAAGGGATGCGGATCGCCGCGCGCTGGCTGCGCACCAGCTCGTCATATTCGGCCAGGATCGCCACCCGGTCCAGCACCACCGCCTTGACGGTTTCCTGCCACGGCCACAGCGACAGCGGGTAATAGCTCAGCGGGCGGTAGTCGGCATTCAGCACCAGGGCGGGGTTACGGCGCAGTGCAGCGGGATCGCGCACGAACTGGGTGCGAAAATCCGTGTCCACCTGCCTGTTGTCGAACATCCGCGATCTGTCCCCCGCCATCTCGCCTCAAGGAACCCGCGCCGACTATATGCCGGTGAAAGCCGCTGGCAAGCGCCAACAACGGCCGCGCGCAAGGTTTCACGCGGCTGTCATGTCGGGGGAAGGAAAGTCGGGGATACCTAGTCGGCACCCAGCCGCGCGCGGATGAAGGACAGCGCCGCGCCCAGCCCGTCGGGGGAAATCCCGTGGCCGGTGCCGCGCATGGTGTGGGTCGCAACCTCGAAGCCGGCCGCGCTCAGCGCGCGTTCGGCCAGGCTCATGTCGGCAAAGGGCACCATCTGGTCCTGGTCGCCGTGCAGCAGCAGCACCGGCGGGCGCAGCGTCGTTTCCGCCAGCAGTTCGGGGGCCAGCAACCGCCCCGAGAACCCGACGATCCCCGCCACCGCCTGATCGCGCCGCGGCAGGACGTGCAGCGCCATCATCGTGCCCTGCGAGAACCCGACCACCACCATCCGGTCGGGGGCCAGTCCTTCGCGCGCCAGCACGGAATCAAGGAAACCGTTCAGGTCGTCGATGGCGTGGGCCATCGAACCGCGGGCTTCCTCGTCGGTCGAGCCGTCCAGCCACGGAATCGGGAACCACTGGAAACCCATCGGGTTGTTGCGGCAGCGTTCCGGCGCGTTCGGGGAATAGAACGCCGTTTGCGGCAGATAGGGGGCCAGCGGATCGGCCAGCCCCAGCAGGTCGGCGCCGTCGGCCCCGTAGCCGTGCAGGAACACCACCACCGAATCCGCCTTTTCAGGTCCACGGCGTTCAGATTGCAACTTGCGCGTCATGTCACCCCCTCGCGGCCCTTGGCCTCGCGGTAATAGGCCCAGAGCCCGCGCGCCGCAACCGAGCGCCACGGCGCCCAGGCCTCGGCCAACCCGGCCAGCGCCCTGGGCCGGGGACGTTCCGGCAGCCCATACATCAGCCGCGCGGCCTCTTGCAGGGCAAGGTCGGCGGGGGCAAAGACATCGGCCCGACCCAGTGCAAAGATCAGATACATCTCGGCCGTCCAGCGCCCGATTCCCGGCAGCGCGGTCAGCGTGGCGATCACCTGTTCGTCGGGCAGCCCTCGCAGCGCGTCAAAGTCCAGCCCGGCCTCGGCCACCGCCCGCAGGTAGCGCCGCTTGGGGCCGGACAGCCCGCAGGCGCGCAGCGCCTCGTCCTCGGCGGCGGCGATGGTTTCGGGGCGGTCCAGCCCGGCGCTGACCAGCCTGCCGTGAATGGTGCTGGCCGCGCTGACCGAAAGCTGCTGCGAGACGATGGCGCTGACGATGGCGCCAAAGCCGTCGGGGCGCCGGCGCAGTTCCAGCGCGCCAAGCCCCGGCAGCACCCGCGCCCAGACCGGGCAGACCCGGGCCAGATGCGCGGCGCCTTCGGCGAGATCAGCGTCGGCCTCGATCAGCCGCGGGCTCATCTCTGGCCTTGCTCGATGGTGCTGGCCCAGACCCGCGCCGATTCCAGCAGCCGCGTCTGGTAGGCGGTGGAAATATGGTTGCGCAGCGCCGCTTCCGCCGCCGCCGCATCGCCCGAGGCGATGGCATCCACGATGTCCTGATGCTCGGCCAGCGACTTGTGCCCCCTGCCCTCGGCCGCAAGCGAGGTGCGCGCCATCAGCGCCATGGTGCGATGCACGATGTCGAGCTGCTGGACCAGGTAGCGGTTGTGCGAGGCCAGGTGGATCTGGTGGTGAAAGCGCCGGTTCGCGCGGCTGAGCGCCTGCGGGTCGTCGACGACGGCATAATCTTCCTGGACCATCCGCCCCAGCACCAGCACCTCTTCGCGGGTGGCGTGGCGGGCGGCAAGCCTTGCGGCCAGCGCCTCAAGCTCGGTGCGCACGGTGTAAAGCTCGGCCAGCTGGTTGTGGTCCAGCGTCGCCACGATCAGGCTGCGCCCGTCACGGGTCAGCATCGACTGGGTTTCCAGCCGCTGCAATGCCTCGCGCACCGGGGTGCGGCTGACGCCGAAACGCTCGGCGAGTTCGGATTCCACCAGCCGGTCGCCGGGCCGGTAGGTGCCGTCGTCGATGGCCGAGAGGATCAGGCTGTATGCATCTTTCATATCGCAGAAAGACTTGGCCTCCGGGACGGCGGAATGCAAGCGCGCTTGCCGGGCCGGGGGCGCGATCCGGGCGACGGATGGTCCGGCGGCGCGGCCGCATGGGTATTTGGGCCAGAAAGAAGCCCCGGCCGCCAGAGGCGCCCGCGCGCCGGGATCGGGGTGAGTTGGGGCGGGACGAGTTGGGC
>JAZIHR010000154.1:0-6723 GCA_036678445.1 Alphaproteobacteria bacterium
GCCCCCGACCCCGGTCAAGAGCAGCCCCCGGTCAACAGACGGCGAGCCTGCCCCGCAGGGGTGGACACACGCGCCGCGCGGGGGCAAACGAGACCGGGCACCGCGCAGGGCCGATGCCCGCGACGGCCGACACCGGAAAGGACCGACGATGAAACCGCTGATCACCGCCGCCGCGCTGGCGACGCTGCTGGCCTCGCCGGCGCTGGCCTTCGACCCCGCGAACATGACCGAGGCCGAACACGAAGCCTTTGGCGAGGCAGTGCGCAGCTACATCATGGACAACCCCAACGTGCTGGTCGAGGCGATCAACGCGATGGAGGCACGCCGCCTTGAGGCCGAGGCCGAAAACGACAAGCTGCTGGTCGCGGCCAACAACGCCGCGCTGTTCGAGGACGGGCATTCCTGGGTCGGCGGCAACCCCGAGGGCGGGCTGACCATCGTCGAGTTCATCGACTATCGCTGCGGCTACTGCCGCCGCATCGCGCCCGAACTGGACAAGGTGGTGGCCGAGGACGGTGATATCCGCCTGATCCTCAAGGAATTTCCGATCCTCGGGCAGGAAAGCGACCTTGCCTCGCGTTATGCCATCGCGGTGCGGCAGATCGCGGGTGCAGACGCCTACAAGGCCGCGCATGACCGGCTTTACGAACTGCGCGGCGGCGTGACGATCGAGACGCTGAATGCGCTGTCAACAGATCTGGGGCTGGACGCACAGGCAATCGTGCAGCGGATGAACACCGAGGAAGTTTCCTCGGAAATCCGCCAGAATCGCCAGCTGGCCGAGCAGATGCAGATCATGGGCACCCCGACCTTTGTGATCGGCCCGGAGCTGCTGCGCGGCGTCCCGACCGCAGGGCTGGCCGCGGTGATCGAGACCATCCGGGCCGAGGCGGGCTGAGGCAGCTCTGCCGCAGGCCTCGCGACCCACGGTCCTTCCGTGATCCGCGCGCTTGGACCGGGGCTCTGCCCCGGACCCCGGGATATTTATGACCGCCCGAAGCCCATTAACCGGATCTTCAGTTTTTCGAGTCAAAGTCCGAATCGCGGTACAGGCGGGGACGCCGATGATCGCACCGACCGAAAGCCGCCCCCGTCCTTGTGGCGGGGGCGTGCCCGCCTTGAAAGGACATGCCTTCGGGCGGTCTGAAAATATCCTCGGGGGTGAATGGCGCCCCGCAGGGGTGGCAGAGGGGGCGGAAAGCCCCCTGGCCGCAGTGCCGCCGGTGCTACTCGGCCGCCTCGGCGGCGCGGGCAAGCTCTTCGGCGCGGCGCTCGACCAGTTCGACGATATGGTCGATCATCTGGTCGTTCGTCATCTTGTGGCTTTGCTTGCCGGCCAGATAGATCATGCCGCTGCCGGCGCCGCCGCCGGTAAAGCCGATGTCGGTCATCAGCGCCTCTCCCGGTCCGTTCACCACGCAGCCGATGATCGACAGGCTCATCGGAGTCTTGATGTGTTCCAGGCGCTGTTCGAGGATTTCGACAGTCCTGATCACGTCGAACCCCTGCCGTGCGCAGCTGGGGCAGGAAATGACCTGCACGCCGCGGGTGCGCAGCCCCAGCGATTTCAGGATCTCGTAACCGACCCGCACCTCTTCCACTGGGTCGGCGGACAGCGACACGCGGATGGTGTCGCCGATCCCGGCCCACAGCAGGTTGCCCATGCCGACCGCGGATTTCACCGTGCCGCCGCGCAGGCCGCCGGCCTCGGTGATGCCCAGATGGATCGGCGCGTCGGTCGCCTCGGCCAGCGCCTGATAGGCGGCGGCGGCCAGGAACACGTCCGAAGCCTTCACGCTGATCTTGAATTCGTGGAAATCGTTGTCCTGCAACAGCTTGATGTGGTCGAGCCCGCTTTCAACCATCGCGTCCGGGCAAGGCTCGCCGTATTTTTCCAGCAGGTGGCGTTCCAGGCTGCCCGCGTTCACCCCGATGCGGATCGAGCAGCCATGGTCGCGGGCGGCCTGCACTACCTCGCGCACCCGCGCGGGCTCACCGATATTGCCGGGGTTGATGCGCAGGCAGGCGGCGCCGGCCTCGGCGGCCTCGATGGCGCGGCGATAATGGAAATGGATGTCGGCGACGATCGGCACCGGGCTTTCGCGGGTGATCTCGCGCAGCGCCCGGGTGGAATCTTCATCCGGGGTCGAGATGCGCACGATGTCCGCCCCCGCCTCGGCCGCCGCGATCACCTGGGCCAGCGTGGCGCGCACATCGGCGGAATTGGTGTTGGTCATGGTCTGGACGCTGATCGGGGCATCGCCCCCGACCGGAACCGCGCCGACCATGATCTGCCGCGACCGGCGACGCTGGATGTTGCGCCAGGGGCGGATCGGATTATGCGTCATCGCTGGACCTTTCGGCTGTCGCCGTCACAGATAGGCCCTTGGCCTGGCCGGGGCAACAGCCGGCCGGATACTCTGCCCGGCCGTGCCTGCGCCTTTCGCCCGGCCCTTATTCGCCGGCCGCGGCGTCGTCGCCAACCAGCGGCGCGGCCGAGGCCACCGCGAACATGGTTTCCAGCGCCGGGTCGGCAGCCGGATCGGCCAGCGCGAATTTTCCGGTCAGCGCCTCGGGGGACAGCTCGATGTTACGCACTACCTGCGGCCCCGGCGCGGCCGGGCCATAGGTCTGGCCGTTCACCGCGAAATAGATCGCGCCCGAGTTGCCGGTCCGCAGCAACGGCGGCTGTTCGCTGGCCGGCAGCACGAAGCGCTCACCCGCGTCCAGCGTCTTTTCCAGTAGCACCGACCCGTCAGCCGAGCTGACCCGCACCCATGCGGGCCGGGTGGCAAGGATCTCCACCTGCGGCGCCTCGGGGCCAAGAGTGCGCACCGCCGGGCCTTCGGCCACGGCCTGCGCCCCGGTCGGCTGCGTGCCGGGCAGGGCCAGCGGCCCCGTTGCCGGCAGCGTCATGCTGTCGCCTGCGCCCGCCACGGCCTGCGTCTGCTGCGGCGCAGGCTCGACCGGATCGGGCAGGCCCGGGTCGATCGCCGCGATCGGGGTGTCGCGCGGGGTCAGCACCGGCACCTCAAGCGCGCGGGGGCGGTAGATGCGGTCCATCGCCTCGGGCTGCGGCAGGTCGATCATGCCGGCATCCGCCACGCCAGCGGGCGCGGCCTCTTGCACCGGGTCCAGCGCCGCGATCACCGCCGGCGCCTGGTCCGAGGGGGTCAGGTTGACCTTCTGCACCTCTTGCAGAACCGCCCAGCCACCATAGCCCAGCCCCAGCGCCAGCGCCCCCATCACCAGCACCGAGCCGATGGCCCGCGGCTCGATCGAGGACCAGAAGCTTTCCGGCTGCGGGATGAACAGCGCCCGCGGGTTGGCCAGCGCCTCGGCCGGGTCCGAGGGGCGGCGGCTGGGCTTGGGGCCGGCGGCGGCGGGGGCCATGCCGTGCACCGGCTGGAACCCCGATTCCTCGCAAAAGCGGCGGAACACCCAGTCCTGGTCCATCCCCAGATAGCGCGCATAGGACCGCACATAGCCCGACACGAAGCTGGGCGCGTCAAAGGCCGACAGGTCGCTGTTTTCGATCGCGGCAACATAGGATGCACGGATGCGCAGCTCGCGCTGCACATCCAGCAACGACTTGCCCATGGTGGCGCGTTCGCCACGCATGATGTCGCCCAGACGCATCTCGAAATCGTCGAACCCCGGAGCCAAACCCCGCCTGTTGACGGAATCGTCCGACGTTGCGGGCGCTCTCGTCCCGATCATTCCTGCCTGCCCCACTCCAGTCGTCCCGATTCGCTTATGCTTCCTGCGAATCTGGCGTGATTTGTTTAAATTAATGCTATCACGCCGACGAGAGGGACGACACAACTTCTTGGGCGTCAGGCCACCGCATGCGCACGATTCAGCGCACAGCGCGACCACAACGCATCCATCGCCTGAACCAGATGCTCGATCTGCTTGGGATCATGCACCGGCGAGGGCGTAAAGCGCAGGCGTTCCGTCCCGCGAGGCACGGTGGGGAAGTTGATCGGCTGCACATAGATGCCGAATTCGTCCAGCAGCATGTCGGACAGCATCTTGCAGTGGACCGGGTTGCCGACATGGACCGGCACGATATGGGTGCCGCGGTCGTCGATGGGCAGCCCCAGCCCGCGCAGGCGCATCTTGAGGATACGGGCGTGCAGTTGCTGGGCGTCGCGCAGCTTCTGCCCCTCGTCGGTTTTCAGCAGCGCGATCGAGGCCGCCGCCCCCGCCGCCACCGCCGGCGGGATCGAGGTGGTGAAGATGAAGCCCGGCGCATAGGACCGGATCGCGTCGCACATCCGCGCCGAGGCCGCGATATAGCCGCCAAAGACGCCGAACGCCTTGCCCAGCGTGCCGTTGAAGATGTCGATGCGGTCCATCAGCCCGTCGCGTTCCGCCACGCCGCCGCCGCGGGGGCCATACATGCCGACCGCGTGCACCTCGTCCAGATAGGTCAGGGCGTTGAATTCGTCGGCAAGATCGCAGATTTCCCGGATCGGGCCGAAGTCGCCGTCCATCGAATAGATCGATTCAAAGGCGATCAGCTTGGGCAGCGCCGGGTCGTCGGCGGCCAGCAGCTCGCGCAGATGCTCGACATCGTTGTGGCGGAAGATGCGCTTGGCGCCGTCGAACCGCTTGATCCCCTCGATCATCGAGGCGTGGTTCAGTTCGTCCGAATAGATGATCAGCCCGGGGAACAGCCTGCGCAGCGTCGAAAGCGTCCCGTCATTGGCGGTATAGGCGCTGGAAAACACCAGCGCGGATTCCTTGCCGTGCAGGTCGGCCAGCTCGACCTCAAGCCGCTTGTGATAGACCGTGGTGCCGGAAATGTTGCGGGTGCCGCCGGAGCCGGCGCCGGTGGCGTCCAGCGCCTCGTGCATGGCGCCCAGCACGGCGGGGTGCTGGCCCATCCCCAGATAGTCGTTGCCGCACCAGATGGTGATTTCCTGTTCCGACCCGTCGGGGCGGGTCCAGATCGCCTGCGGGAAATGCCCCTTGCGACGCTCGACATCGATGAACACGCGATAGCGGCCTTCGTCATGCAGGCGTTGCAGGGCCTGGTCGAGTGCGGCATCGTAGTTCATCAGCTTGCTCCATTGCTTGCCAGTCGGCGGGCTTGCGTCACGGGCCTGCGGTGACCATGGTCGCCGGCGGGCCGCTCGTCATTGATAAGGATCAATGGCAGAAAATATACCCTTTAATCCCCGGCGGGACGAAAAGTCGTACCCTTCGGAACAAGTATCTGCGGGAAAGGACGGCAAATGGCAAGGATCGCGCCGCTGGACGAAATGCTGGACAGCCTGGACCGGGGATTGCCCGCAGCGCTGGAGCGGCTGAGGGAGTTCCTGCGCATCCCCTCGATCTCGACCGACCCGGCCTATGCGGGGCGGGTGCGCGAGGCAGCCGCCTGGCTGCGCGACGAACTGGCGGCGCTGGGTTTCGAGGCCACGGTCGAGGACACGCCGGGCCACCCGATGGTGGTCGCCCGCAGCCAGCCGGGGACGCGCCGCAGCCTGTTGTTCTATGGTCATTACGACGTGCAGCCGGTCGACCCGCTGGCGCTGTGGGACCGCGACCCCTTCGACCCGGTGATCGAGGACACCCCCGCCGGCCCGGTGATCCGCGGCCGCGGCGCCAGCGACGACAAGGGCCAGCTGATGACCTTTGTCGAGGCCTGTCGGGCCTGGAAATCCGTGCATGGCGCCTTGCCTGACGGGCTGGTGCTGCTGTTCGAGGGCGAAGAGGAATCCGGCTCTCCCAGCCTTGAAGGGTTCCTGCGCGACAACGCCGAACGGCTGCGCGCCAGCCTGGCGCTGATCTGCGACACCGGCATGTATGCCGACGGGCGCCCGGCGATCACCACCCAGCTGCGCGGGCTGCTGGGCGAGGAAATCGTGATCCGCGGCGCCGACCGAGACCTGCACTCCGGCAGCTTCGGCGGGCTGGCCGCGAACCCGCTACAGGTGCTGGTGAACGCGCTGGCCGCGCTGAAGGACGCGCAGGGGCGGGTGACGCTGCCCGGGTTCTACGACGGCGTGCCCGAACTGCCCGAGGCGCTGCGCGCGGACTGGCAGGCGCTGGGGTTCGATGCGGGCGACTTTTTGTCGCAGGTCGGGCTGCGCCATCCCGTCGGCGAGCCCGGCTGCAGCGGGCTGGAAATGGTCTGGAGCCGCCCGACCTTTGAAATCAACGGCATCGCGGGCGGCTATGCCGGCGAGGGCTTCAAGACCGTTCTGCCGGCCGAGGCCCGGGCCAAGGTGTCCTGCCGGCTGGTCGGAACGCAGGACCCCGAATCGATCCGCGCCGCGCTGCGCGCCCATGTCCGCGACTTCCTGCCCGAGGACTGCACCGTCGAGTTCCACCCGCACGGCGGCTCGATGGCCAGCGTCATGGACATCGCCGACCCTGCGTTCACGGCGGCGCGGCAGGCACTGACCGAGGAATGGGGCCGCGAGGCGGCCTTTATCGGCGCCGGCGGCTCGATCCCGGTGGCGGGGGATTTCAAGCGGCTTCTGGGGATGGATTCGCTGCTGGTCGGCTTTGGCCGCGACGACGACCGCATCCATTCGCCGAACGAAAAATACGACGTGGAGAGCTTTGCGAAAGGCGCGCGCAGCTGGGCACGGATCCTGGCCGCGCTGGGTTGAGCGGCGCGGCCGGGCGAAGGCTTGCCCCCGCCCCCCGCCCCCCCGCAGGATGTTTTCGCAAGAAAGACCGCGGCGGCGGGGCGCGGGGCCGGAG
>JAZIHR010000155.1:0-6663 GCA_036678445.1 Alphaproteobacteria bacterium
GTCGGGGGGCGCGGGGTCGATGACCCGCCGGACATTCGGGTTCAGCCCCTTCCATGCGTGTTTCTGAAAGAACTTCGGGCCCTCGATCCCGTCGGGGCAGCGCAGCAGCGCCAGCGGCCGGTTGACCACAAAGGGCGCGATGCGGCGCCAGACCTGAGTATAATAGTCGGCCAGCCCTTCCTTGGTGATGCCCTGCGCGGGCCAGTAAAGCCGGTCGGGATGGGTCAGCGTCACATTCGGCCGCGGCGTCCGGGGCGACGTCCGGGGCGACGACAGGGGTGGAGTCCGGGGCGGCGGTTCGGCCGGGGTCTCGCGCAGGATCTCGGTGGCGGGCTTGTCCTCGCGCAGGCCGCGGAAGGCGGCGTGGCGCAGGTGGCCGTCCGCGGTCCAGGCGCGGAACTCGACCTCGGCGACCAGCTGGGGGCGCACATATCGGACCTGCCGCGCCTGTTCGGCGGTCAGGCGGCCGGCAAAGGGGCTGGCGTCCGTGCGGATGCGTTCCAGCCGCTGGAACAACTCTCCCGCCACCGCCGCCGAAAACCCGGTGCCGACGCGGCCGACATGCTCCAGCCGCCCGTTTTCATAGACCCCCAGCACCAGCGAACCCACTGCCTGCCGCGAGGTGGTCGAGGGCACATAGCCGCCAATGACGAATTCCTGCCGGGCCGAGCATTTCGACTTGATCCACGACTTGCTGCGCCCGGGGCGATAGGGCGCGTCGCGCAGCTTGGACACGATGCCCTCAAGGCTCAGCCGGCAGGCGTGGCGCAGCACCATGGCGCCGCTTTCGTCGAAATGGCTGCTGTAGCGCAGCCGCGTGCCGGCCTCGGCCAGGATCGGTTCCAGCATCGCCTTGCGCCGGGTCAGCGGCAGGTCGCGTAGGGACCAGCCGTCCAGATGCAGCAGGTCAAAGCCGTAAAAGACAAAGCGGTCGCTGCGCCCCGCGCCCAGGTCCGCCTGCAAGGCCCCGAAGTCCGAAGCTCCGCTGTCGGTTTCCACCACCATTTCGCCGTCGATCAGCGTGGTGCCGACGGGCAGGGCGCGCAGCTGGGCGACCACCTGTTCGCCAAAGCGGCCGGTCCAGTCCAGCCCGCCGCGGGTCAGCAGCCTGACCCGCGCCTTTTCGCTGCGGCCTGACTCGATCCGCGCCAGCAGGCGGTAGCCGTCGAACTTGATCTCGTGCACCCAGCGCTTGCCGGCGGGGGCCGAGCGCGCCAGCGTCGCCAGCATCGGCGCGACGAAATCCGGCAGGGGTTCGCGCGTCGCGCCCCTGATCGCGGCCGGGTCGGGGGCGGTGCGGAGGTCGGGGGCGGTGCTGGGATCGGCGGCGGTGCCGGTGGCAGGGTCCGGCGCGGGCTTGCGGGTGCGGGGCTTGCCGGGCGTGCCCGCCCCCCTGGCCGCCACCTCGGCGATGTCGAGGCCGGTCTTTGCCGATTCCGGGCGCTCGGCCAGGATGTCGGGCGCGTCCGGAGTGCGGGCGAATTCGTCGTCGCCCTTGATCAGCAGCCAGTTTTCACGGTTTCCGCCCGGCCTGCCCTGCATCCGGATCAGGTGCCAGCGCCCGCGCAGCTTTTCGCCCGACAGCGTGAATTCCAGGTGCCCCTTGGCATACCCCCTGGCCGCGTCGCCGATGGGCGCCCAGGTGCCGCGGTCCCAGACGATCACCGTGCCGCCGCCGTATTCGTCCGGGGGGATCGTGCCCTCGAAATCGCCGTAGGCGAGCGGGTGGTCCTCGACCTGCACGGCCAGCCGCTTTTCGCCGGGGACAAGGCTGGGGCCGCGGGGCACCGCCCAGCTGCGCAGCACCCCGTCCATTTCCAGCCGGAAATCGTAGTGCAGCCGCCGGGCGGCGTGTTTCTGAACGACGAAGCCGTTGCCGCCCTTGCGGCCGCGCCGGCCGCTGGGTTCGGGCGTGGCGGCGAAATCACGTTTCCGGCGATAGGCGTCCAGGGTCATGGCTTGGTCCGCCCCGTGCCCGACCTGAGCCCGGGCGCAGGCCCGGCCTTGCCGCGCGCGGGCCTGTCCCCGATCCGCGCGCTTTCGCGCAGCGCCTGCATCAGGTCCACGACCTTTTCGCGTCTTGGTGCCGGGCGAGGGGCGATCCTGCGGCCCTCGATCCGGGCGCGGACCAGTTCCTGCAACGCGGCCTCGTAGCGGTCGTCGAAAGCGGCGGGGTCGAAGGCGCCGGTCCGGGTCTTGATGATGTGGCAGGCCAGCTCCAGCATCTCGTCGCCGATCTCTGCCGTCGGGATGTCCCGGAACGCGGTCTCGGCCGGGCGGATCTCGTGGTCGAAGTTCAGCGTGGTGGCGATCAGCCCCGGGCCGTGGGCGCGGATCAGCACCGTGCGCATCCGCCTGAACAGCACCGTGCGGGCGATGCCCGCGACCCCCCGGGCCGCCATGCCGTCGCGGATCAGGGCAAAGGCCGCATCCCCGCCGCGGTCCGAGGGGGCAAGGTAATACGGCCGGTCGAAATACAGGTCGTCGATCTGGTCGCAGGGCAGGAACGCTTCGATCGCCAGCGTCTTGTCGCTGTCGGGGACGGCGGCGGCGATTTCGTCCGGTTCCAGCACGACATGCTCGCCCCCGGCCAGTTCGTAGCCCTTGACCTGATCGCCGGGAGGGACGGGTTTTCCCGTTCCGGCATCGACGAATTCGCGGCGGACGCGGTGGCCGGTCGTGCGGTTGACGATGTGAAAGGCGATCCGGTCCGAGGTCGAGGCCGCGGTGTAAAGCGCGACCGGGCAGGTCAGCTCGGCGACCCTCAGCACGCCTTTCCAGTTCGCCCGCGGTGTCATGTCGGTTCCCTGCCCATGCCGTTTCCTGTGGGGCCGCATCTGACCAAGCCTCTGGCGGCCTCCGGGGTTCCACGATCGGGACGGCGCATCCGGGGATACGCGCCGCCTTTCGGTTTTCGGCGGCAGGTGTCATCGGTGGCCATGTCGCCGTTCTGGCATTCCGCGCGCCGCGCGCCCCAAGGAAGGAAAACCCCCATGAAACTTGTCGGAGAAGGATTCCACTGGAACGAACTGAAGGTCGGAGACCGCTTCCGCACCTTTGGCCGCACGATCACCGAAACCGACATCGTCAATTTCGTGTCCTCGGCGGGGATGCTGGAATCGCTGTTCCTGGATGCGGAATACCGCGCGGCCCACGCCGCGATCGAGGGGCGCCCGGCGCCTGCCGCGCTGATCTATGCGCTGGCCGAGGGGCTGGTGCTGAACGCAACCGGGCAGGGCACCGGGCTGGCGTTCCTGCACATGGAACTGAACGTCGAGGGGCCGGTGATGCAGGGCGACACGATCCATGTCGAGATCGAGGTGACCGAGCTGCGCCCGGCAAAAAAGCACAACCGCGGGCTGGTGCGCACCCGCAATCGCATCGTGAACCAGCGGGGCGAGACCGTCATCACCTATACCCCGCTGCGGCTGATGGCCGGCCGCCCCGACCGCCCGGCATAAGCCGCCCGCCGCCTGATGCGGCGCATCCTGCTGGCGTCGGTGCCAGTGCCAGTGCCAGTGCGGGGCAGGGGGCGCGGGCCGGCCTTGCCGCCGCCTGCCGGCCCGGCAGGCGGTTCGGGCGGGCAGTTCCGGCGGGCGGTTTCGGCGCGGGCCGCCCTGCGGCAGCCCTTACCCCCGCCGAAGCGGGCGGAAATCCAGCTGGCGGTGAAAGGCGTAGCTGTAGTTTTCCACCGATTTCTGCATCCCGACATCCAGCGACGGGTGCCACAGCAGGATGACCGGCACGTCGCGCCTGGCCAGTTCGATCATGGTTTTCACATCGGCGTCATAGGTGGCCCGGTCGGTCTCGTAACGGGTCTTTTCGACCAGCGCGTCCAGTTCCGGGTTGCTGTAGGACCCGAAGTTCCAGCGGGTTTCCCCCGAATAGAACACCCGGAAGAAATAATCGGGGTCGGTCAGATACGAGATCGAGCCCTCGAAGAAGAACGGCACCTTCTTGTCCTGCAACAGCGTGCCAAGCTGCCCGGCGGGCACTTTCTCGATGGTGACGCGAATGCCGATCTTGCCAAGGCTTTCCTGCAACAGCAGCGCGACCGGCTCTGCCACCGTGGCGGCCGACAGCTCGAACGAAAAGCTGGTGTCGAACCCGTCGGCCAGCCCTGCCTCGGCCAGCAGGGCGCGGGCGCGGTCGAGATCGGTGGAATAGCCCAGCGGCTGCGGAAAGCGCGTGGTTTCCGGGGCGCCGGGGGTGCCGCCGAACAGCGGCTCTCCGCGGCCGAACAGCGCCACCTGGAACATCGCGTCGTAGGGCAGCGCCCAGGCGATCGCCTGCCGCACCCGCACGTCGTCGAACGGCGCCATCCGGCTGTTCATGCCGATCAGCTGGAAGCTTGAGGTCGGCACGCCCACCACCCGCACCGTATCGTTCGCCAGCAGGTCCTGCACGTCCTTGGGCGGCAGGTCCTGCGCCACGTCCGCATCCCCCTTGAGCAGCGCGGCCACCCGGCTTTCGGCGGCCGGGACGGTCTGCCACAGCACCTGCTCGAACCCCGGCTGCGGCCCCGATTTCCAGTCGGCGAAGCGTTCGAACAGGATCCGCTCGCCCACCTCGGCGCGGGCGACCCGATAGGCGCCGCCGCCTGCCGGGTTGGCCTGAAGCCATTCCATGGCAAAGGGATCGTCGTCGGTCGCGTGTTGCAGCGCCAGGCGCGAGTTGACGATGATCGGGTAGGGCAGCGCCAGGTTGGGCAGCGCGAAACGGTCCGGCTGCGGCAGGTCGATGCGCAGCGTATGGGCATCGACCACCACGAACTGTTCGGGGTCGGTCATCGAGCCGGTGGTGAACTGGGCCTTGCCGATCGGGCTGGCCACCACGCGGTCAAGCGACCATTTCACATCCTCGGCCGTGACCGGGGCGCCGTCGTGGAACACCGCGTCCCGGCGCAGGTAAAAGGTCATGGTCCTGCCGTCGTCGGAAATCTCGTAGGATTCGGCCAGTTCGGGCTGGATGTCGAAATAGTCATAGATGGCGGTGCCGTCGCCGCGGTCCTTGTAGGCGAACCTGACCAGCCGGTCATAGACGTTCCAGGTGATCTGCATTGCGTTGCGGTTCACCCCGACCGAGAACGTATCGAAGGAATTCGCCGCCCCTTCGCTGAGAACGCGCAGGATGCCGTCGCGCGACCGGGCCGGGGGCTGGGCATGTGCCCATTTCGTCATGGGAACAAGACTTGCGCCAAGGGCACCGCCGAGTGCCAGGAAATCACGCCGTTTCATGTGTATCTTCCGTGTTGGTCTGGTTGGGGCCGCAGCCGGGCCTCTGCCCGCGGAACGGGAAGGCGACGGAGCTTTCTTCCCGGGACGGCGCCGCCTTGGCAACCCCTGTCGGCACGGGGCGGCGCTGCCGGCCGGGTCCGCGCGGCGGGCGATCATTTCCCGGCTTTGCCGCGGCGCGGCGCGCGCGCTACAAGACCGGCAGACGGGTTCCGGGGCAGGGGGGTGCAGCGGCACCTGCCGGCGCGGCCTGCGGGCCGCATCTGCAAGGACAGGGAAATGACCGGACGGATCTGGGTCAAGGGGTTCATGCGCAGGGTCACGGCGGCCGCTTCCGGCCATGCGCGGTCTGCGGGCGCGGGCCTGTCCCCGCTGTGGCGCGCGGCCCGCAGGGGGGCGGCGGCATGACCCGGATCGGCCTGCGCCTGTTGTCCGCGGTGCCCACGCTGTTCGGGGTCGTGATGGTGACCTTCCTGCTGACCCGGGTGCTGCCGGGCGATCCGGCGGTGTTCTTTGCCTCGAACCCCGCGATGACCGAGGCCGACATCGCCGTGGTGCGCGAAAGCCTGGGGCTGGACAAGCCGCTTTACGAACAGTTCGTCCTCTATCTGGGTGATCTGGCGCAGGGCGACCTGGGGCGCTCGATCGCGACCGGCCAGCCGGTAACGGCCGAGCTGGCCCGGCGGCTGCCGGCCTCGGCCGAGCTGACGCTGCTTGCGTTCGTCCTTGCCGTCGGGGTCGCGGTGCCGCTGGGGCTGGTGGCGGCGCTGCGCCCCGGGTCGCTGGTCGATCATGCCGCGCGGCTGATCGCGACGCTGGGCGTGTCGATGCCGACCTTTGTCACCGGGCTGCTGCTGATCTATGTCTTTTATTTCCTGGCCGGAGTGGTGCCCGAACCCATCGGCCGGCTGGACCCGTTCCTGTTCGAGCCGGACCGCGTCACCGGCTTTCTGACCCTCGATGCGCTGCTGGCCGGCGACGGGCAGGTATTCGTGGCCGCGCTGCACCAGATGCTGCTGCCGGCGACGACCATGGCGCTGTTCGCCCTGGCGCCGCTGGCGCGGATGACCCGCGCCTCGATGATCGCCGCGCTGGGGTCCGAGTTCATCCGTTCGGCCCGCGCCGCCGGGCTGTCGCGGGGCAGGATCGTCGTGGTCTATGCGCTGCGCAACGCCATGCTGCCGGTGGTCACCACCATGGGGATGGTGTTTTCCTACATGCTGGGTGCCAACGTGCTGGTCGAGCGGGTGTTTTCCTGGCCCGGCATCGGGGCATTCGCGATCGACAGCATCGTCAACCTGGACTACGCGCCGTTGCAGGGGTTCATGCTGGTCATGGCGGCGATGTTCATTGTCGTGAACCTGATCGTCGACATCGTGACGGCGGCCATCGACCCGAGGGCGGGACATTGACCGGCCCGGCCCGCCCG
>JAZIHR010000156.1:0-6651 GCA_036678445.1 Alphaproteobacteria bacterium
GCTCAGGCCCCGGCCCGGCGGCGCCCCAGCGAAACCCCCATCGCCAGCGCAAAGATCGCCGCCGCCGCGCAGACGATGGTCGGCCCGGTCGGCGTGTCCAGCCGGAACGCCGCCGCCAGCCCGCCCAGCCCGGCGGCCGCACCGATCAGGGCGGTGGCGACGGCCATCCCCTCGGGCGAGCGCGCCAGCGGCCGCGCCGCTGCGGCAGGAATGATCAAAAAGGCGCTGACCAGCAACGCCCCCACGATGCGGATGCCGGCCGCCACCACCAGCGCCAAGGCGATATTCAGCACCCATTGCTCGGCGCGCGGACGGATGCCGTCGGCCAGCGCCATCTCGGGCGACAGGGTGGACAGCAGCAGAGCCGACCAGCGCCAGGCGATCAGCGCCACCACGGCGGCGGCACCAGCCCAGATCAGCGCCAGGTCGGTGCGCGTGACCGACAGGATGTCGCCGAACAGATAGGCGTTCAGGTCGGTGCGCACCCCCGGCACGAAGCTGACCGCGACCAGCCCCGCGGCCAGTGCGCCATGCGACAGCACCCCCAGGGCGGTATCGACCGACTGCCGCCCCGACAGCCCCGCGACCAGCGCCGCCATCGCCAGCGCCACCACGACCACCGCCGCGAACAGCGGCAGCGACAATGCCAGCGACAGCGCCACCCCCAGCAAGGCCGCGTGGGCCGTGGCGTCGCCGAAATAGGCCATCCGCCGCCAGACCACGAAACAACCCAGCGGCGCGCAGGCCACCGCCAGCCCCACCGCGGCCAGCGCCGCCCGCACCATGAAATCATCCAGCATCAGGCAGCGTCCCCGTGATGATCCGGCCCCTCGCCCGTGCAGGGCAGGCCGTCGTCGTGGCTGTGGTTGTGGTGGTGGCGATACAGCGCCACCGCGCCCGCGTCGGCGCCGCCGAACAGCCCCCGATAGGCCGGCGACAGCGACACCGATTCCGGCGTCCCCTCGCAGCAGATATGCCGGTTCAGGCAGACCACATGGTCCGAGGCCCGCATCACGATCTGTAGATCATGGCTGACCATCAGCACCGCGCAGCCGGTTTCGGCGTTCACCTGCTCGATCCGCGCGTAAAAGGCCGCGACTCCGGGCTGGTCCAGCCCGGCGGTGCCCTCGTCCAGGATCAGCAGCTCGGGGTCGTTCAGCAGCGCCCGCGCCAGCAGCGCCCGCTGCATCTGCCCGCCCGACAGCCCCGTCACCGGGCGCTGTTCCATCCCCGCCAGGCCCGCCCGCTCCAGCGCCGCGGCGATGGTGGCGGCGTCGCGCCGGTGCGGCAGGTTCATGAACCGGCCCAGCGTCATCGGCATGGTCGGATCGACGGCCAGCCGCTGGGGCACATAGCTCAGCCGCAGCCCCCTGGCCCGGATCACCCGCCCGCGCGACGGCGCGACCGCGCCGATGATCGTCCGCATCAAGGTGGTCTTGCCCGAGCCGTTCGGCCCGACCACGGTCACGATTTCGCCCCGCCTGATGGTCAGGTCGATGTCGCGCAGGATTTCCTGCCCGCCCAGTTCGACGGAAACGCCCGACAGCGCCACCAGGACATCGGACGCCGCGCTCATGCCGCGATCCTGCAATCGGCGCACAGGCCCTCGGCCTCGCGCACGGTGGTTTCGATGGCAAAGCCGGCGCCTTCGGCGGCGCGTTCCAGCTGGCCACCGGCGGGGGCCGGGGTCTCGATCACATGGCGGCACTGGCGGCAGACCAGAAAGACAGGGACATGCCCCTCGCCCGCATGGGCGCAGGCGGCAAAGGCGTTCAGCGTCTCGATCCGGTGGACCAGCCCGGCGCGGATCAGGAAGTCCAGCGCGCGGTAGACCACCGGCGGCTGCCCGCCCAGCCCCTCGTCCCGCAGCCGGTCGAGGATCTCGTAAGCCCCCAGTGCGCGATGTTCCTCAAGCAGGATTTCCAGCACCCGCAGCCGCACCGGGGTCAGTTGCAACCCCTCGCGCGCGCAGTGGCTTTCAGCATGGGCAAGGGCTGCCCGGATGCAGCTGGCGTGGTCATGCATGGTCCGGCCCTCCGACCGCCGGGGAACACCGCGTTGACGGGTGTTCTGTTATAATATAACTCACGCCGGCAATCTAATGCGGAGCCAGCGAAATGTCACGTCCCCTTTTGGTCATCGCCCTTGCCGCCCTGGCAGCCCCCGCCGCAGCCGCGCCGCCGCGTGTGGTAGCCGACATCGCCCCGGTGCATTCGCTGGTCGCGCGGGTGATGCAGGGGGTGGGCGAACCGGCGCTGCTGGTCCCGCCCGGAGCCTCGCCGCATTTTCACGCGATGCGCCCGTCGGACGCGCAGGCGCTGCAATCGGCGCAGATCGTGGTGACGGTGGGGTCCGAGCTGGTGCCCTGGCTCGACCGCCCGCTGGAAACGCTGGCCGGCACGGCCACGCGGATCGACCTGCTGCACAGCCCCGGCACCACCATCCTGCCCAGCCGCAGCAGCGCGCTGTTCGAGGCTCATTCGCACGACGATCACGCCGCGCAGGACGGCCATGACGCCCACGACGGGCACGACCACGGCCCGATCGACCCCCACGCCTGGCTGGACCCTGAAAACGGCAAGCTCTGGCTGGACACGATCGCCCGGGCGCTGGCCGGCGCCGACCCGGACAACGCCGCGCTTTACCTGGCCAATGCCGCCGGGGGCGCGGCCGAGATCGACGCCGCCGCCGCCGACACCCGGGCCGAGATCGCCCCGCTGCGCGGACTGCGCTATGTGGTGTTCCACGATGCCTACCAGTATTTCGAAAACCGCTTCGACCTGCCGGCGACAGGGGCAATCGCGATCAGCGACGCATCCACCCCCGGCCCCGCCCGCATTGCCGAGCTGCGGGACCGGACCGCGGAACTGGGCGTCACCTGCGCCCTGACCGAGCCGCAGTTCGACCCCGACCTGATCGCCACGGTGTTCCAGGGGCGGGATGTGGTGACGCGGGTGCTGGACCCGGTCGGCGCGCAGATCCCGCCGGGGCCGCAGATGTACCCGGCGCTGATCCGTTCGGTCGGGGTAGCGCTGGCTGGCTGCGCGGCGGATTAACCGGCAGAGGCAAGAAAGCGCAGCACCGCCGGGCGCAGGCTGGCCACGCCGGCCGCGCGCCCTTCCTCGATCACCTCGCGCAGGGCGGTCAGGTCGATGCTGCGCAGCAGCGCCTTGACCGGCCCGATCGAGGCCGGACGCATCGACAGCGTGCGCAACCCCAGCGCCGCGAACACTGCTGCCTCGGGCGGGCGGCCGGCGTCCTCGCCGCAGAAGCTCAGCGGCACGCCGTGTTCGGCACAGCGGCGGATGATCATTTCGAGGAACCCCAGATAGGGCACCGACAGCGTGTCATAGCGCCGCCGCACCCGCTCGTTTTCCCGGTCGGCGGCAAAGAAGAACTGCTTGAGGTCGTTGCCCCCGATCGAGATGAAGTCGCAGCTGCGGAAGAATCCGTCGGGAGCAAAGGCCAGCGACGGGGTTTCCAGCATCGCGCCGACCTTGACGCCGGCCGGCATCTGGTGGCCCAACGCGGCCTCGCGCTGCATCTGCTCGACCAGCATGGCGCGGGCGCAGGCGAATTCCTCGCCATCGGCGACAAAGGGGAACATGATGTTCAGTTCGCGCCCCGCCGCGGCCCGGATCAGCGCCTGCAACTGCATCTTGAGTACGCCGCGCTTGTCCAGCCCGACGCGGATCGCCCGCCACCCCATCGCGGGGTTGGGTTCCTCGATCCGCTTCATATAGGGCAGGATCTTGTCCGAGCCGATGTCGAGCGTGCGGAACACCACCGGGCGGCCGCGGGCATTGTCCATCACCCGGCGATACGAGGCCGCCAGCTCGGCCCGCTGCGGCACCCGGGTGCGGATCAGGAATTGCAGCTCGGTGCGGAACAGCCCCACCCCTTCGGCGCCCGAACTGACCAGGCTGGGCAGATCCGCCATCAGCCCGGCATTCATGCACAGCCGCAGGGTGGTGCCGCATTTCGTGGTCGCGGGCAGGTCGCGCAGCCCGGCATAGCGCTGCATCGCCTTGGCCTGCATGGCGGTGCGTTCCCGGAACGCGGCCGCCACAGATTCTTCGGGGCGAAGGTGCACCACGCCGCTGTCGCCATCGACCAGGATCGTGTCCCCGCTCAGCGCCTCGGCGGTGATGCGCCCGGCATGGACCACCAGCGGAATCGCCAGCGTCCGCGCCACGATCGCCGCATGGCTGCCGACCGAGCCATCCTCAAGCACCACCCCCCGCAGCCGGCGGCCGTATTCCAGCAACTCGGCCGGGCCGATGTTGCGCGCGACCAGGATCGGGTTGTCGGGCATCGGGATGCCGGTGTCGCGGCCCTGCCCGGTCAGGATGCGCAGCAGCCGGTTCCACAGATCGTCCAGATCATGCAGCCGTTCCCGCAGATAGGGGTCGGCGGTGCTTTCCAGCCGGGCGCGGGCGTGGGACTGTTCCTTGTCCACCGCGGCCTCGGCCGACAGCCCCAGGTCGATGTCCTCTTCCATCCGCCGCAGCCAGCTGCGCGAGCGGGTGAACATCCGGTAGGTTTCCAGCACCCCCCGGCCTTCGTCGCTGGCCAGATCGGCGGAACTGACCATCTCGTCCACGGTCTGGCGCAGCATGGCCACGGCCTCGGCCAGCCGGGCGCGTTCCTTTTCGGGGTCGTCGCCGACCGGGTTGGTGATGACGACGCGGGGTTCGTGCAGCCAGACCTGCCCCTCGGCCGCGCCTTCCTGCGCGGGAACGCCGCGGAACACCGCGGCCAGCCGGTGGCCGGCGCGGTCGCCATGGCCCAGAAATGCGCCCAGCTCGGCCATTTCGGCCAGCACCATGGCGGCGACTTCCAGGCCGTAGACTTCATCCTCGGAAAACTCGCGCGCCTCGCGGGACTGGACGACCAGCACCCCCAGCCTTTCGCCGACGCGCTGGATCGGCACGCCCAGGAACGAGGGGAACACTTCCTCTCCGGTTTCGGGCATGTAGCGGAAACCGGGCTCGGCGGGGGCGTTGGCGGTGTTCACCGGCTGGCCGGTGCGGGCGACGCGACCCACCAGCCCCTCGCCCAGCCGCAGCCGGGTCTGATGGACGGCCTCGGGGCGCAGCCCCTCGGTCGCGCAAAGCTCAAGCGTATCGGCGTCGCGGAACAGGTAGATCGAGCAGACCTGCGTCCGCATCGAATCGGCAATGTGATGGGTGATGCTGTTCAGCCGCGCCTGCCCGTCGCCGGGCGCGGCCAGCGTATCGCGCAGCCGCCGCAGCAGCTTTCGCGATTCGCTTTCCGTCCGTTCCTGCATCTGCGGCGCGCTTTCTGTTTGCGGTGTCCGCCCGGACATGGCCGACGGGCAGGCGTCAGGCTTTTTCCAGCTCGAAGGCATCATGCAGCGCCTGCACGGCCAGTTCCATATATTTACGGTCGATCAGCACTGAAATCTTGATTTCGCTGGTCGAGATGACCTTGATGTTGATATTTTCGTCGGCCAGCGCCCGGAACATGCGCGCGGCGACACCGGCATGGCTGCGCATCCCGATGCCCACGACAGAGACCTTGGCGACCTCGGAATCCACGCTCAGCTCGTCATAGGCGATCTTGCCCTCGCTGCGCGCGGCTTCCATCGCGCGGCGGGCGTGTTCGACCTGCGCGACGGGGACGGAAAACGTCATGTCCGTCACCGCGCCGGCGTGGTCTTCGTAGTTCTTTTCCGAAATGTTCTGGACGATCATGTCCACGTTCACGCCCGCCGCGGCCAGCGGCTCGAAGATGGCGGCCGAGATGCCGGGCCGGTCCTCGACCGTGACCAGGGTGATCTTGGCCTCGTCCCGCGAATAGGCAATGCCCGTGACGACCTTGGCTTCCATGATCTGATCCTCATCGCACACCAGCGTGCCGCTGGTCTCATCGGTTTCGTCAAAGGACGACAGCACCCGCAGCGGCACCTTGAAGCGCATCGCCAGTTCGACCGAACGGGTCTGCAACACCTTGGCCCCCAGCGAGGCAAGCTCCAGCATCTCCTCAAAAGCGATGCGGTCGAGCTTGCGCGCCTTGGCGCTGATCCGCGGGTCGGTGGTATAGACACCATCCACATCGGTGTAGGTGTCGCAGCGTTCGGCGCCGAAAGCGGCGGCAAAGGCGACCGCGGTGGTATCCGAGCCGCCCCGGCCCAGCGTGGTGATCCGCCCGTCCGGCGCCACCCCCTGGAACCCGGCGACCACGGCCACGCGCATTCCTTCGGCGAATTTCTGGTCGATGTTGTCGCGCGGGATCGACACGAAGCGCGCCGACCCGTGCTGGTCGGTGGTGTTGATCGGCACCTGCCAGCCCTGCCAGCTGCGCGCGGGCACGCCCATTTCCTGCAAGCGCAGCGCCATCAGCCCGGCGGTGACGTTCTCTCCGCTCGCGACCACGGCGTCGTATTCGCGCGCGTCATACAGCCGCGAGGTGCCCTCGACCCAGCCGACCAGTTCGTTGGTCCTGCCGGCCATGGCGCTGACGATGACGATCACGTCATAGCCGCGCTCGACCTCGCGCTGGACCTTCTTGGCCGCATTCGCGATGCGGTCCAGATCGGCCACCGAGGTGCCGCCGAATTTCATCACCAGAAGCGGCATCCAAAGCCTCCAGTCGCCGGGTGGGAACGGGGGGCTGATATGGCAGCGC